>JALOAS010000148.1 GCA_023228705.1 Ottowia sp. | reverse complement strand
TCCATCCGACGGCACTATGTCTCAACCCCCTAAGTCGGGTCAAATAGATTCTTACATTACTGTTACAAGCTTAGCCGAACTCGACGGCTTGTCTCAACCCCCTAAGTCGGGTCAAATAGATTCTTACAGAGTGCAAAAAAATGGAAATAGAAGAAGTCCTTACGTCTCAACCCCCTAAGTCGGGTCAAATAGATTCTTACGGCACTATTGCCGAAGGAGTGGGGAATCAAGTCTTGAGTCTCAACCCCCTAAGTCGGGTCAAATAGATTCTTACAATACTACTGTACTGTAATATGTATCAGGAGGATTATGTCTCAACCCCCAAAGTCGGGTCAAATAGATTCTTACGAAATCATAGAGTGGTCATTCAATGACCACTCTATAAGTCTCAACCCCCTAAGTCGGGTCAAATAGATTCTTACTACCATGACAAAAGAAAAAAAAGAAAAAACAGCCTCTAGAAGTCTCAACCCCCTAAGTCGGGTCAAATAGATTCTTACACGAAAGGAGGAGATATGGAAGTTAAAATAAAAATAGAAAAGTCTCAACCCCCTAAGTCGGGTCAAATAGATTCTTACTAGAAGAGGCTGTTTTCCTGGAAGTTGAAGACTTCCAGGGTCTCAACCCCCTAAGTCGGGTCAAATAGATTCTTACACAAAAGAAAAAGAAAAACAGCCTCTAGAAGAGGCTGTTTGTCTCAACCCCCTAAGTCGGGTCAAATAGATTCTTACCCACCCGTAACGGGTGGCCAGTGGAGTTTCGTTTCCATGTCTCAACCCCCTAAGTCGGGTCAAATAGATTCTTACTCGAATGGAGACAAAGAGTTTGAAGCGGCTGTAAAGTGTCTCAACCCCCTAAGTCGGGTCAAATAGATTCTTACAGATGAAGGTCACTGGAACATTCATCGAGAAAATAATTTGTCTCAACCCCCTAAGTCGGGTCAAATAGATTCTTACAGATATTTAGAAATCTCCCAAAAACCTAACGGCATTTATGTCTCAACCCCCTAAGTCGGGTCAAATAGATTCTTACAGGGAAGAGGGCTGGTGGAGGCATTCGGTGATATGTACGTCTCAACCCCCTAAGTCGGGTCAAATAGATTCTTACAAATCTAATATCATCGAAACTGTGGCAGAGTGTTCAAGTCTCAACCCCCTAAGTCGGGTCAAATAGATTCTTACGAGGACAACATGGCAAGCAGAATAGAGCTGGACCCATTGGTCTCAACCCCCTAAGTCGGGTCAAATAGATTCTTACAGTACAGGGGTAGAACAATAGGTTGGAGAGTCTTTAAAGTCTCAACCCCCTAAGTCGGGTCAAATAGATTCTTACGAAAGAATCAACGGGGGTGAGCTAGAAGTAGTTCTAAGTCTCAACCCCCTAAGTCGGGTCAAATAGATTCTTACTGAAGATACATTTTCATAATCCCTTATATAGGGATTTAAGTCTCAACCCCCTAAGTCGGGTCAAATAGATTCTTACGCTGGCGGAGACTATTCAACAACCCCTCCTAGTTGAGTGGTCTCAACCCCCTAAGTCGGGTCAAATAGATTCTTACCAGCCCCCTTCCCTAAGGGGGTTAAACAATGAATAAGTATAAGTCTCAACCCCCTAAGTCGGGTCAAATAGATTCTTACGGGGGCTGGCGGAGACTATTCAACAACCCCTCCTAGTGTCTCAACCCCCTAAGTCGGGTCAAATAGATTCTTACTAAACAGTGTCCTCTTATCGGGGGAAGAGGACACTATTGTCTCAACCCCCTAAGTCGGGTCAAATAGATTCTTACGAGGATATAATGGAAGTAAAATTTTTAGATATAAAGTCTCAACCCCCTAAGTCGGGTCAAATAGATTCTTACCATTGATAAGAGTCCAAAACGCAGCAATGACCCTAGTCTCAACCCCCTAAGTCGGGTCAAATAGATTCTTACGATGATATCGTCGTTGAATCAGCCACTGTAAAACACAGTCTCAACCCCCTAAGTCGGGTCAAATAGATTCTTACTTCGATGGTAACCCCATCGTAATGACCCCCCTAGAACTGTCTCAACCCCCTAAGTCGGGTCAAATAGATTCTTACAGAAGAGGCTGTTTTCCTGGAATGCGAATTCCAGGAAACCGTCTCAACCCCCTAAGTCGGGTCAAATAGATTCTTACGACGTTAAACTGCTCATGTAGAGGACGTTGAAGTTATGTCTCAACCCCCTAAGTCGGGTCAAATAGATTCTTACGACACTGTTATGAGTGTCAAACAGAACTTAAATTCTCATGTCTCAACCCCCTAAGTCGGGTCAAATAGATTCTTACCCGACGGCAGCATAGCCGAAGGAGTGGGTAATCAAAGTCTCAACCCCCTAAGTCGGGTCAAATAGATTCTTACGGTGATGAATGCCCATATGAAGGGCTACATCACCAAAAAGTCTCAACCCCCTAAGTCGGGTCAAATAGATTCTTACCAAACAATCCTTTTCCAAATAATATTTGCTGATGATGTCTCAACCCCCTAAGTCGGGTCAAATAGATTCTTACAAATGACGAAGAAGTACTACTTAAAATATATAATAATGTCTCAACCCCCTAAGTCGGGTCAAATAGATTCTTACGAGTGGTTCTAAAATAAAAAAAGTATAAGATTTCTCTGTCTCAACCCCCTAAGTCGGGTCAAATAGATTCTTACAAAACAAATGGAGATTTAAAAATGAACGTAATAGTGTCTCAACCCCCTAAGTCGGGTCAAATAGATTCTTACGCGCCCAAAGCTGCTTCCCTTATGCAAGGAAGTAGTCTCAACCCCCTAAGTCGGGTCAAATAGATTCTTACATTACTTTGTAGAAGTAAAATTAGTTGATTTCAACAACGTCTCAACCCCCTAAGTCGGGTCAAATAGATTCTTACGATGGGTTGAAAATGTTATGAAAAACACACACATTATGTCTCAACCCCCTAAGTCGGGTCAAATAGATTCTTACTAGTATGACTATCATGTTCTTGATTGAACCCTAATAAGTCTCAACCCCCTAAGTCGGGTCAAATAGATTCTTACACTAATGGAAGCCGTAATGGCCTTCCAAAAAACGCTGGTCTCAACCCCCTAAGTCGGGTCAAATAGATTCTTACACAAGGACTCAGTTAAGGTCATTGGTGAATCTGCTTCGTCTCAACCCCCTAAGTCGGGTCAAATAGATTCTTACATCCCCGAAGGTATGTTGTTAAGAATTGAGAATAAAAAGTCTCAACCCCCTAAGTCGGGTCAAATAGATTCTTACGGTGATGGGTTTAGTAGAAGGGGCTTTCTAAGCCCCTTTTTTCGTCTCAACCCCCTAAGTCGGGTCAAATAGATTCTTACTCAAATCCTATCCTTATAGGATAGAAAATATTGTAAAGTCTCAACCCCCTAAGTCGGGTCAAATAGATTCTTACGGTGAGTATGTCACAAGCGCAAGCACAAGCAACTATGTCTCAACCCCCTAAGTCGGGTCAAATAGATTCTTACAAAGGGGTGGGGGGTAGACTTTATTACTTCTTTAGTAAAGGTCTCAACCCCCTAAGTCGGGTCAAATAGATTCTTACGGGGACAGGCCATTACATATTAAGGTTGGATAGAGAAAGTCTCAACCCCCTAAGTCGGGTCAAATAGATTCTTACTAATAACTTTGTAAAAGAGATCAAGTGCCCACACTGTGTCTCAACCCCCTAAGTCGGGTCAAATAGATTCTTACCACTTAAGTGGGATGTTCTTTCGTAGTGGCACTTATACGTCTCAACCCCCTAAGTCGGGTCAAATAGATTCTTACCCCTAGGGTCTACCCTAGGGATATTGAGAAATACTGCCAGTGTCTCAACCCCCTAAGTCGGGTCAAATAGATTCTTACGACCGTAGACCTCTCTACGATCGTAAAGATGGATCCACCCAGTCTCAACCCCCTAAGTCGGGTCAAATAGATTCTTACGTAGTTGAGTGTCTCCAAAAAAATTTTTAAAAAGTCTCAACCCCCTAAGTCGGGTCAAATAGATTCTTACGAATTCGAAGAATTCCAAGAAAATATCAATGATCTAGAGTCTCAACCCCCTAAGTCGGGTCAAATAGATTCTTACTCCCGAGAAACTCGGGATCATCGCACACCAAATTACAGTCTCAACCCCCTAAGTCGGGTCAAATAGATTCTTACGAGGATATCATGAAAAGGATATCCAATAATTATTAAAGTCTCAACCCCCTAAGTCGGGTCAAATAGATTCTTACCATACCCCGATAAATTCAGAACAGAGACAAGATCATAGTCTCAACCCCCTAAGTCGGGTCAAATAGATTCTTACATACAGGGTAACAAGCATCGAACCTATCGGGGATAAACAGTCTCAACCCCCTAAGTCGGGTCAAATAGATTCTTACGGGATATGAAATACTCACCACAAGCAACTCTTCGCTTGGGTCTCAACCCCCTAAGTCGGGTCAAATAGATTCTTACTACAAGAGATTTCTTACCATATTGGTAAGAGATTTCTTAGTCTCAACCCCCTAAGTCGGGTCAAATAGATTCTTACATAATGGCGAAATCACTCATGACCAAAGATTGGTCAAATGTCTCAACCCCCTAAGTCGGGTCAAATAGATTCTTACATATCCAATAATTATCAATGAGGGGGATGATTTATTGTCTCAACCCCCTAAGTCGGGTCAAATAGATTCTTACCCCTACCTTTTTATCTGGCTCTGGGAGCGGGCTAAAAGTGGGGTTTTTCACAATGATTGGTTTTCGGGTAGGTG
>JALOAS010000035.1 GCA_023228705.1 Ottowia sp. | reverse complement strand
CACGTCTTCCAGCCCGGTGGCCAGCCGCACCACGGTGCCGCGCGCCAGGTGCGCCGGCCAGGGGTTGCGCATGCTGGCCAGGTCGTACGCCATGGCCAGGCTGATGGGGCCGCCCCAGCTGTAGCCGAGCCGGAACAGCTGCAGGGCATCGCAAAAGGCATCGACCTGCGCGCTGCTGTAGCGCGGGTCCACGACCACGCTGAAGAGCCCGGCCGCGGCGCCGCTGCCGCGCTGCTCGGCGTGGCCGCAGACCTGTTGCCAGTGCGCATGGCCGGGCGCTGCGTCCAGCGCGGGGTGCAGGACCTGCGCGAACTGCGGCTGCCGCGCGCACCAGGCGGCCAGCTGGCGCGCCGCCTGGTCCTGCTGGCGGTAGCGCAGTGCCAGGCTGGGCAGCGCGCGCAGCACGGCCTCGGCGTCGTTGCCGGAGATGCCCAGGCCCAGCCGCATGTGCGCCAGCTTGAGCTGCTGGTGCAGCTCGGCATCGCGCGTGACGACGCTGCCCATGAGCACGTCACCGCCGCCGCTGGGGTACTTGGTCAGCGCCTGCACCGCGACGTCCACGCCCACGCCGCTGCCGTCCAGGTCAAAGGCGTTGTACGCCAGCCCCGCGGCCCAGGTGCTGTCCAGCGCGCTCAGCACGCCGCGCTCGCGGCACAGGCGCGCCTGCGCGATGAGGTCGGGGAACTCCAGCGTCACGGATCCGGCCGCTTCCAGCCAGACCAGCCTTGTCCGGTCGGTAATGCGCGCGGCCAGATCGGCCACGTCCAGCGCGTCGTAGAGCTGGTGCGTGATTCCCCAGTTTGCCAGCTCGCCGCCGGCCAGCGTCTTGTTCGGGCCGTACGCGTTGTCCGGGAGCAGCAGCTCGTCACCCTGACGCAGCAGTGCCAGGCTGGTCAGCGCAATGGCTGCCAGCCCGCTGGGCGCGAGCACGCACTGCGTGCCGTGCTCCAGCGCCGCGATGCGCTCCTCGAGCAGGAACGTGGTCGGCGTGCCGTGCAGCCCATAGGTGTAGCCACTCTTGTCCTTCCAGTTGCGCTGGCGCACCGCGGCCATGCTGGGAAAGAACACCGTCGATGCCTTGTGCACCGCCGGCTGCGGGGCGTCGAACCCGGCCGGGGGCCGGTACGGATGGTGGATGAGATGGGTGCTTGCGTGTGTCATGGCCCCATGGTATTGCGCCCGGCCGTTTTCCGCCTGCCGCTCGCCGCCGCGCTCAGATCTGCCATTCGGCGAGCAGCTTCTCCGGCGGGCAGTCGTCGTAGTTCTCAAACGGCTGGTGTATCCAGGGATTGGTCGGCAGGTACTGCACCGAATAATCCGCCTTGAAACGCGAGGACTCCTTGGTCCACAGCACGGCGCTGCGCAGCTCGGTGATCTTGTCGTAGTTGTTTCGGAGCCGGTCTATGACCACCTGCAGCGTCACGCCGGTGTCGGCCAGGTCGTCGACCAGCAGCACCTTGCCCGCGATCTCGCCCTGCGGCGTGGTGATGTAGTGCGCCACGTCCAGGTGTCCCTGCACCTTGCCGCCCTCGGCGCGGTAGCTGCTCGTTGACATGATGGCCAGCGGCAGGTCGAAGATGCGGCTCAAGATGTCGCCCGGGCGCATGCCGCCGCGGGCCAGGCACAGGATGGTGTCGAACTGCCATCCCGAGCGATAGATCTGCACGGCCAGCCGCTCGATCAGCCGGTGGTAGGCGTCGTAGCTGACATACAGGTGCTTGCCGTCTTGGGTCAACATGATCTGGGGCTTCCGGAGTGGATCAGGCGGCCGCAAAGGGGTCGCGCAGGACGATGGTCTGGTCCCGGTCCGGGCCGGTGGAGACCAGCGCGATGGGCACGCCGCACAGCGCTTCCATGCGCTGCAGGTAGCTGACCGCGTTGCGCGGCAGCCGCGCGTAATCGGTGACCCCGAACGTGGTCTCGTGCCAGCCCGGCATGACCTCGTAGATGGGCGTGCAGCGCGCGATTTCCTCGGCGCCCAGCGGAAGCAGGTCCACGCGGCGCCCCTCCAGTTCGTAGGCGACGCAGATCTTGAGCTCTTCCAGGCCGTCGAGCACGTCCAGCTTGGTGATGCACAGCCCGTGCAGCCCGTTGACCTGGGCGCTGCGCTTGAGCAGTGCCGCGTCGAACCAGCCGCAGCGCCGGTCGCGCCCGGTGGTGACGCCCTTCTCCGCGCCCACGTGCGACATGTGGTGGCCGGGCGTGCCCGGGGTCTGCCAGTCCAGCTCGGTCGGAAACGGCCCGCTGCCCACGCGCGTGCAGTACGCCTTGGTGATTCCGAGGACGTAGTGCAGCATGCCGGGGCCCACGCCGCTGCCCGCAGCCGCGTTGCCGGCAACGCAGTTGCTTGACGTCACGTACGGGTACGTGCCGTGGTCTATGTCCAGCATGGTCCCCTGCGCGCCTTCAAAGAGCAGGTTGGCGCCCGCCTGCTGCGCCTGGTGCAGTTCGGCCGACACGTCGGCGAGCAGCGGCAGCACGGTTTCGGCCTGGCGCATGGCCTCGTCAAAGATGGGCTGGAACGCCAGCGGCCCGGCGCCCAGCATGTTGGTGAGCACGTGGTTGTACAGCGCCAGCAGGTCCCTGAGCCGGGCTGCAAACCGCGTGGGGTTGCGCAGGTCCTGCGCGCGCAGCGCCCGGCGCGCGACCTTGTCCTCGTACGCGGGGCCTATGCCCCGCCCGGTGGTGCCTATGCGCGTGCCGCTGCTCTTTTCCAGGTGCGCTTCGCGCGCGACGTCCAACGCTGCGTGCAGCGGCAGGATGAGCGGACAGATCTCGCTCACGCGCAGGCGCTCGCGCACGGAAACGCCGGCGGCCTCAAGCTGCCTGATTTCCTCGATCAGCTTGGTCAGCGACAGCACCACGCCGTTGCCGATGTAGCAGGTCACGCCCGGACGCAGGATGCCGCTGGGGATCAGGTGCAGCGCGGTGGTCTCGCCACCAATGACGATGGTGTGGCCGGCGTTGTGCCCGCCCTGGAAGCGGATCACGCCGCCGGCGGACTCGGTCAGCCAGTCGACCAGCTTGCCCTTGCCCTCGTCACCCCACTGGGTCCCGACAACAACGACGTTCCTTGCAGTTGTCACGCCTGTTCCTTTGCAGATTCTTCAAGTTTGCGGCTGGGCCCGGGCCGCAGCAGCCACGCGCGGGTTGTCCGCCCGCGCGGCCGCGGAGCGCGGACCGCCGCCCGGGGAGGTTCGCATCAACAGGCAACCACCTGCCAGCGGCCCGCCTCATCGCGGACCAGCTCGCGCGTGCACGTGAGCTGGCCGCGCTCGGACTCGTGCCCCGGCAGGACGCAGACCACGATCTCGCCGCGGGCGCGCAGCTCGGCCACCGCGCGGGCCCAGTCCGGCGAGGCGTGCCACGCGGCACGCACCGCGGTTGCGGCTGGCGCCGGCGCGGCCACCTCGGCAAGCTGCTTGAGATCCAGGCTGAAGCCCGCGGCCGGCCGCGCGCCCTGTCGGGGATCAAAGGCGGCGCCCACGCCATCGTAGCGCCCGCCGCGGAGCACGGCGTCGCGCGCGTCACGCGAGTAAACAGAAAAACGCGGGCCCGTGTAATAGCCCCAGCCGCTGGCGTCGGACAGGTCCAGGCCCATGGTCACGTCCGCCATGTCGTGCAGCCGTTCAACCAGCCACCGCAGGTCGGCAAGCGCGGCGCTCACACCGGGCACGCCACCAAGCAGCCGCCCCGCTTCATCCAGCACCGTGGTGTCGCCGTACAGGCCCACCAGCGCCTGCAGCTGCTGCTGCGAAGCTGCCGGCAGGGCCTGGCTTGCCGCGGCCAGCGCGCTGGCGTCCTTGGCGTCGAGCGCACGGTGCACTGCGTCCTGCGTGGGCGCATCGGCTGCGGCCGCTGCCAGCAGCGCCTGCACGATGCGCACGTCGGCCAGGTCCAGGTGCAGGTCCGAGACCGCCGCCACGTGCAGGCAGTCCAGCGCCAGGTGCAGGATTTCCAGGTCGGCCTCGATGCGGCTGCTGCCGTAGATCTCCGCGCCCAGTTGCAGGGGCTCGCGCGTGGCCAGCGCCCGCTCGGGACGCGTGTGCAGCACCGGGCCGCAGTAGCACAGGCGGGCAATGCCGTTGCGCGAGAGCAGGTGCGCGTCCATGCGCGCCACCTGCGGCGTGCTGTCAGCGCGCACGCCCAGCATGCGGCCCGAGAGCTGGTCCACCAGCTTGAAGGTTTGCAGTCCCAGCGCCTCGCCGGTGCCGGTGAGCAGCGACTCCAGGTATTCCACCACCGGTGGAATCACCAGCTCGTAGCCGTAGCTGCGCGCGGTGTCGAGCAGCCCGCGACGCAGGTGCTCTATGCTCGCTGCCCCGTTGGGCAGCACGTCAGCAATGGAATCGGGCAGCAGCCAGGCAGACACGGCAGGATTCTTGCGTAGCCATTGAAGCGGCCATTGTATCGGTGGCGCCTGCGCTGTCAGCGCGCCAGCAGGATGATGAACAGCCCCAGCGCGATGCTGACCAGGCCAAAGAAGCGGATCTGCCCGTCACGCAGCTGCAGCAGTTGCGTGAAGGCGCGGCGCCAGGCATCGGGCAGCAGCAGCGGCATCAGGCCCTCGAGCACGAGCGCCAGCCCCAGCGCCGCAACCAGAAGCTTGCCCGTCATGGCCGGATTCCGCGCCGCACTCAGTGCCGCGAGCCGCTGTCGCGCATGCTGTTGAAAAAGTCCGAGGTCTTGGGGTCGATGACCAGCAGGTCGCCCGGCTGGCCGATGCTGTCCTTGTACGCGTTGAGACTGCGGTAGAACTCGGCAAAGTCCGGGTCACGCTCAAAGGCCTTGGCGTAGGTCTTGTTGGCCACGCTGTCGCCTTCACCGCGCGTCGTCTGCGCCCCGCGGTACGCGTCGGCAATGGTGACCTCGACCTGGCGATCGGCTTCGGCACGGATCTGCTCGCCTTCGGCCGCCCCCGTGGAGCGCAGCTCATTGGCCACGCGCTGGCGCTCGGCCTGCATGCGCCTGTACACCGATTCCGTGATCGACGCCACATAGTCGGCGCGCGTGATGCGCACGTCAATGATGTCTATGCCCCAGGGGTTGCCACGCTGGACGGCCTTGATCACCGCGGCCTTGACGTCGGCCATCAGCGTCTCGCGCTGTGCGGCAATCAGCTCCTTGACCGTGCGGCGGTTGATTTCCTCCTGCACCGCGTCGCGCATGACCCGGTTCAGCTGCAGCGAGCCGGCGCTCTCGTCCAGCCCCACGTTGCGGATGTATTCCAGCGGATCGCTGATGCGCCAGCGCAGGTACCACTCGACCAGCACGCGCTGCTTCTCGGCGGTGAGCAGCGGCTCGTTCTCCCGGCTCTCCAGCGTCAGCAGGCGCTTGTCGACGTAGCTGACGGTCTGTATGGGAGCAGGCAACTTCCAGTTCAGTCCCGGGTCGACGATGATCTTCTGCGCCTCGCCGAACTGGTAGACCACGCCAAACTGGCGCTGGTCGACGACAAAGAGCATGGACGCGACCAGCCCCACGATGACGATGACGGCGGCGCCGATGAAACCCAGTTTGTTCATGTTGATCTCTCCCGGCGCTCAGCGGCTCGAGTCGCGACTGCGGCTGCGCGCGTCGGCGCGGCTGCGCGCATCTTCGACATGTGTGCGGATCTCGGACGCGGGCGGCACGGCGCCAGGCAGGGACTCGGTGTCCACCGTCTCGCTGCTCTTCTTGCGCGACGCCGACTGCCCCGACTGCTCCATGAGCCTGTCCAGCGGCAGGTACATCAGGCTGTTGCCCGAGTCGCTGTCTATGATGACCTTGCTTGCGCCCGCGTAGACCTGCTCCAGCGCGTCTATGTACATGCGGTCGCGCGTGACGCGGGGCGCCTTTTCATACTCGTCCAGCACCGCCTCGAAGCGCGACGCATCACCTTCGGCCTGCGCCACGATGCGCGCCTTGTAGCCTTCGGACTGCTGCGTCAACCGCGCCGCCGTACCAACGGCGCGCGGCACCACGTCGTTGGCGTAGGCCTGCGCTTCGTTCTTGATGCGCTCGCGCTCCTGTCCGGCCTTGAGCACGTCGTCAAAGGCATCCTGCACCTGCTCGGGCGGACGCACGCCGCCATCCTGCATGTTGACCGCCACCACTTCTATGCCCACCTTGTACTGGTCCAGGATGTCCTGCATGACGGTGCGCACGCGCGGCGCGATCTGGTCGCGCTCCTCGGCCAGCGCCGTGTCCATGCTCATCTTGCCGACCACTTCGCGCACCGCGCTCTTGGCCACCTGCACGACCGCCGCGTCCGGGCTCTTGCTCTCGAACAGGTAGTCGCGCGCGTCATTGAGCCGGTACTGCACGGCAAACTTGATCTCGACGATGTTCTCGTCGGCAGTCAGCATGGCCGACTCGCGCAGGCCCGTGCTCTTGATGATGTCGTCGCCGCCCACGTCAACCGAGCGGATCTGCGAGAAGCGGACGGTTTCGTGGCGCTGGATGGGGTAAGGCATGCGCCAGTTCAGGCCGGGCCCGCGCACGCCGTCAAACTTTCCAAAGGTCGTGACCACGGCGCGCTCGCCCTCGCGGACGATGAAGATGCCCGAGGCCAGCCAGACGGCCAGCAGCGCCAGGATCACCAGCACCGCGCCGATGCCGGCACCCTTGGCACTGGGCCGGAAATGGCCGCCCCCGCCGCCCGGTCCGCCCGAGCCGGGCCGCCGGTAGCCACGGCCACCGCGCCCGCCGCCAAACAGGTTGCCCAGCTTGCGGTTGAAGTCATTCCACAGCTCGTCCAGGTCCGGCGGCCCCTGGTGGCCGCCGCGGTCGGGCCGCGGCCGGGATGGCTCGTCGGGCCGCTGCTCGTCACCATTGTCCGAATCCCGGCCGGCGCGCCAAGGCGCCCGCGCCAGACGCGGCCAGGGTGTTCTGCGGATCGGGCCGCGCGGGCTCAAACGGTCAGTCATTCCATCCACTTTCAGCTGAGTAGCCAGTATTGTGCCCAAACGCGGGGTCTGCGCCGTGGCTGCCGGCGCTGGTCGCGGCGGTCACGCGCTGCGCCAGCTCGTCACGCAAGGCATCCAGCCCGCGGCCCGTGGTCGCGCTCAGGAACAGGCGTACCACAGGCTGTCCGTTCTCTTCCACGACATCGCGCATGCGCAGCGGCACCTGTTCCGGCGCCAGGGTATCCAGTTTGTTGAAAACAAGAAGGCGTGGCACGTCGGCCGCGCCAATCTCCTGCAGGACCCGCTGCACATCGGCCATCTGCTGGCGGAAATCCGGGCTTGCCGCATCCACCACGTGGATCAGCAAGTCGGCGTCAGAGGCCTCCTGCAACGTTGCTGCAAATGCCTCGACCAGCCCGTGTGGCAGATCGTGGATGAACCCCACGGTATCGGACAGGGCAACCGAGGTCTCGGCAGCTTCCAAGTATAGCTTGCGCGTGGTCGTGTCCAGCGTGGCAAAGAGCTGGTCCGCCGTCCAGGCCTCACCCTTGACCAGCGCGTTGAACAGCGTGGACTTGCCTGCGTTGGTGTAGCCCACCAGCGATATGTTGAACGTGCCCTGGCGCAGGCGCTGCCGCCTTTGCGTGGCGCGCTGCTTCTTGAGCTTGGCCAGGCGCCGCTTGGCACGACCTATGGCCGTGGCTATCATGCGCCGGTCCAGTTCGATCTGTGCCTCGCCCGGTCCGCCGCGCGTGCCGATGCCGCCCTGCTGGCGCTCCAGGTGCGTCCAGCGGCGCACCAGGCGCGTGCTCAGGTACTGCAGCCGCGCCAGCTCCACCTGCAGCTTGCCCTCGGCGCTGCGCGCCCGCTGCGCAAAGATCTGCAGGATGAGCAGCGTGCGGTCGTTGACCGGCAACCCGATCGCCCGCTCGAGGTTGCGCTGCTGTACCGGCGAGAGCGCCTGGTCGAACAGCACCTCGGCCGCGCCATGCGCCTCGGCCAGCTCGCGAATTTCCTCGGTCTTGCCGCGGCCGACAAACAGCGCCGCATCGGGCGCGCGCCGCTTGCAGGTCAGCCGGGCCACGGGCTGGAGCCCGGCGGTCTCGGCCAGCAGCCCCAGCTCCTGCAGCTGCGGGTCAAACCAGGCGTTGCCAAAGTCAACGCCTATGAGGAGGGTCGCGGGGGACGCCAATGCGGGCAAGTCAGCAGCACCGGCGCGGCAGGCCGGCATTCAACATGCCGCCGCCCGCCCGGGCAGCGGCAACCGGCGCGCCATGACGCATGCGGATCCGCAGCAAGACATTCATTTGTCTTCGCCTTCGGGCGCCACCGGGAAATTGACGGGCCGGCCAGGAACGACCGTGGAGATGGCGTGCTTGTACACCATTTGCGTGACCGTGTTGCGCAACAGCAGCACGTACTGGTCAAACGACTCGATCTGGCCCTGCAGCTTGATGCCGTTGATGAGGTAGACGGATACCGGGATGTGTTCCCGCCGCAACGTGTTCAAAAACGGATCTTGCAAGAGCTGGCCTTTGTTATTCACGATATTCTCCGTGTTGTGTAGCGAATCAATCTTTGCAGATATGGATGAAGGGCACGATTGCAAGGGATTTGCATGCGCCGGCCGGTCAAATGCGTCCCGCTGCGCGCCTGCCTGCTGGCGCTGGCGCGAGGCACGATGCGGCGTCAGCTGCGGCGCCGGTCGTAGGGATTGCCCGAGGTCTTGAATTCGATGCGCAGCGGCGTTCCGGTCAGGTCGAACTCCTGGCGGAATCGCCCTTCCAGGAACCGCTTGTAGGCATCGGAGACGCCCTCCAGCGAATTGCCGTGAATGATGATCAGCGGCGGGTTGGAGCCGCCCTGGTGCGCATAACGCAGCTTGGGCCGGTACATGCCCGAGCGCCGGGGCGCCTGGAAGCGCACGGCCTCCTGCAACAGGCGCGTCAGCTTGGGCGTGGGCATCTTGCACGCGGCCGAGCGGTACGCCTGCAGGATGGAGCTCCACAGCGGCCCCAGCCCCTGCCGCCTCTGCGCGGAAATGAAATGCAGCTGCGCAAAGCGCAGGAACGCCAGCCGCGCCTGCAGCGAGCGGCGCACGAGCTCGCGCTGGTAATCATCCACCGCATCCCACTTGTTGACCGCCAGCACCACCGCCCGACCTGACTCCAGGATGAATGCGGCAATGTGCGCGTCCTGGTCGGTCACGCCTTCGGTGGCGTCGAGCATGAGGACCACCACGTGCGCGTTTTCTATGGCCTGCAGTGTCTTGACCACGGAGAATTTCTCGACGGCCTCGAACACCCGCCGCCGGCGTCGCAATCCTGCCGTGTCTATGAGCTCGAAGTGCTGGCCCTTGCGCTGGAACGGCACGACAATGGCGTCGCGCGTGGTCCCGGGCTCGTCAAAGACCACCATGCGGTCCTCGCCCAGCCAGCTGTTGATCAGCGTGGACTTGCCCACGTTGGGGCGGCCGGCCACGGCGAGCCGGATGGGCGCGTCCTGGTCATCGTCCGGCGCGGCGTCGGGCAGCGGCTCGGCAGCCGCGTCCACGTGATCCAGCGCAGCCTCGAGCAGGCCGTGCAGGCCCTGGCCGTGGCTGGCGGAAATGGGGATGACCTCGCCCAGCCCCAGTTCGTAGAATTCGGCCAGGTGCGCGCTGCCCTGCATCCCTTCGGCCTTGTTCGCAACCAGCAGCGCCGGCTTGCCCAGGCGGCGCAGCCAGCCGGCAATCTCATGGTCCTGTGCCGACAGCCCGGCCCGCACGTCGACCATGAAGAGCACCACGTCGGCTTCGGCCACCGCCTGCCGCGTCTGCCCGGCCATGACGTGGAAGATGCCGGAGCGGGCATCCGGCTCGAAGCCGCCGGTGTCTATGACGATGTATTCGCGCCCGTCCAGCGCCGCCTGTCCGTAATGGCGGTCGCGGGTCAGCCCCGGATAGTCAGCCACCAGTGCACTCCGGCTCCGGGTGAGCCGGTTAAACAGCGTGGACTTGCCCACGTTCGGGCGTCCCACCAGGGCAACGACGGGCTTCATGGTCCGGGCACGACCAGCCGGCGCTCAGGACGTGCGAAAGCCATAGACGCGGCCGCTGCGCGTGGCGACGACCAGCGTGCCGGCAGCCGTCACCGGCGCGGCCGCCACGCCGGACTTGTCGGTCCCGACGCGGCCCAGCAGCGTGCCCTCGGCGCCGTCGAGCAGGTAGACCGCCCCGTCCTCGTCCCCGATGATCACGCTGCGCCCAAGCAGCAGCGGCGCGCCCAGGCGGCGCCACTGCAGTTGGTCATTGACCCAGGCGCGCGAGCCATCGGCCACGTGCCAGGCGCGCACGCGGCCGTCGGACTCGACGCCGTACAGCCGCTGGGCGTCGCCGGTGATCCCCGTGACGCCGTGCGCGGGCGTGGTCCACAGCGTGGCCCCGCGCGAGGTGTCCACGCAGCCGATGGCCGCGTCAAACGCGCGGGCACAAACCATGTCCTGCTGGCGGTACACGCCGCCCACCAGGTCGATCAGCTTTTCTATGTCGTTGACGCCGCGCGCCGACGCGATGGGCGCTTCCCAGAGGATGTCGCCGGTATCCGGATTGACCCCCACCATGCGCCCGGACAGCCCGGCCACCAGCGTGTTGCCCACCGGCATGAGCAGCCCGCCCTGCCGCAGCACCAGCGGATCCGAGCGACGCTCCACGTGCCACAGGCGCGCGCCACCGGCCGCGTCAAACGCGGTCAGCGAGCGGTCGGCGCCCAGCACGAAAATGCGCCCGCCGGCCACCAGCGGCGCAGTGTACGCCTGCGTGCCCAGCCGGCGCTGCCACAGCAGCTGCCCGCCCTGCAACGCAGCCACCTCGTTGGTGCGCGTGACCACGGCCGCAATGCGGCCGTCGCTGCCAACGCCGGCGTTGAGCGCGGCGCCCGCGCTGGCCCGCGCCAGCTCGCGCCCGCTGCCCGCGTCCAGCGTCAGCACCTGGCCGTCGTCGCCCGCCAGCACGACGCGGTCGGCCAGGGCGGCCACCTGCAGCGGATAGCCGATCTTGGCGGACAGCTGCGCCGTCCACACCTGGCGCACGCCCAGCGTGCCCATCTCCCGCGGCAACGGATCGGGCTCCGGGCGCGCCGATCCGCCGGCGCAACCGGCCAGCGTGGCGCCCAGCCAGCCCGCGCCCAGCACCTGTGCCGTGCCCACGAGTAGCCGTCTCCTGGATCTGTCCATCAGCCTGTCTCCGTCTTGTGCGCGGCATCCGGATCAACGCCCAGCGCATTCAGCTTGATGCCAACCACCTGTTGATAGTCCGTGTCCTGCTGCGCCAGCTTTGCGTACGCCTGGCGGTACTCGGCGACGGCCTCGCTGCGCTTGCCCTGCAGCCGGTACACGTCGCCGCGGCGGTCGGCCGCCAGCGCGGCAAACTGCGGCGGCATGCGCTTGGACAGCGTCTGCAGCGCCGCATCGTACTCCTCGGCGCCAATCTGCAGCGACGCCAGCCGCAGCCGCGCAATCGCGCGCAGGCCATCGTCGGGCGCCTTGTCGGCGACCCAGGCCAGCTGCTCCTTGCTCTGCGCCGGCTGGTCGTGCTCCTGGAATGCGCTGGCCGCCAGCAGCGCGCCGTACGCGGCGTACGTGGTCCGGCCGTAGCGCGACTTCATGTCGCCGATCACCTGCTCCAGGTGCTTGACGTCGTCCGCGTGCACGCTGCGCTCGAGCTCGGCGTACAGCACCGCCGCCTTGGCGCCCTGCCGCGCCTGCCAGTAGTTCCAGCCGTTGAACGCGGCGTAGCCGCCCAGCACGATGATCAGCGCCCAGGTGATGTAGTCGCCAAAGCGCGCCCAGAAACCCTTGAGCGCCTCCAGCTGTTCCTGTTCCTGGACGTCCAGCGTATTTCTTGCCATGTCATTCCACAAAATTTGGCGCCATGCGGGGCCACCGCATCCAAGACGCCCAAGGCGCGGCCGCAGACGCGTGCCGCATCAACGCGCAGATTTTAGGCGACCGGCCCATTGTCCCGGCTGCGCCAGCGGCTGCAGCGTCTGCTCGCCACTGCCGTCGCGCAGCGCCTTGACCGCCACCTGGCCCTGCTGCAGCTCGCGCTCGCCAAAAATGAGCGCAAAGCGCG
Organism: Ottowia sp.; assembly: GCA_023228705.1. Classification (GTDB taxonomy): domain Bacteria; phylum Pseudomonadota; class Gammaproteobacteria; order Burkholderiales; family Burkholderiaceae_C; genus Ottowia. Next base: position 16,135 of record JALOAS010000035.1, on the reverse strand, counting down.
CACCAGACGCATCGGCCCGCTTGAGCTGGCTCTTCATGCTGCCCCAGCTGCCGCTGCCGCCGCCGTGCATCTGCACGTGCACGCCCGCGGCGCGCAGCGCCTGCAGGCAGGGCAGCACGGCGTCCAGCCGGCTGGGATCGGGGATCACGGCGTACGCGTCCGGTGCGGCCGGATCCGCAGCGCCCCCAGCGTCGCCCAGCAACTCCAGCACGCGCTCGACGCCCAGCGCCCAGCCCACGGCCGGCGCCGGCTTGCCGCCAATCTGCGCTATGAGGTAGTCGTAGCGGCCGCCGCCGCAGATGGTGCCCTGCGCGCCAAGCCGGTCGGTGACGAACTCGAATACGGTCAGGTTGTAGTAGTCCAGCCCGCGCACCAGCCGCGGGTTGATCGAATACGCGAGCCCGGCCGCGGCCAGCAGCTGCTGCACGGCGTCAAAGTGCGCTCGCGACGCTTCGCCCAGGTAATCCATGAGGCGCGGTGCGCCCTCGACCAGCGCCTGCATGTCCGGGTTCTTGGTGTCCAGGATGCGCAGCGGGTTGCTGTGCAGCCTGCGCCGGGCGTCGGCGTCCAGCGCGTGCTCGTGCTGCTCGAAGTAGGCAATCAAGGCCGCTCGGTGTGCGCGACGCTCGTCCGGTTCGCCCAGGCAGTTGAGCTCCAGCCGCCAGTCGGACAGGCCCAGCTCGGACCACAGCTGTGCGGCCAGCAGGATGATCTCGGCGTCCAGCGCCGGCTCGCCAAAGCCCAGCGCCTCGGCGCCGACCTGGTGGAACTGCCGGTAGCGGCCGCGCTGCGGCCGCTCGCGGCGGAACATGGGGCCCATGTAATACAGGCGCTTGCCGCCATCGTAGAGCAGGTTGTGCTCTATGGTTGCGCGCACGACGCCGGCCGTGTTCTCCGGCCGCAGGCTCAGCTGCTCGGCCGTGCCGCGCTTGTCGGCGCGGTCATCGAACGAGTACATTTCCTTTTCCACCACGTCGGTTACCGCGCCCAATCCGCGCACGAACAGGTGCGTCTGCTCGACGATGGGCGTGCGCACGTTGCGGTACGCGTACGCGGCCATGACCTGCCGCACCACCGCTTCCAGCCATTGCCAGCGCGCCGACTGCGGCGGCAGGATGTCGTTCATGCCCTTGACGGCGGTGATGGCTGCTTGTTTTGACATGAAATACGTTCGCGTGTAAAGCGATGCTTAACACGGCATCGCGCATGACAGATGACCTCGACCCCGCCGGGCCGTCGATGATGGCCGCCGTGGCGACCCATGATCAGGGATCATGGCGGCGGCGCCGCCGCCGTCATGCAGCTGCGCAGCAGCCAGCTCATCTGCCATCAGACGCAGCGGCAGCGCCTTGCCCAAAGCGTTTTTCTACGTAGCGCTCGACGATGGCGTGGAATTCTTCGGCCACGTGCTCGCCGCGCAGCGTCATCGCCTTCTTGCCGTCTATGTAGACCGGTGCCACCGGCGTTTCACCGCTGCCGGGCAGGCTGATGCCGATGTCGGCGTGCTTGCTCTCGCCCGGCCCGTTGACGACGCAGCCCATGACCGCGACCTTGAGCGTCTCCACGCCAGGATACTTGGTGCGCCACACCGGCATCTGCGCCCGCAGGTACTCGTCCACGTCCTGCGCCAGCGACTGGAACACGGTGCTCGTGGTGCGGCCGCAGCCCGGGCACGCCGTGACACTGGGGGCAAACATGCGCAGCCCCAGCGCCTGCAGGATCTCGGACGCCACCCGCACCTCCTGCGTACGCGCCTCGCCCGGCCGCGGCGTCAGGCTGACGCGGATGGTGTCGCCTATGCCCTCCTGCAGCAGCAGCGACAGCGCGGCGGTGGACGCCACCGTGCCCTTGGTGCCCATGCCCGCTTCGGTCAGCCCCAGGTGCAGCGCGTGGTCGCAGCGTGCCGACAGCGCCCGGTACACCGCGACCAGGTCCTGCACGCGGCTCAGCTTGGTGCTGAGGATGACCTGCGCCGGCGCCATGCCCCAGTCAACCGCCTGCTGCGCCGAGCCCAGCGCCGACTGCACCAGCGCCTCGTACATGACTTGCCGCGTGTCCCAAGGCTGCGCACGGGCGCCGTTCTCGTCCATGAGACGGGTCAGCAGCGCCTGGTCGACGCTGCCCCAGTTGACGCCTATGCGCACCGGCTTGTCCCACTTGAGCGCCGCCTCTATCATCAGGCCGAACTGCTGGTCGTGCCTGGAGCCGCGGCCCACGTTGCCGGGGTTGATGCGGTACTTGGACAGCGCCTGGGCGCAGCCCGGATGCTCGGTCAGCAGCCGGTGCCCGTTGTAGTGAAAGTCGCCGATCAGCGGCACGTCAACGCCCATGGCGTCCAGGCGCTCGCGGATGCGCGGGACCTGCTCGGCCGCCTCCGGCGTGTTGACCGTGATGCGCACCAGCTCGCTGCCGGCGTACGCCAGCTCGGCAACCTGCTGCGCGGTCGCCCCGGCGTCCTGCGTGTCGGTGTTGGTCATGGACTGCACGCGCACCGGCGCGTCGCCACCCACGGTGACCACGTTGCCGCCCCAGGCCACGCGCGCCTGCATCGTGTGCCGCGTGGCCGGCTTGACCAGGGCAATGGGCCCGGTCCCGGAGATGACTGCCATGTCCATCAGTTGACCTTGAAGCGTGAAACGCTGCTGGTGCTGGCCGAGCGGTGATCAAACGGCTCGCCATGGACCAGCACGGTGACGGCGTTCTTGCGGCCTATGGTGGCCGACAGCGGCTTGGCGCCGCTGATCCGCGCCGTCTCACCCTTTTCCAGCAGGCGGTTGAACAGCATGTTGCCGCCCGCGTCGCGGACCGAGACCCAGCTTTCGTCAGACGCCTCTATGACCAGGTCGTCGCTCTCAGCCGGCGCGGCCGCTTCCTCTTCCTCCTTTGTAGCATCATTGCCATTGTTCGCGCTGTCGTCGGGGTTGGACGCCAGCGCAGCCACCGCAACGGACGCGTCGCCATCGGTCGCGTCGATCGCGGGTTCCGCCGCGCCGCTACCATCTGCAGCGTCCGCCCCTGCTGCCTCGGCGGCGCTGGCCATCGCTTCCTCGGCCTCGTCCGCATCGTCCGCGTCGGCCTGTTGTTCCGCGGCTGCCTGCGCCGTCGCCGAAACCGCGTCCGCTGGCAGCGCGCCGGGCTGCAGCCGTCCGCCGGCCGCAGGCGGCGTGTCGGCCTGCGCAAGATCTTGCGCATCTTGCACGTCGATGCCGGGCAGCGCATCGGTGCTCACGGTCTGCACGTCGGCGGGCGAATCGGACAGCCGGATCGGCAGCGTCGGCCACAGCCAAAGCAGCAACGAGCCCAGCAGGAACAGCGCGACCACCACCGTGAGCGGCCGCGACACGTACTTGGGCAGCATGGCCATGGGCCGGTCGCTGGCGCTGTGGAAAGGCGCATTGACGCCGCCCTCGGGCATGGGCAGCTGGGCCATGTCCGGTTGCGGCAGCTGCGCCAGCACCGGCGCCGGGTCAACGCCGAAATTGCGGCAGATCGACGCCGCCAGGCTGCGTGCAAACGCCAGGTCGGGCAGCGCCTCGTAGCGGTCCTGCTCCAGCGCCTCGAGTGTTTGCGGCGTGATCTTCAACGCGCTGGCCACGATGGCCCGGTCCAGCCCGGCCGACTCGCGGATGTGCCGCAGCATGGCACCGGCCGTGTACGTCGTGGCCCGGGTTTCCGGGTGTTCAGCCGCCCCGGTGCCGCCTGGCAGGTCCGGCTCCTCACTCATCAAACCGGCCCTGCTCGTATGCGCTCAGCTCAACCGAATCCGGAAAGCGCCGGCGCAACTGTTCGGCGAGCTGCTCCACAGCGACGCGGTCGCCCAGTTGGCGTTCCACGCGTATGCCCAGCCACAGTGATTCGGCATTGGCCAGCTCGCTGTTGTTCAGGCGCCGGATGTAGAAGCGCGCCCGCTCGGCATCGCCCCGCTGGAACATCAGCAAGGCCAGGTTGTAGCCCGTGAGCGGGTTGGCGGCATCCAGCTCGTACGCGCGCATGAGCGTGGCCTCAGCCTGCGCGGGGTTGCCCGCGCGCGCCTGGCACACGCCGCGCGCCAGCAGCGTCTGCGGGCGGTTGGCGTTGGGCGCGTCCAGCGCGCGCGCAAACAGCGCGTCCGACTCGGCGTAGTTGCGATCCTGGCAAAGCAGCCAGGCCAGGTTGTGCATGGCGCTGGCGTTGTCCTTCTTCAGCGTCATGGCGCGCTGGAACTGCGCCCTGGCCTGCTCGTGGTCGTTCATGGCCATGTAGACCATGCCGCTCAGGTCATAGGCATCGGCGTACGACGGGTCCGACTGCAGCGCGATCTGGGCCTCGCTTTGCGCAACCTGCAGCTGCCCGTGCTCCAGGTAGCCGGCGGCCAGCTCCAGGTGCGTCTGCGCGCGATGGCGTACGTCTGCCGCGCTGCCGCCGGCGCTGGCGTACTTGTCGCCGCCGGTGGTCGTGCAGCCGCCCAGGACCAGCAGGCCGGCAACAGCCAGCAACAGGAAAAAGCGGCGCCACGGCAGGCCGGTTGCTGTCGTCACGGAATCATCCTTATCTTGGGTGCCCGGCGGGCCGCGCCGCCGCGGTGGTGCTGCATGGCGGCACGGCGCTCGGCCATGCGCTGCCCGGCGTGCGTGCGGTCCTGCACCTCGCCGACCAGCTGCCCGCAGGCCGCGTCTATGTCGTCGCCGCGGGTCTTGCGTACCGTGGTGACCAGGCCGGCGTTGCTGAGGATGCGTGCAAACGCGCCAATGGCCGCGTCGCTGGAGCGCTGCAGGCCCGATGCCGGAAACGGGTTGAACGGGATCAGGTTGAACTTGCAGCGCAGCCCCGCCGGCTCGTGGCGGCGCACCAGCTGCACCAGCGCGCGCGCCTGCTCGGGACGGTCGTTGACGCCGTCCAGCATGCAGTATTCAAAGGTGAGGAAGTCGCGCGGCGCATGCGCCAGGTACGCGGTGCACGCGGCCAGCAACTCGTCTATGGGGTGCTTGCGGTTGAGCGGCACCAGGTGGTCGCGCAGCGCATCGTCCGGCGCATGCAGCGACACCGCCAGCGCCACCGGGCAATCCTGCGCCAGGCGGTCGATCAGCGGCACCACGCCCGATGTGGACACCGTCACGCGCCGGCGCGACAGGCCGTACGCGTGGTCGTCCAGCATGATGCGCAGCGACGGCACCAGCTGCCGGTAGTTCTGCAACGGCTCGCCCATGCCCATCATCACCACGTTTGAAATCACGCGCTCGGCGCGGCCGCTGCGGCGGCGCAGGAAGTGCTCGGCATACCACAGCTGCGCAACGATTTCCGCGCTGCTCAGGTTGCGTGAAAAGCCCTGGTGCCCGGTGGAGCAGAACCGGCAGCCGACGGCGCAGCCGGCCTGCGAGGAAATGCACAGCGTGCCGCGATCGGACTCGGGGATGTAGACGGTCTCTATGGCGTTGCCGCCGCCCATGTCAAACAGCCACTTGATCGTGCCGTCGCGCGACTCGTGCTCGCTGAGCACCGGCGGCGCGGTCACCTCGGCCACGCCGGCCAGCTTGCTGCGCAGTGACTTGGCCAGGTCGGTCATTTGCGCAAAGTCCGCCTCGCCGCGCTGGTGTATCCAGCGGAACAGCTGCGTGGCGCGAAACCGCTTTTCTCCCAGCTCCTGGCACAGCGCGACCAGCCCGTCCAGGTCCAGGCCCAGCAGGTTGGTTGGTTGGCAGTTGGTGTCCGTCATGTCTGGATCCATCCGGCGCGGCCGGCGCAGCTCAGCGACTGCAAATTGCCAGGCCGGGAAAGAAAAACGCCACTTCAGCGGCCGCGGTTTCCGGCGCGTCCGAGCCGTGGACGGCATTGGCGTCTATGGAGTCGGCATAGTCCGCGCGGATCGTGCCGACGTCGGCTTCCCTGGGGTTGGTGGCGCCCATCAGCTCGCGGTTCCTGGCAACGGCGTTATCGCCTTCGAGGACCTGCACCATGACCGGGCCGGAAACCATGAACTGGACCAGGTCGTTGAAGAACGGGCGCTCCCTGTGCACGGCATAAAACGCCTCGGCCTCGCGGCGTGACAGGTGAATCATGCGCGCGGCAACGATCCTGAGCCCCGCAGCTTCAAAGCGCGTGTAGATCTGGCCGATCACGTTTTTTGCGACGGCGTCGGGCTTGATGATGGATAAGGTGCGCTCTGTGGCCATGGATCAAAAATTCCTGTTGAAATTCAAGCGGCAGGCAAAGCCTGGCCGCAACGCGGACAAGCAGGCCATTTTAACGCGGCGACTTCCTGGCTGCTTTGCTGCCGCGCGGCGGGCGCTGGCGCGGTGCGTTGCCGGCTGCCGGCGGCCGCGCCCGGCGCACGCTCCCCGCCTTGCGGGCGGGCCGGCGCGTTGCGGGACCTGCCGCACCCCGCGCCCGCCCGTCATCGGGGTGATCGGGCGCCTTGCCAGGATCGGCCGGCACCGGCTCCGCGTCCTGGACCTGCGCCACCAGGCGCGCCACTTCGGTGGCGTCCAGCTCCAGCCACTTGCCGCGGCGCAGGCCGCGCGGCAGCACAACGGGGCCATAGCGCACGCGGATCAGCCGGCTGACCGCATGCCCCACGGCCTCGACCATGCGGCGCACTTCGCGGTTTCGGCCCTCGGCAATGACGGCGTGATACCAGCGGTTGACGCCGTCTCCGGCCGTGCCCTCGCGCAGCGACGCAAAGCGCGCCTCGCCGTCTTCCAGCGTCACGCCGGCAAGCAGGCGGCGCTGTTTGTCCGCATCCAGTCCGCCGAGGATGCGCACGGCATACTCGCGCTCCATGCCAAAGCGCGGGTGCATCAGGCGGTTGGCCAGCCAGCCGGAGTCGGTCACCAGCAGCAGGCCCTCGGTGTTGAGGTCGAGCCGGCCGACGGCCTGCCACTTCCCGTGCTTCAGCCGCGGCAGCCGCTGGAATATGGTGGGACGGTTTTGCGGGTCGCTGTGCGTCACCAGCTCGCCGGCCGGCTTGTGGTAGAGCAGCACGCGAACCCGCCGCGGGGTCGCCTGCCAGTCCAGCACCCGGCCGTCAACCCGGATCCGGTCGCCTGCCATCACGCGCTGGCCCACGTGCGCCTTGCTGCCATTGACCGAAACGCGCCCCTCACCGATCACCTGCTCCATCTGCAGGCGCGAGCCCAGACCCGCCTGCGCCAGCACCTTGTGCAGCTTGGGGGTTTCGGTCTCCGGCTCATCGGCACGCACGGGCTGCGGCACCGCGCGGCGGCGGCTGCCGGCCTGTGCTGGCTGCGCAGGCCGCGAGGGCCTCGGACCGGCCAGCCGGCGCTTGCGCCGGACCGGGCCGCGCGCGGCGCCCGAGCCTGCGGCCCGGGTCCGTGGCCCCGCCGGCTTCCCGCCTCTTGCAGTATCGCGCTTGTCTGTCATGGGTCGTTGTCCTGCGGACGGTCCGTCACGGTTGAAAGAATGGCTGCCGCCGGCGGTGCCGGCTCTGCGCCGTTGCCCGCCGCACTGCGCACCGCGGGGTGCAGCTGCGCTGCATCGTCCATCAACTCCGGCAGCGGCGGCAGGTTTTGCAGCGAATGCAGGCCCAGGTCGTCCAGAAATCGTGCCGTGGTGGCGTACAGCGCGGGACGTCCCACCGTATCACGCTGTCCGATCACCTCAATCCATCCCCGGTCTTCCAGCTGGCGCAGCAGGCTGGAGTGGATGGTGACGCCGCGAATCTGCTCCATGTCGCCGCGGGTCACGGGCTGGCGGTAAGCAATGATCGCCAGCGTTTCCATGACGGCGCGGCTGTAGCGGGGCGGCTTCTCGGGCCGGATGCGCGCCAGGTGGGCGTGCATCTGCGGCCGGCTCTGGAAGCGCCAGCCGGTGGCCACCTGCACCAGCTCCAGCCCGCGGTCGCTCCAGAGCGCCTGGAGCTCGGCCAGCAGCTCGCGCAGGGCCGCCGCATCCAGCTCATCGTCAAACAGCGCACGCATGTCGGCCAGCGTCAATGGCGTGCCGGCACAGATCAGTGCAGCTTCAAGAACACGCGCGGCATCCATGCAATGGCAGTCGGGTTGGCTGGAAAAGGAGCGGCCCGGCGCAGGCGCGCAGCGTGGCACCGCTGCGGGCGCCGGAATCTCCAGGGCGGGCACGGGCCCCATGGCGGCCCCGGACCGCTGCCCGGCTGCGCCGGTCACGGCCCGTCAAGCACGGCCATTGTAAATCCCCCCGCCGCGAGAGCAGCCTGCAGGTCCTCGGGCAGCGGCGCAACGAACGCCAGCGGCTCTCCGCTGACCGGGTGCGCCAGCGCCAGACGCCGGGCGTGCAGCGCCTGCCGCACCATGCCCAACGCCGGCGCACCGCCATAGAGCGCGTCGGCCAGCAACGGATGGCCCAGGTGCGCCAGATGCACGCGGATCTGATGCGTGCGCCCGGTATGCAGCTGGCAGCGCAGCAGGCAGGTCGCGGCGCCATTGTGCAGCAGTCGGACCGAAGTCCGCGCCGCCCTGGCTGCATGCAGCTGCGGATCGAGCACCGCCATACGCAGCCGCCGGTACGGATCGCGGCCTATGGCGGCGTTGATTTCGCGCTGCTCCGGCCCCCGCCAGGTGCCGTGCGCCAGCGCCAGGTACTCCCGCTGCACCCGGCGCGCGGCAAAGGCTGCGGTCAGCTGCTCGGCAGCGCGCGGCGAACGGGCCACGGCCAGCAGGCCGCTGGTGTCCTTGTCCAGCCGGTGCACGATGCCCGCGCGCGGCAGCGCGGCGGCGCGGCCGTCGCGGGCCAGCAGGCCGTTGAGCAGCGTACCGCCCCAGTGCCCGGGCGCCGGGTGCACGACCAACCCTGCCGGCTTGTTGATGACCAGCAGGTCGTCGTCCTCATGGACGACCACCAGCGGCACCGCCTGCGGCTGGAACGCGCGGCTCTCCGGCGTCGGGCGCAGCGTGATCGCGATCCGGTCGCCGGCATGCACCTTTCGTGCCGCGCGGGTGGACACGGCGCCGTTGACCCGCGCCGCACCCTCTGCGATGAGCTGCTGGAGGTAGCTGCGTGAAAACTCGGCCACGTGGGCGGCCAGCACGCGGTCCAGACGCTGGGCGTGGTCCGCGCTGGCTGCCTGGAACAGCCGATCTTCTGTAAATTCAGTCAAGTTCCGGTCTTCATCCGACCCATCCGTGTGCGCCATTTTCCCTGCGGCCCGCCGATATAATGAACGCGCTGCGGCCCGGCACGATCCGCATGATCCTGCCTGCCTTGCAGTCGCGGCAACGCCCGTTGCAAGCAATCATGGGCACGAGCCCACCCACAACCTGCTGCAGCAGAAGGACAACAACCCATGCAATACGCCAGATTATCGGCGGCAGCCGGCTGCATGTTGATGGCCGGCGTCTTGCTCGCCGCCTGCTCATCCAAGCCGGTGGACCAGACCGAAGGCTGGAGCCCCAACCGGATCTACAGCGAGGCCCGCGAAGAGTCCAGGGCCGGCGCGTACGACAAGGCCATCCCGCTGTTCGAGACGCTGGAGGGTCGGGCCGCCGGCACGCCGCTGGCGCAGCAGGCGCAGCTGGACAAGGCGTATGCACAGTACAAGAACGAGCAACGCGCCGAGGCGCTGGCCACGCTGGACCGCTTCATGCGGCTGCATCCGGCCAGCCCGGCCATGGACTACGCGCTCTACCTCAAGGGCATCATCAACTTCAACGACAAGCTGGGCCTGTTTTCCTTCCTGTCGCGCCAGGACCTGTCCGAGCGCGACCAGCACGCGGCCAAGGAGGCGTTCGAGGCGTTCAGCGAGCTGGTGTCGCGCTTCCCGGAGTCCCGCTACGCGCCCGACGCCCGGGCGCGCATGCGCTACACCATCAACGCGCTGGCGCAGCACGAGGTGCACGTGGCCCGCTTCTACTTCAAGCGCGGCGCCTACGTGGCGGCCATAGACCGCGCGCAGCAGGCGCTGAAGAACTACCGCGACGCCCCGGCGCTGGAGGAGGCGCTGTATATCCTGGTGCAGTCCTACGACCAGCTCGGCATGGACCAGCTGCGTGACGACAGCAAGCGCGTGCTCGAGGAAAACTACCCCAACAGCACGTACATGGCGCAGGGTTTCACCAGCCCCAAGAAACCCTGGTGGCAACTGTGGTGAGCGAGCGAGGTTGAGCGTTTGGCGTGGCGCGTTGGGCGCTGCGGCCCACGCAAAACGCGGTTCGCAAAACGCTCAACCTGTTGTGGCGTGCGCGGCAGCCAGCCGGTCCAGCGCCGTCTCGAAGGCACCGGTCGAACGCAGCAGCGCCATGTCCGGCAACGCGGCCAGCAGGCGCTTGCCATAGCCCTTCTCCAGCAATCGCGGGTCGCACAAGGCAATGATGCCGCGGTCGCACTCGCTGCGGATCAGGCGGCCGGCGCCCTGCTTCAGCGCCACTGCGGCCGCCGGCATGAAGTAGCGGGAAAATGCGCTCTGCCCCTGCGCCTCGATGCGCTGCGAGCGGGCCTGGACCAGCGGATCGTCCGGCGGCGGGAACGGCAGCTTGTCGATCACCACCAGCTGCAGCGCATCGCCCGGCACATCAAAGCCTTCCCAGAACGACGCGGATGCAACCAGCACGCAGCCGCGCTGGCCCGGCTCGGCGGCCTCGCGCAAGCGTTCCATGAGGACGCGCTTGGAGCGCTGCCCCTGCGCCAGCACCTCGATCTGCGTATTGCCGACAAAATGCTGTGCCAGCAAGTGCGCAATCTGGCGCAGCGCGCGCCGCGTCGTCGTCAGCACCAGCGTGCGGCCGCCCAGCTTCTGCGCACCGGTTGCGGCCAGCTGCGCCACCTGCTCCACATGCGCCTCGCTGCCTGGACGGGCAAAAGGCGTGGGCACGTACAAGGCCGCCTGCCGCCGGTAGTCAAAGGGGCTGGCAATACGCAGCACGTCGGCGTCCTGCAGGCCACAGCTTTCGGTGAACCAGCTCAGGCGCGCATCGTCGCCCAGCGTGGCCGAGACAAACACCCAGGAGCGCGCCGTACCGGCCGGGGTGCCTGCGTCGGCGCCTGAATCACCCAGCAGCCGCGTGCGCACCGTCTCGGCGATGTCCAGTGGCGAGTCGACCAGGCGCAGGCTGCCCCCCACGTCAGCCCAGCGAACGCGGGCCGGGTCCACGGGCCGGGCAAAGCGCCGCGCCTGCGCCTGCAGCGCCAGCGCGCGTTCGTGCAGGCGCGCCAGGTCCGGGCCCAACTCATCGACCTGGGCCAGCGCCGCCGCAGCGTCGCCCAGCGCTTCATCGACACGCGTCAGCGCCGGTTGCCAGGCTGCCGCCGCAATGCCCTGCGGCGCGTCGCCGGCCCAGGCCAGGCGGGTCCTGGCGCCACGCGCCGGCCGCCCTGCCACCTCGCGCAGCTGCAGCGCAGCCGTTTCAATGCCCGCAGCCAGGCCCGGCCAGTCGGCCAGGCCACGGGCCTGCTGCAGGCCGGCCACCTGCAGGTCGCTGACGTAATCGCGCAGCTGCCCGGTGCCCAGTTGCTCGCCAAGAAACTGCACGCCCACGGGATTGAGCTTGTGCGCCTCGTCAAAGATGACCACGCGCACGGTGGGCAGCAACTCGGCAACGCCGGACTCGCGGATTGCCAGGTCGGCAAAAAAGAGGTGGTGGTTGATGACGACGACGTCGGCGGCCATCGCGGCCCGGCGCGCGCGGTTGACCCAGCAATCGCGGAAATGCGGACAGTCCGCTCCCAGGCAGTTCTCGCGCGTGCTGGTCACCCAGGGCAGGATGGGCGCGTCCTCGTCCAGGCCGGACAGTTCGGCCAGGTCACCGCTGTCGGTGCTTCGCGCCCAGCGCTGCACCTGGGCCAGCTGGCGACGCATGTCGTGCGCGCCCGGCGGCAGGCTCTGCCCGGCCAGGTCCATGCGGTGCAGGCACAGGTAGCTGGAACGCCCCTTGAGCAGCGCCTTGCGCACCGGAACGCCCAGTGCATCGGACAGCCGCGGCAGATCGCGCTCGAAAAGCTGGTCCTGCAACGCCTTGGTTGCGGTTGAGATCAGCACGCGCTGGCCCGACAGCAGCGCCGGCACCAGGTAGGCAAAGGTCTTGCCCACGCCGGTTGCTGCCTCGACCACCAGCGCGCCGCCGTGCTCGAGCGTGTGCGCCACGGCGCGCGCCATGCTCACCTGTCCGGAACGCAACGACAGCCCGCTGGCGCCACCATGCAGCGCGCCGCCTGCTTCAAAGACAGCGGCAGCGTGTGCTTCCAGCGAGGTGGGGGACGAGGTCATGACCAGGAAAAAACGGCAGGCGGTGCGGTGGCTGCAAGCCGGCGGCGCGCCGCTTGGAGCCTGGCACCGCAGGACCCACGGCAACCGGGTTCAGGCCGGTGCATCTGCGCTGATTATCGGTCGCGCCGCGACGCCACGGGCGCACCTTGATGAAGAGGTCGAGCGAAGTGCGCCGGCGTTGAGCGTAGCGGGGCGCACGCTGGACGCTGGACGCCAAACCTTCATCAGCCGCCACAGGCGGCTTTCATCCAAGGCCCGCAAGGGCCGAGATCATCTGTCATCCGGTGCGCTGACCATGCTTGCGCATCAGTTGGGCGCATGCGGCCGCGCAGCGGGTGGGCCACTTCGGGACGTGGCCGGACCGCGGCCGGTCTTTACAACAAATTCACGCAGCGGCATGACAATAAGACACAATATGACACAGGCTTTGTTTACAATAAGACACATCCTGGAGCCGAAGAAAGCGTCATGGAAGATCAGTACCGGATCGAAGCGGCGGCAGGCCTGCACCGCGGCGACCGAAAATACCAACAAGACCAATTTGCGTTGTGGTCCCATGTGCGCGTCAACGGCTGTATCATGGGCGTCATTGCCGACGGCATGGGTGGCAAGACGGGCGGCAAGGCGGCGGCCGAGCAGGTCATCCTGACCGCCCGTCAGCTGTTCAACCGCTACGCACCCGAATCCGACGACGGCGGTGTCCTGCTGCAACAGATCGCAATGGAAGCACACGCGATGATCCGCCTGACCGCGATTGCATCCGAGCAGAGCCCGCACAGCACCATCGCGGCGTTCATCCTCAATCCCGGCGGCAAATGCTACAGCGTCCACTGCGGCGACTCGCGCGTCTACAAGTTCCGCGGCGCGGAGTTGGTGCATCAGAGCAGCGATCATTCATACGTGCAGACCCTGGTCGAACACGGCGCCATCACCCCCGAGGAAGCGCTGGTGCACCCGCAATCCAACGTGCTCACCGCGTGCCTGGGCATGGACGATACGCCAACGGTGGTGTCGGCACAACTGCAGCGCATGGCCGTTGGCGATTCGCTGCTGCTCTGCTCTGACGGCCTGTGGCATTACTTCACGACGCAGGAGCTGGCCATGGTCATCGACACCCTGCCCGCCAGCGACGCCTGCCGCTTCCTGATCAAGAAGGCGCACGAGCGCGCAGACGGTGGCGGCGACAACCTGTCCGCGCTGGTCCTGAAGATCAAACTGGCCAGGACGCAAGCCAGGCCCGCACCGCTGCGGCGCAAGGGCTAGCGGTCTTCTTCCTTGTCGCCAATGGCACGCAGACGCTTGTCTGCTCGCCGCTGCCGCTCCAGGTCGTTGAGCTGCAAGTCCTGTTTGCGCAGCGCATCGAGCTGCTGCCGGCGCTTGCTGCGGGCCGCACGCAGGCAGTCGTTGACGGCAAAACGGCGCCAGCAGACCAGCTCCTGCGCCTCAAACGCCCGGATCGCAGCAGCGCGCTGCTGCGCCACGTCTTCGCGCTGCCCGGTGATCCAGGCGGCAAAGCTGGCGTCGTCGGCGTCTTGCGGCGGCGCCCGCACGCCGGCGGCGGCCGCGCTGCACAGCGATGCGGCGCACAGGCTCAGGGAAAGGATGAGCAGGCGAGCGTTCATGTCAGCTGCGTGTCGACCAGGCGTCGCGCCTGTGCCAGGTACTCGGGGCTCTGCATCTCGGCCAGGCGCGAGACGGTGCGCGGGAATTCATGCGCCAGCGGGCCGCTGGTATAAAGCAGTTCCGGTGCCACTTCCGCAGACTGTATCAGCTTGACGCCGCGGTCGTACAGGACGTCGACGAGCCACGTGTAGCGTCGTGCCGGCGATGCCATCCGCGCGCTCATCTGCGGTACACCGGACAGGACGATGGTGTTGAAACGCTCGGCCAGCTCCAGGTAATCATTTTGCGAGCGCGGCCCGCCGCAAAGCACGCTGAAGTCGAACCAGGCCACGTCGCCTGCGCGCCGGCGCGCGCGGATCTTGCGCCCTTCCACCTGCAGCACGGGATCTTCGTCCAGCCCGGATGCCAGCTGCGCGTAAGCCGCTGCCATGGCAGCGTCTGCCGCCGCACCCAGCGGGCTGTGGTACGTGCGGATCTTGCCCAGCGCCCGGCGCCGGTAGTCCACGCCGTTGTCGACGCTGACCACCCGCATGCGCGCATTGAGCAGGTTGATGGCCGGCAGGATGCGGTCGCGATGCAGGCCCTCCGGGTACAGGTCATCGGGCTTGAAGTTGCTCGTGGTGACAAAACCCACGCCGTTGTCAAACAGTGCGGCCAGCAGGCGGTGCAGGATCATGGCATCGGTGATGTCTGCCACGTGGAATTCATCAAAGCAGATCAGCTTGAAGCGCACGGCCATGCGCCGGCCCAGCTCGTCCAGCGGGTTGACCGTGCCCTGCAGCTTGCGCAGCTCGTGGTGCACCTCGCGCATGAACTCATGAAAGTGCAGCCGCGTCTTGCGGCGGATGGGCACGGCCCGGTAGAACAGGTCCATGAGGAAGCTCTTGCCGCGCCCCACGTCGCCGTACAGGTAGACGCCCTTTGGAATGTCCGGGTGGTTGAAGAGTTTCTTCAGCCGGTTCGAGCGCCTGTCCTTGTACGCGGTCCAGTCGTCGGCGCAGCGCTGCAGCGCCGCCACCGCACGCAGTTGCGCCGGGTCGCTGCGGTAGCCGCGTTTTTGCAGTTCGGCCTTGTAGGCTGCAAGGATGCTGCCGTGTCTCTGCGCGGGCGGGGCACAGGCTGGTGCCAACGGCCACGTCCGGGCCGACGCATGGGGCCGCATCGGCTCAGTCAGAAGTTGATGGCGCGCTTGGCCACGGCCAGCGCCGCTTCCTTGGTCGCCTCGCTCAGCGTCGGGTGTGCATGGCAAATGCGCGCGATGTCTTCGCTGGACGCACGGAACGCCATGGCAACCGCCGCCTCGGCAATGAGTTCGCTGGCGCTGGGGCCGATCATGTGCACGCCCAGGATTTCGTCGGTGCCGGCATCGGCCAGGATCTTGACAAAACCCGTGGTATTGCCCAAGGCCCGAGCCCGGCCGTTGGCCATGAAAGGGAACATCCCCGCCCGGTACTTGACACCTGCTTCCTTGAGCTGCTGCTCGTTGCGGCCGACCCAGGCGATCTCCGGGCTGGTGTAGATGACCGAGGGAATCAGGTTGAAGTCCACGTGCCCGTGCTGGCCGGCAATGCGCTCGGCCACCGCAACGCCTTCTTCCTCGGCCTTGTGCGCCAGCATGGGCCCGCGCACCACGTCGCCCACGGCCCAGACGCCGGGCAGGTTGGTCTTGCAGTTCTCGTCCACCGCAATGGCACCGTGCGCGTCCAGCTCCAGCCCGACCCGGTCGGCCTGCAGGCCGTCGGTGTTGGCGACGCGGCCTATGGCGACGATCAGCTTGTCCACGCCCAGCTTGTGCTCCTTGCCGTCGGCATCGGAATACGTCACGGACACGCTTTTCTTGTTGACCTTGACGCCGCTCACCCGCGCGCCCAGCGTGATCTGCAGTCCCTGCCGGTCAAACGCCTTGGCCGCTTCCCGGGCCACCTGCTGGTCAACGGTGCCCAGGAACTCGGGCAGTGCCTCCAGGATGCTGACCTTCGCGCCCAGGCGGCGCCAGACGCTGCCCAGCTCCAAGCCGATCACGCCAGAGCCGATGACGCCCAGCCTGGCGGGGGTCTTCTGCAGCGCCAGCGCGCCGTCGTTGCTGAGGACCTGCACCTCGTCAAACGCGGTGCCCGGCAGCGCCCGCGGGCTCGAGCCGGTGGCCACGATCACCTGCTTGCCGGTAATCGTCTGCTCCTTCTCGCCGCTGACGGCGATCTGGTAGCCGCCGTCCGCTGCCTTGGCAAACGCGCCGCGGCCGTGGAAAAAGCCGACCTTGTTCTTCTTGAACAGGTACAGGAGCCCGTCGTTGTTCTGCCGGACCACCGCATCCTTGCGCGCGACCATGGCAGCCACGTCCAT
>JALOAS010000165.1 GCA_023228705.1 Ottowia sp. | reverse complement strand
ATCAACCATGCTTTCGCTAATGCTAATAAGAGAGTAGCTTATATTACTCTTACAGGTATAAAGAACGTAGAACTTAACCCTAATGAACTAAAGAACTTAACATATACTATAGCTAAACCAGGAGGAAGTCAAATAGAGATAAACGAAATCTCTAATGTACTCTTTGGCACAGATTATGATGTAGAACATGAGAGACTTGAGAAGTTCTTAGACTATGATGACGAAGATGATGACGAAGATGATGAGGAAGACTTAACTGAGAGTACTCATCCACTTAATGAGTCAGCACTTAATGACCCATATTGTCTAGGAGAGATACGCATAAGCTCTAGAATACTTTTAGAACTATATGGAAGCTTCTTTGATCAAGGGTATATGTATTTTAGCTCTGAAGAAACTGGTATCCCTGAGTACAACAATATACTTTACCTATACGCAACTCTGAATGTTAGAAACCCCTATCCAGATATGTGGGATTTACATATAGTAGAAAAATCACTAAAGGATACTCTCTGGGACTCTATACCTTACTATACAGCTAAAAGATACGCACGAACATATCAAGATGTTGAGCATATTACAGAGCTTGGAAGATACACTAAAGAAGAACTAGAAGACCTAAGAGAGTTAATAGGCCAAGAAGACCCTGAAGACTTCTAAAGAGGATAACTTATATGCCAGATAATAAAATAACTTTTGACCAAGCTGAACTTGACATCTACCAGTACTGTGGGAGAGCCAAAGACATGCCAAAGAGGATGAGAGAACACTTCAAAGAGAAAGGTATTATATTCTCTCCTAGTGAATGGGTAAACATAAATGAGTTTGTCCATTACAGTTACAGTCTAGAGAATAGGTGGACAGATGAATAACATGACTATAAATGACTTCATGTCTAAACACAACTTAACAGATATGGACTTCAAGAACTTACTAAGGTATGAGAGAGTAAGACAAGGATACACTTATGACCTTAAAGAGTATGAAAGTATGATGATTACAATGAACTCTAATGGAGGCAAGAGACTCCTGAACTGGATCAACACTGATGATAACTATGAGGAATTCCTCCAGTTAATTTTATACAATAACATTTAATGGAGCAAATTCACTAATAGTATATGAGATGTGTGAATACAAGAATAGTAAAGGAGAAGTACTATGAGAAAGTTAGTTATAAGTTTAGTTAAGTTCTCTATAAGTTTAGTAGCGACTACAATCGTTACTGTAGCGTTACTACTATTATAAGGAGAAAGATTAACTATGAGTAAATTAAAGTGCCCTAAGTGCGGCTACAGACTACAAGAGAATGATGATAACTTTATTATACTATTAGTAGAAACACATGTAGTAGTACCAGAAGGAGATACTGACTTCAAGATCAAGAGATCAGTATTAGATGAGGAACGTTGGATCAAATGCAATAGTTGTGGATCTAACTTCACAAAGTTTAACAAGGAGAAATAAAGATCATATTATTAGTAAGTAATGAAATAAAAACCCAATATGGTATGGCTACAATCACAGGAAGAACTTCCTTATATAATGGTGATGCAGGGGTATTAGTAACTATACCTAAGTTTGGGAGTAGAAAGTTTGTTCTTAGTTATGATGATCTTATAGATGATGATATTATTGATGGAGATGCTGATTACTATAAACTAACATCAAAAGGAAAAGAAACTTTAGAAGTACAAATTGTAGACTATACTGAAGAACAGCCTCTCTTAACCACAGATGAGTTCTACGTGTCAGTTACAGAGAAACTTTGGGAGCTAGAGAGTATCTTAGACTCAACAGAAATGTCAGATATATCAAAAGACAGAATCTACTTTATACTAGATAACTGTGCTACTGATATATATGAAGAATTACAAAACGATTAACAAATAACAACACAAGGAGAAAAGAGAGATGGAAAAAAGAAACTATACAGTAGGAGACATAGTCTTCATAAAAGAAACTAATGAAGTAGGAGTTATCTCTCAAATAAATAAAGGCATCGCAAGTAAGAAATCACTAGTAAAGCAAGATGACTTCTTTGGACTCCTTACTGGTGCTGTTCAAAGTGCAGAACCTGAGTACATAGAAGTATTCTCAGTTAACGTAGGAGAATCACTTCCAAGACTAATATTTGACGAAGATGACTTCATACTCATTAGGAACAGAGATATCCTAAGAGACATACTCAGTACAAGGAGAGTAGAGTTATGACAAAGAAACAAGAGAGGTTGTTTGACAAGATATACAGCTTAACTGACTTCCCTATATTTCAATATTGGGACTCTAATAACAAAGAGTTTGTGCCAAGAGCACTAAATAAACTTAGCACAAAGTTCTTAAGATACTTAGCAATAGACTTAAGTGAACTAAAAGAATTAACAGTAGAGACCGTCTCTAGGACATTTTTAGACGCTACTAGATATGCTTACTTTGGTAACGCATCTTATGAAGCTATAGGACACCCTGAGTTCAATGATTATGCTTATTGTGGTGGACATGGATCAATCCAAGAACAGTTTGTTTGCTGGGCACTCAACAGACCAGTAGAAGACTATAGAGAAAGAAAGATTAATGGATACTCAGATGAGTTGTCAAAAGACTCGCCAGTTATAGTAGAGTTTATCAAGAACTCTGAGCTATTTAAGTTAGTAAGTAAAAAGAATAAAAAATCAAAAGATAAAGGAAAATGATAAAATGAAAAACAAAACAAAAGGAATTAAAAAATTAACTTTGCTATTACTCTTAATGATAGCATTAGGAGCTAGTATAGTAGCAGGAGCTTATTGGGCAAGCTTAGTAGTAGCACCTCCAGCTACAAATAGCGGAGATGTGTTAGTTACTATTGAAGAAGGTAAAGAAGTTGAAACAACTATTACTATTGAACCAGCAGGAATAGACCCAACAGGAAAACCACTTGTACCATATGGATATGAAGATGCCAACAGTGAAAGTAATTTAAACATTGTATTTAACCATGTAATGTGGGACGGTGTAGGTGCTAAAGGTGCTAAAGGTGCTAAAGGAGCATTATCAGTATCTGTAGTTAGTTTCCATATTGGGACTCAAGTATATACACAAGATTCTGAAGGTTTATATGGAGGACTATTTACAATAACACTTCCAGCAGTAAAAGAGATTACAGCAGGAACACCTGAAGTTGTAAACATCAACTTAGAATTTACTCACGAACCACAAAGTAAAGATGTTTATGATTTAATAGCAAATAATACAATCACAATCGTCTTTGGGTTTGAAGTAACCCCAAACTAATACTGGGAATAATAAAACAAAGAGACTTAAGATCTATTGCTATAATTCCCAGCAATCCAGAGATAGAATATGATGAAGATAAAAAAAGGAGAAATAGTTAGTAAATGAAAGAGATAAAAGAATTAACATTATTAGCAATACTAAGTGCAATAGTGTTTTCTCTAAAACAAGCTTTAGCATTTCTTCCTAACATTCAACTAGTAACCTTTTTATTCATATTATATTCAAGAACAATAGGAACGAAAAGAACCTTAATAACTATTCTAG
>JALOAS010000147.1 GCA_023228705.1 Ottowia sp. | reverse complement strand
CCAGCGTGCGCGACAGCAGCGCCGGGTGGTCGTGGCCCTGGACCGCGATCAGCGTGTTGCGGGCCATGTCCTTGCGCGCAACAAACCAGGGCGCGTGGTCGCCACCGCGCTGACGTACGCCCTGCCGGCGCATGCCGCCTATGCCCAGGCCCTGGCGCTGCCCCAGCGTGTAGAACGACAGGCCCACATGTTCGCCGATCACCGTGCCCCGCTCGTCCGTGATGGGGCCGGGCTGGTTGTCCAGATAGTGGCCCAGAAACTCCCGGAATGGCCGCTCGCCGATGAAGCAGATGCCGGTGGAATCCCGCTTCCTGGCGTTGGGCAACCCGATTTCCGCAGCAATCCGGCGCACCTCGGTCTTGTTGATCTCGCCCAGCGGAAACAGGCTCTTGGCCAGCTGTGCCTGCGTCAGCCGGTGCAGGAAGTAGCTCTGATCCTTGGCCGCATCGAGTCCCTTGAGCAGCTCGAAGCGCACGCGGGTGCCATCATGCGCGGATGCGCGCGATGTTCCATTTTGTCCAACGGGCTCACCCGCGTCTGTTGCCACGCAGCGGACACGGGCGTAATGCCCGGTTGCGATCCGGTCCGCGCCCATGGCCACGGCATGGTCCAGGAACGCCTTGAACTTGATCTCTGCGTTGCACAGCACGTCCGGATTGGGCGTGCGGCCGGCGCGGTATTCACGCAGGAACTCGGCAAACACCCGATCCTTGTATTCGCTGGCAAAATTGACGTGTTCCAGTTCTATGCCCAGCACGTCGGCCACGGCGGCAGCGTCCAGAAAATCCTGTCGGCTCGTGCAGTGGCCCTCATCGTCGTCATCTTCCCAGTTCTTCATGAAGATGCCGACCACCTCGTGCCCGGCCTGCTTGAGCAGCCAGGCGCTGACCGCAGAATCCACGCCGCCGGACAGTCCCAGTGCGATACGGTACGTGCGCTTGTTCATGGCCTGATTATCGTTGCTGCGGACAAGGCCCGGGGCGCGTGGCGGCACAAAGCGCAGCCGCGCTTGCCACAGCTTCTCTTTCTCGCCTATAATTTCTGCCCTTTACACGTCACGAAGCTTGACGGCGACTGGGAAGAGGCCTGCGTGCAGCGCAACGGCGTTGCATGGGCCCCTGTTGCATGGTTCTTGCAGTCTGTTTGCAGTCCGTTTGCGTGGTGCGTTTGAATTGTGTCTTTGTACGCGCCGATCGAGGTGCCAGCCGGTCTGGCTGCCCCGCGCGTATTTTGCGTTGAGAGGATTTTCATGCCAACCATCAATCAATTGGTGCGCCACGGCCGGTCCGTGGAGAAGGCCCAGTCCAAGGGGCCTGCGCTGCAGAACTGCCCGCAGCGACGGGGGGTGTGCACGCGCGTTTACACCACCACACCCAAGAAGCCGAACTCGGCCTTGCGCAAGGTGGCCAAGGTGCGCCTGACCAACGGCTTTGAAGTCATCTCCTACATCGGCGGCGAGGGTCACAACCTGCAGGAGCACAGCGTGGTGCTGGTGCGCGGCGGACGCGTGAAGGACTTGCCCGGCGTGCGCTATCACATCGTGCGCGGTGCGCTGGACCTGCAGGGTGTCAAGGACCGCAAGCAGGGCCGTTCCAAGTACGGCGCCAAGCGCCCGAAGGCCGCCTGATCTTTGTAGGAGCGGCGCCCCCGCCGCGATGGCTGGTGGAACCACCAACCGCGCTCATGCGCGTGTACGGTTCTGCCGATTATTTTGGTGTCCGCACCGGGTCCAGGCAGTCCCGGGCCGGACGGAGTGGCCTTGAGCGACAAGGTCGAGTAAGTGCAGCGTCTGTTGGCGCTGCGAGGCAGGCGGCATGTTGCGTGCGAGCCTGCCGGCTGAAGCAATTTTGAAAGGAAGAAAATGCCACGTCGTCGTGAAGTTCCCAAGCGCGAAATCCTGCCCGATCCCAAGTACGGCAGCGTTGACCTGTCCAAGTTCATGAACGTGATCATGGAAGGCGGCAAGAAGGCCGTGGCCGAGCGCATCGTCTACGGCGCGTTCGAGCACATAGAGCAAAAGAGCGGCAAGGAGCCCATGGAAACCTTCGAGGCAGCCATAGCCAACATCAAGCCGGTGGTCGAGGTGCGTTCACGCCGGGTTGGCGGGGCCAACTACCAGGTGCCGGTGGAGGTGCGCCCGGCGCGGCGCGCCACGCTGGCCATGCGCTGGGTCAAGGAGGCGGCGCGCAAGCGCGGCGAGAAGTCCATGCCGCTGCGCCTGGCGAGCGAGCTCATGGAGGCCGCCGAAGGCCGCGGGGGCGCCATGAGGAAGCGCGACGAAGTGCATCGCATGGCCGAGGCAAACAAGGCGTTCAGCCACTTCCGATTCTGATTTTCAAGGATGGACGCAGGGCGTCCGCCAGCGCTGGCTGCGGCTGGCGTTGACGGCAGTTGCCTGAAAGCCGCGCTGCGCACAACCGCCTGAAGGACACACCATGGCACGCAAAACCCCCATCAGCCGCTACCGCAATATCGGCATTTCCGCGCACATCGACGCGGGCAAGACCACCACCACCGAGCGCATCCTGTTCTATACCGGCGTCACGCACAAGATCGGCGAGACGCACGACGGCGCAGCCGTTGCCGACTGGATGGAGCAGGAGCAGGAGCGCGGGATCACGATCACGTCTTCGGCCGTGACCTGCTTCTGGAAGGGCATGGACCTCTCGCGGCCCGAGCACCGCATCAACATCATAGACACCCCGGGCCACGTGGACTTCACGATCGAGGTCGAGCGCTCGATGCGCGTGCTGGACGGCGCGCTCATGGTCTACGACGCGGTCGCCGGCGTGCAGCCGCAGTCCGAGACCGTCTGGCGCCAGGCCAACAAGTACAAGGTGCCGCGCATGCTGTTCGTCAACAAGATGGACCGCGTGGGCGCCAACTTCTTCCGCGTGGTGGACCACGTGAAGGAGCGCCTCAACGGCAATCCGGTGCCGGTGGTTGTTCCCATAGGGGCGGAGGACGGCTTCCGCGGCGTCGTCGACCTGATCAAGATGAAGGCCATCATCTGGGACGACAGTACGCAGGGCGTCAAGTTTGACTACGAAGACATCCCCGCCGACCTCGTCGACGTGGCGGGCAAATGGCGCGAGAAGATGCTCGAGGCCGCGGCCGAGGCCAGCGAAGAGCTGATGGACAAGTACCTGGAAGACGGCGACCTGTCCGAGGCGGACATCATTGCCGGCCTGCGCCAGCGCACCATCGCCACCGAGATCCAGCCCATGCTCTGCGGCACCGCGTTCAAGAACAAGGGCGTGCAGCGCGTGCTGGATGCGGTGATCGACTTCCTGCCCTCGCCCATTGATATCCCGGACGTGACCGGCACCGACCCCGACGACGAGGAAAAGCGCCTGTCGCGCAAGGCCGACGATAGCGAAAAGTTTGCCGCGCTGGCGTTCAAGCTCATGACCGACCCGTTCGTGGGGCAGCTGACCTTCGTGCGCGTTTATTCCGGCGTGCTGCACAAGGGCGACACGGTGCTGTGCGTCAACCGCGGCAAGAAGGAGCGCATAGGCCGCATCGTGCAGATGCGGGCCAACGAGCGCCAGGAGGTGGACGAGATCGTTGCCGGCGACATCGCCGCCTGCGTCGGCCTCAAGGAAGTCACCACCGGCGAGACGCTGTGCGCTACCGACGCGCCCATCCTGCTCGAGCGCATGATCTTCCCGGAGCCGGTGATCGCGCAGGCCGTCGAGCCCAAGACCAAGGCCGATCAGGAAAAACTGGGCATCGCGCTGGGCCGGCTGGCGGCCGAGGACCCCTCTTTCCGCGTGCATACCGACGAGGAGTCGGGCCAGACCATCATTGCCGGCATGGGCGAGTTGCACCTGGAAATCATCATCGACCGCCTCAAGCGCGAATTCCACGTGGACGCAAACGTGGGCAAGCCGCAGGTGGCGTACCGCGAGACGGTGCGCAAGACCGTGACCGACGTCGAGGGCAAGTTCATCCGCCAGTCCGGCGGCAAGGGGCAGTACGGCCATGTCGTCATCACGCTGGAGCCACTTGAGGCCGGCAAGGGTTTCGAGTTCGTCGACGAGATCAAGGGCGGCGTGGTGCCGCGCGAATACATCCCGGCCGTGGAAAAGGGCATCGTCGAAGCCATGACCGGCGGCATCCAGGCCGGCTACCCGGTGGTGGATGTGCGCGCGCGCCTGACCTTTGGCTCCTACCACGACGTCGACTCCAGCGAGCAGGCGTTCAAGATGGCCGGGATCTTTGCCTTCCGCGAAGCGAGCAAGCGGGCGCATCCGGTCATCCTCGAGCCCATGATGTCGGTCGAGGTTGAAACGCCGGAAGACTACGCGGGTTCGGTCATGGGCGACCTGTCCAGCCGCCGCGGCATGGTCCAGGGCATGGAGGACATGAGCGGTGGCGGCAAGGTCATCCGGGCCGAGGTGCCGCTGTCGGAGATGTTTGGCTACGCCACCGACATGCGCTCCATGTCGCAGGGGCGTGCTACCTACAGCATGGAGTTCAAGCACTACGCCGAGGCGCCCAAGAACATTGCCGATGGCATCATCGCGGCGCGAACCACGTAATTGGACGTTGAGCGTTGAGCGTCGTGCGTTGAGCGGGTAGCGGAGGCGGATGCCTCGCAAAACGCGCAACGCCAAACGCACAACTTCTTTTGGTCTGCGACCCGGCGCCGGGCTGTCATCCGTGCGGCTCGATCAAGCAGTCGGGTGCAGACGTTAAACCTTGAACACGGACCCTGTTCTTTTGGAGATTTTTCAGACATGGCAAAAGCAAAATACGAGCGCAGCAAGCCGCACGTGAACGTAGGCACCATCGGTCACGTGGACCATGGCAAGACGACGCTGACGGCGGCGCTGGCCACGGTGCTGAGCAAGACCTACGGGGGCGACGCCAAGGACTACGCGGCGATTGACAACGCGCCGGAGGAGAAGGCGCGCGGCATCACCATCAGTACCAGCCACGTTGAAT
>JALOAS010000146.1 GCA_023228705.1 Ottowia sp. | reverse complement strand
GATAAACTTACCTTGATCTTCAGTAACATTATCCATCAGATCAATGAACGCTTCATCTGAATAATCGTTCTGATGACATCGTTCTATAAAAGCATTAGCATCAAGTAACATAGGACACCTTAAATATGAATGTATACACTAAAGCTATAGATACTATAAAATATACTGTACCTAAAGCTATTCTTCAGTTGGCTTTTAAAGATGATCTAGTTAATTGGAGACAAGCTCCTGTTAGTATAGATCATCAAATACTTGAAAAAGTAATTAAACCTAGAGTGTTGGTTGACTTGAACTTGGTAGGTGGACAAACTGTTATCATCAATCTAGATGGTACTCCAGCTAAGTTTACAGATACTCATAACGTAGTTTATGAAGTATCTCCTACATTAACTGGCAATAGAGAGATCATCTCTATACTATCAGTTAGCTATTTACCTTACAGTAGTTCATTTAACTCTCTAGGTTATGGCATGGGAACTATTAATCCTACATCTATGAGTGATTTAATGTCTGCTACTCAAAGAGTAGCCGATAGTCACTCTAATATACCACCTGTGTCTAATGCTACAGCTGATCTAATAGGTTATAATACCGTACTAATCAGAGATCAACATAGGGTTACTAATGCTTATCAGATTAGATGCGTGTTAGCTAATGCTGAGAACCTAAGTAATATTAATCCTAGATCTTATCTGCATATAGCTAAACTATGTGAGTTAGCAGTAAAGTCCTTTATCTATAACAAAATGATTATAGACATGGATTATACTTACTTAGTTGGTGGTCAGGAACTAGGTAAAGTAAAAGAGATCATAGAAGGCTATTCAGACTATGAACAAATGTATCAAGATTATCTTAAGCAAGTGATTCAGAAAGTGATGTTCATGAACGACCACTTTACACATGCTAGATTTATTAAGATGCAAGTTAATCCTACTATTTAAATCATACCTACTAGGCTATATAGCCTAGTAGGTATATATGCTGTTAATAACCTAAATCACTAATAAGCATACCAGGTTTAGGAAAGTAACCTAAAGATTCTAGAATCATCCTATCCTGAGAAGTAAGCTGTAGCACTGACTTCTTGATGTTAATGATAGGAACTATTTCTTCAGGTATACCGTTTGACCTAACGTAGCTAGTAGACAAGTACATAGTACTCATATTCTTCTTATTAAGTTTAGTAAGCCATCTAGTCATCCTATCAGCTAGATCTCTATCTTTAATACCAGCTAGCCATTGTTTCATTCTAGTAGGATTATCAGTAGTCACAGGTATCTTAATAACATCGTAAGTAGGTTCTTCTATGGTACCATACTTAGGTTCAAAGACTTCTACCCAAAATACATGGTTCTGATAAGGAGAACGTTCTGGAGGTAAAGTATAAGCATCCTTATCTTTTATCTTATTAGACTTATAGTAAGTAACATCGCCAGATAAAAGAGATGTTATAAGTTTACGTTCTATATTAGCTACTCTTTTGAGTTCATTAACTATAGAAAACTTCTTACCAGCTAACACATTTCTAATGATGTACTCCATATGTTCTTGAGCATTAGTTACCAAATCTTTAGGAGCTGCACTATTCTTAAGTCCTACGCCTTTAATCTCCATTTCAATGTCTTTATATACACTACCTTCTTTAACTAAAGCACATGTGAAATAATGCTTAGCTACAGGTGTTTGTACAAATACAGGAAATACGAATTCAGGCTTAAGCTTAGCTTGGAATAGTTTATCTCTATCTACGCCGATATTAGCTGACATAACAGCTAAACAATGGGCGATAGATTCAGTAGCTATATACATAACTGCACCAGCTACTGCAAAAGCCTCAGGTGTAAACTGTAAATCACCAAAATACCATTGTACCCATTCATCTATAGCAAAGATGGTACTATCAGTATCTGACAATACAGCTACACTACGAATCATGTTAGGTATATGAGCAGTACTAGCAGGTATAACTTTAGTTAAGAAGATAGCTGAAATAAGATCCTTATACTGCATAACTGTATTAGTTACATTGACACCAGTAGCAGCTACAGTATTCTGAGCTTCTATAGATATTTGACTATAATCATGAGCTATACCTTCTACTTCTTGCATACAAATTTGATGTGTATAGTTCATAATCATTTCGTCTATAGACTTGATAGTAGCTATAGGGTCTTCATATGTAACATCAGTTACCTTCTTACTTAACGTAACTAATAAATCCCTTACAAAGTTCTCATTATGCTTTCTAATATGCCAGAAATCACCTGTATAGACTACAGCAGCTCTTTCAACATCGTCTAACTTAAAGATATAGTTCCTGATATTCTTAAAAGCTTTCTCATCTTTCCAGTATAAATCAGAGCTATGCTTGATGCATTCTTCTACATCTTCATATGTAGGAATATAAAGATTATATTTAGTAAGCACTTTACCTAGTTCTTCTTTATTGCTACTAGAAGTTATAGCTATGACGTTATATAAAGTAACATCTGGATTATGATAATGTCTATTACCTGCAATAATCTTTTCATTAGAAGCATTACCTAATGAAGCCATAGTTCTAGTGATACTAGTTAGTGTACTATGACCAGTAGGATTATTTAGAATACAACCTTTAGTAGAAAATGATCCTGACATGGAGTTATTATACATCTTCATGTTAGCTTGATCATTATCCTTAGCGATAGCTAATTCCATAAGAGCTTTAGCTTTAGCTACTGCTGCTTCTTTCTTGAACGTAGCACGTCTAGCTACGTTACCGTCAATGAAATCTACCAATAGGGATTTCTTTTTACTTGGATGTAAGTATGTGGTAAAGGTAGGAGCTAAAAGATCTTTATTAGCTACTGTATCATTGATGTACTTACTTAGTCTAGTTTGGTGTTGATATCTATCACCAACGTCATTTCTTTCAAAGTAATTAACTCTAGGATCATCTATACCTTCGAACTTCTTCTGCTGTATATTAGTCTTAAGATAATTCTTACAAGACTCTAAGTCTTTACCTGACATTTTATGCAGATAAAAAGCAGTTTGTTCTACATACTGACCTATAGGGTTAATCTCTCTCTGATAGAACTCCTTAGGTTTAAGGAATACGTTTTCAGCCATGATGTTTCTCCTTTCATGTCATATTCATAATAAAAGAAAAAACAACACACTACACTAGCTTATTAAGCTAGTGTAGTGTGTATTACGAGTTCATAGTTATAACTTCTTTGATCTGCTTATGGTTTAAACCGATAGATTTATATTGATTATATCTATCTAACTTATCCTCATTCTCAGGTTCATAACAATCTTCACATAAACCTGATCTATTTATACCTAAGCCATGTATCTTATTAGAACAATCTAATCCTATTAAGATACCCTTACACATACTAATCATTACCTCATCCTTATGCTACTTTACATTGAGGTAAATTACCTCTATTACGATATACTTGTAGAACTTCCCTAACTAAAGGATCTCTGGTTATATCTTTATCAAAGAACTCAAATAAACCAATGGTAGCAGTCTCATTAAAAAGCTCTACAACCTCCTGTAAGCCTGTTATAGGGTACTTCCTAAGATCTAGGTCAGTCTGCTCTATATCGCCCATTACAACGGCTTTAGAGCCTTCTCCTAGCCTTGTTAGAAACATCTTCATCTGACCAGGTGTAGTATTCTGAGCTTCATCTAGAATAATAAAGCTATCTCTAAAAGTACTACCTCTCATGAAGCTTAAAGGCTTAGCTATAATGTCACCATTATTCATATACTTGGCAACATTTCTCTTACCTAATTTACCTTCTAGAACATCCATAAAAGGACCTAACCAAGCGGAGAATTTCTCTAACTCATCTCCTGGTAAAAATCCTACTTCCTCATCGCAACCTACCATAGGTCTTGTGATAACGATTTTCTTAATCTCTTGTCTCTGGAACTTCTCTACAGCATATGAGGTAGATAAGAATGTCTTACCTGTACCTGCTGGACCTATAGTAAATGTAAGTCTCTTTACTTCTAGTGTATCTAAGTAAGCTTTTTGAGTAGGGCTTCTTGGTCTCAGAGGAGCAAATCTAGGTTGATTCTCCTTGTACTCCAATACAGCCCTCTCATTGTTTTCTATTTGTTTTATTCTTCTTGTATTATTTTGTTGCTGTCTACGTTTACTCATAGGTTGCTTCCTTAGTTTCTAGAAGTTGTGTTAAACCATATGATGCTAATTAAACTAAAAAAAGAAAACCTACCACACCGGCCTATAGTAAGACTGGTGTGGTTTTCTACTCTCTATAAGTCTTTACTTCAACATTATAGTCAACTATTTGTTCACCATATGTAACGGCTTCAAATAAATAGTAATGTTCCTGTCCTTTACATTTCAAACAGAAGTTTAAAGTTTCAGGGTCGTGTAGTATCTTAAGATCTTCAAAGAATGATTTTGCTATCGTACATCCACCTATAGGTTCCTCACTAACCTCTGAATAGATGATGAGTATTTTAAACTTATAGTCAACTACATTAAAAGTGTATACAGTTATACGATCGTTTAATTTAAATAGATCATCAAAGTTAATCTCTATTTTATTAACTATATCTTTATTCAATATAGTAGCTATGAATTGATATAGTTTTATTGTTAACATGAGATTCATCACTCTTCCTTTATTTGAACATGTTATCGTAGTAGTCTATCTGTTTCAATAGCATCTTTTTAACATAGCTATTAGGTTGTTTAGTTAGACCTATGTAGTTGTAGCCTATCATTTCTCCTACTTCAGCTACAGCTCCAGATCTACATAAACCAGCTGTACAGTGTACTGTAACATCTATATCTGACTTAAGAGCTGTTTCAAGTATAGACATAATCTGCTTAGCCTGCTCTTGAGTAATGAGATGGATACCACTAGGGGTATCCTTAGCATCTTCATTCAGGTCTAAGAAGTTAAACTGCTTAATGTCATAGAACT
>JALOAS010000145.1 GCA_023228705.1 Ottowia sp. | reverse complement strand
GCCGCCTGCGGCGGCTGATGAAGGTTTGGCGTCAAGCGTTCAGCGTCCAGCGTGTGCCCACCACGCTCAACGCTCAACCTCTTCAAACGCTCAACCTCCCCATCATGGCGGCGCAGCCGCAGTCATTGCCGCCGCGCAGCGGCGCGGTCATCAAAGCGCCAGCGAGGTCATTCGTCATGCGTGTGGTGTTGCTGAGTATCGTTTTTGATCAGGAGGGCAGAAAAGTGACTGGAAGTCGACGCCGAGGGGCCGGATTTTCGTCCGACTGGAGAGCAGTGGCACAAGGGCATAGCCAAACCGCGCATTTTAATCCGTGTGACAATGCAGTCTCAGCCATGGATCGTGCCAGCGCCGCGCGGCGGTCTCAGTGCCGGGCCCGCAAGCACGCCCCGGCTGGCATGTGGATCATTCGCCCGCTTTTCCCTGCCCATGTCCATCAAGAAGAAAACCGAGCCCGAACTGCCGGCCAGCTACGGCGCGGCCATGACCGAGCTGGAGCAGCTGATCGCCCGGCTTGAATCTGGCCAGTTGCCGCTGGAGGAGTTGCTGGCGCATTACACGCGCGGCACCGACCTGCTGACCTACTGCCGGGAAAAGCTGCAGGCGGTGCAGGACCAGGTCCGGCTGCTGGACGAGAACGGGGAGGCGCAGCCCTGGAAGCCCGAATGAGCGTGCAGGACTTTGACGCGTGGCTGGCCACGCGCTGCGCGCACGTGGAGCAGGCGCTGGCGGACAGCCTGCCTGCCGATGCGCCGGCCGGGCTCTGTGACGTCATGCGCTACGCCGTGCTGGGCGAGGGCAAGCGCCTGCGGCCCCTGCTGGTGCTGGCCACCGCCGAGGCGCTGGGTGGCCTGCCCGATGCCGCACTGCGCGCGGCCTGTGCCGTGGAGATCATTCATGCGTATTCACTGGTCCACGACGACCTGCCGTGCATGGACGACGACGTGCTGCGCCGCGGGCAGGCCACTGCGCACGTGAAGTTTGGCGAGGCGCGCGCGCTGCTGGCGGGCGACGCGCTCCAGGCCCTGGCGTTCGAGCTGCTGACGCCAGCGGAAGCCGGCGGCGTGCCGGCGGCCATGCAGGCCGGCCTGTGCCGCCTGCTGGCGCAGGCAGCAGGCGCTGCCGGAATGGCCGGCGGCCAGGCAATAGACCTGGCCAGCGTGGGCCGCAGGCTGGACGTTACGCAGCTGCGGCACATGCACCAGCTCAAGACCGGCGCGCTCCTGCTGGGCAGCGTGCGACTGGGTCGCGCGTGCGCGCTGCAGCCCGTATCCGCACCCGTTTGGCAGGCGCTGGATAATTACGGCACGGCCATTGGCCTTGCGTACCAGGTGGTCGACGACATCCTGGACGCAACGGTTGCCTCCGAGCAGCTTGGCAAGACCGCTGGCAAGGACGCGGCGCAGGACAAGCCCACGTACGTCTCGCTGCTGGGCCTGGCCGAGGCGCGAGCGCTTGCCCAGCGCCTGCGCGACCAGGCGCTGCAAGCGCTTGACGAGGGCGGTATAAACAGGGAATCAGGGCATTTGCATGCGCTGGCCGACCGCCTCATTCATCGCAACAACTGACTGTCCGAATCTCAATCATGGAAACTCCATTGCTCGACACCATTGCCAGCCCGGCCGACCTGCGGCGGCTGGGACGGGGCGAGCTGGGACAGCTGGCCCGGGAGCTGCGCGAGTTCGTGCTGGCCAGCGTGGCGCGCACCGGCGGCCACCTCAGCTCCAACCTGGGCACGGTGGAGCTGACCATTGCGCTGCACTACGTATTCAACACGCCGTTTGACCGCCTGGTCTGGGACGTGGGACACCAGACCTATTCGCACAAGATCCTGACCGGGCGGCGCGACCGCATGGGCACGCTGCGCAAGACCGACGGCCTCTCCGGCTTTCCCCGTCGAGACGAGAGCGAGTACGACACCTTTGGCACCGCGCATTCATCCACCAGCATTTCAGCGGCGCTGGGCATGGCGGTGGCTGCGCGCCAGAAGGGCGAGGCGCGCGACGTGGTCGCGGTGATCGGCGACGGTGCCATGACCGCGGGAATGGCCTTTGAGGCACTGAACAACGCCGGTGTGCAGCGCGACGCGCGATTGCTGGTTGTCCTCAATGACAACGACATGTCGATCAGCCGGCCGGTGGGCGCGCTCAACCGCTACCTGGCGCAACTCATGAGCGGGCATTTCTATGCGCGCGCCAAGCAGATGGGCAAGAGCGTGCTGGAGGGCGTGCCGCCGCTGGCCGAGCTGGCGCGGCGCCTGGAGCAGCAGGCCAAGGGCGTGATTACTCCGGCCAACCTGTTCGAGTCCTTTGGCTTCAACTACATTGGGCCCATAGACGGGCACGACCTGCATTCGCTGGTTCCCACGCTGGAGAACATGCGCCAGCGCCTGGCCGAGCAGGCCGGCCCGCAGTTCCTGCACGTGGTCACGCGCAAGGGCCATGGCTACAAGCTCGCCGAGGCCGACCCCATCACCTACCACGGCCCCGGCCGCTTTGATCCGGCGGTGGGCATCACGCCGCCGCAGACGCCCAAGAAGCCCACGTTCAGCAAGATTTTTGGCCAGTGGCTGTGTGACATGGCCGAGCAGGACCAGCGCCTGGTTGGAATCACGCCGGCCATGTGCGAGGGCTCGGGGCTGGTCGAGTTTGCGCGCCGCTTCCCCGCGCGCTACCACGACGTTGGCATTGCCGAGCAGCATGCGGTCACCTTTGCCGCGGGGCTGGCCTGCGAGGGGTTCAAGCCGGTGCTGGCCATTTATTCCACCTTCCTGCAGCGCGGCTACGACCAGCTCATCCACGACGTGGCGATCCAGAACCTGCCCGTGGTCCTCGCACTGGACCGGGCCGGCATCGTGGGCGGCGATGGCGCCACGCACGGTGGCATGTTCGACATTCCGTACCTGCGCTGCATCCCCAACGTGAGCCTGGCGTGCCCGGCCGACGAGCGCGAGTGCCGGCAGCTGCTGAGCACGGCGTTTGCCCAGGACCATCCGGTTGCGGTGCGCTACCCGCGCGGCAGCGGCGCCGGAATCGAGCCGCTGCCCGGGCTCGCGGGGCTGCCGTTTGGGCAGGGCGAAATCCGGCAGCAGGGCGCGGGCATGGCCATCCTGGCGTTTGGCCCCTTGCTCTACCCGGCGCTGGAAGCGGCCGCAAGGCTGGGCGCCACGGTGGTCAACATGCGCTGGGTCAAGCCGCTGGACGAGGCGCTGCTGCTGCAGGTGGCGCAGGCGCACGACGTGCTGGTGACGGTGGAAGAAGGCGCGATCATGGGCGGCGCCGGCAGCGCCGTGGCCGAGGTGCTGGCTGCGGCGCAGATCCTGCGGCCGCTGCTGCAGCTGGGCCTGCCGGACCGCTTCATCGAACACGGTGATCCGGACACGCTGCGCGCCCGGGAGGGCCTGGACGCAGCCGGCATCGAGGCCGCGATCCGGCGCCGCTTTGCCGGCGACCTGCAGTTGCCCGAGCGCGTGCTGAAGCGGGTGGGCTGAAGTCCCGCCGCCCGCATGCCCGATAATGACGCGGTTCGCGGCCGCGTCGTCGTTACGTGTGCATGCAGTCGTGATAAATTGCAATCTTCAATGAACAAGGAGCATTTCATCATGGATAGACGTTCTCTCATCAAGGGAGCCGGCATCGCCGGGGTGCTGGCGGCGGGCGTTGCCCCTGCGGTGCACGCGCAACCGGCGATCCGCTGGCGCATGGCCACCAGCTTCCCCAAGTCGCTGCCGACGCTGCACGGCGCCGCAGTCAAGTTTTCCGAGACCGTCAGCGCGCTCTCGGGCGGCAAGTTCGAGGTGTCGGCGCATGCGGCCGGTGAGCTCATGCCCGCGCTGGGCGTCGTCGACGCGGTGGAGAAGGGAACGCTTGAGGTGGCCTACACCGCGGCGTACTATTTCACCGGCAAGAACCCGGCCTTTGCCCTGAGCTGCGCGATTCCATGGGGCCTGCGCACCATCGCCATGGCGGCGTGGAAGCGGCACGGCAACGGCGGCAAGCTGCTGGCCGAGCTGTTCAACAAGTACAACTTCCGGGCGTTCACCGGCGGCAACACGACCATGCAGATGGCCGGCTGGTACCGCAAGGAAATCAATTCGCCCGAAGATCTCAAGGGCCTGAAGATGCGCATGGGCGGCGGCGTCTTTGGCAACGCAATGGCCAAGCTGGGCGTGGTGCCACAGAACCTGCCCGGCGGCGAGATCTACCAGGCGCTGGAGAAGGGTTCGCTCGATGCGGTGGAATTCGTCGGCCCGGCCGACGACGAGATCCTGGGCTTCCAGAAGGTGGCCAAGTACTACTACTACCCCGGCTGGTGGGAAATCAGCGCCGACACCGACTACTTTGTCAACAACGCGGCGTACGACAAGTTGTCGGACGAGAACAAGGCGATCATCGCCGCCGCCGCCGACGTGGCCGGTCGCGACATGACCGCCAAGTACCAGGCACTCAACCCCCCCGCGCTGCAGCGCCTGGTCGCCGGCGGCACGCAGCTCAAGGCGTTTCCCAAGTCGGTCATGGACGCCGGCTTCAAGGCGTCGATGGAGTCGTTCGAGGAGGAGCGCGAGAAGTCCGAGGACTTCAAGAAGATCTACGACGACCTGCGTGAGTTCCAGAAGGGCCAGATGCTCATGGACCGCGTCACCGAGCTGCCGGTGATGGAGTACATGCGGTCGGTCAAGTTCTGAGCACGCCGCAAGGCGGCCGCTGCTGCGCGCGCGGCCATGAGGGTTGGGCGTTGGGCGTCGAGCGTCCAGCGTCCAGCGTCCAGCGTCCAGCGAAGTGCGCCTGATGACAGATGATCTCGGCCCTTGCGGGTCTTGTATGAAAGCCGCCTGCGGCGGCTGATGAAGGTTTGGCGTCAAGCGTTCAGTGTTCAGCGTGTGCCCACCACGCTCAACGCTCAACCTCTTCAAACGCTCAACCTCCCCATCATGGCGGCGCAGCCGCAGTCATCGATGCGCCAGCGAGGTCATCCGTCATG
>JALOAS010000034.1 GCA_023228705.1 Ottowia sp. | reverse complement strand
ACCACCGAGGGCTCGTCCAGCACGATGCCCTTGCGGCGCACGTAGATCAGCGTGTTGGCCGTGCCCAGGTCAATCGCCAAGTCGGTGGAAAAGTACCGGCCTATCCGTCCAAACATGAAAATTCCTTTGCGCCCGCCCCGCCCGGAGGCAGGCTCCAGTCCAGAAGTGGCCAGCCGTGAGCAGGGAGCCCCGCTTGCCGGAGCATGCGGACCAAAACAGAAAAACCCCCGCTCAGGGCAGCCCTGCCCGAGCCGAGGCGAGATAATACTTCACGAAAACGGCCGTCGGACGCGTGCTGGCTACGGCGGAATCGTCACTTGCAGATTTTCACGAATATGGCCCTGACACCCGAAAACCTCAACCATCTCGCGCAGGTCGCACGCCTGGCTCTGGACGACGACGAGCGCGCGTCCATGCTGGCCCATCTGAATGACTTCCTCCCTATTTTAGATGCAGTCTGTGCGGCCGATACGGAAGGCGTGAAACCGCTGGTGCATCCCATCACCATGATGGAAGACCTCGCGCTGCGACTGGCCGACGACGTGGTCAGCGAAACCAACCAGCGCGAAGCCAACCAGCAGAGCGCCCCGGCGGTGGCCGACGGCTTGTACCTGGTGCCGAGGGTGATTGAATGACAGGGCGCAGCGGGCCGCCATGCCGACTCGCATGGCGGTCGTGCCGGGGAGCGCCCGGCGCAAACCGGCGAGGCCATGGTGGGCCAGGCAGTGCGCCAGCGGCAGCCGGTCCCTTGAAAGCGCAGGCCGAACCCGGCCCGACACCACCCCGTTCTTGCACATGCTGGAGCAAGGCGCTCCATGTGCTTCGTGGCCGGGCCCTTCACCTGGGGGCACCGCTTGCCGGGGAGACGCCCAGATTTCCAGGAACCACACTTTCATGACCGAAGCCTTACATCAGCAAACATTGCCCCAGCTGCGCGCCGCGCTGCAGGCAGGGCAGCTGTCAGCCACCGAGCTGGCGCAGCATTTTCTGCAGCGCATCCAGGCGCACGCAGACCTGGGCGCGTTCCTTGCGACCGACGAGGCGGTCACGCTGGCGCAGGCCCGGGCCGCGGACGCCCGCCTGTCGCAGGGCGATGCAACCGTGCTGACCGGCATTCCCGTTGCGCACAAGGACCTGCTGGTCACGCGCGAATTCCCGACCACTGCCGGCTCGCGCATGCTGACCGGCTACCGTTCGCCGTTTGACGCCACGGTCGTGCAGCGGCTGGGCGCCGCCGGCATGGTCTGCCTGGGCAAGCTCAATTGCGATGAGTTCGGCATGGGCTCGGGCAACGAGAATTCGGCGTTCGGGCCGGTGCACAACCCCTGGGACCCGTCGCGCGTGGCCGGCGGCTCCTCCGGCGGCAGCGCCGCAGCGGTGGCGGCGGGGCTGGCGCCTGCCAGCACCGCCACCGACACCGGCGGCTCGATCCGCCAACCCGCCGGCTTCTGCGGTCTGACCGCGATCCGGCCCACTTACGGACGCGTGAGCCGTCACGGCATGGTCGCCCATGCCTCCAGCCTGGACCAGGCCGGGCCCATGGCGCGCAGCGCCGAAGGCTGCGCCTGGCTGCTGTCGGCCATGGCCGGGCCAGACACCGAACACGATGCCACGTCGCTGGACCGGCCGGCAGAAGACTACGCGCAGGGGCTGGACCGACCGCTGGAGGGCCTGCGCATTGGCGTGCCGCACGGGTTTTTTGGCGCCGGGTTGTCGGCCGACGTCGGCGCCGCACTGGAGGCGGCGCTGGCGCTGCTGGAGAAACAGGGCGCGCGGCGGGTGGACGTTGCGTTGCCGCGCGCCGACCTGGCGGTGGCCACATACTACGTGCTCGCAACCGCCGAGGCCAGCTCCAACCTGGCGCGCTACGACGGCGTGCGCTACGGGCACCGCACGCCAGACCCTGCCGACCTGGACGCGCTGTATGAAAAGTCGCGCTCCGAAGGCTTCGGCACCGAAGTCAAGCGCCGCATCCTCACCGGCACCCATGTCTCCGGCCACGGCTGCTTTGACGCCTACTACGTCAAGGCGCAGAAGGTGCGCCGCCTCATCGCGCAAGACCTGCAGGAGGCGCTGCGCCACTGCGACGTGATTGCCGCGCCGGTCGCGCCCACGGTGGCCTGGCCGCTGGGCGCGCCCGAGCGCAGCGCGCTGGATGACTACCTCGCGGACGTGTACACGATTCCGGCGTCGCTGGCGGGCCTGCCGGCCATGAGCGTGCCCGCGGGCTTTGGCGCCGGCGGCCTGCCGGTGGGCCTGCAGCTGATCGGCAACTACCTGCAGGAGGGACGGCTGCTCAACATCGCGCACCAGTTCCAGCAGCACAGCGATTTTCACCGCCAACATGCAAAGGGGTTCTGACATGACCCGCGCCGCCCTTGTCAACGGCTACGAAGTCGTGATCGGCTTTGAGACCCACATCCACCTGCAGACCCGGACCAAGCTGTTCAGCCGCTCGTCCAGCGCCTTTGGCGCCGCGCCCAACACGCAGGCCAGCGCCGGCGACCTGGCGCTGCCCGGCACGCTGCCGGTGATGAACCGCGAGGCGGTGGTCTGCGCCATCAGGCTGGGCCTGGCGCTGGGCGCGGACATCGCGCTGCGCAGCCAGTTTGACCGCAAGCATTATTTCTACCCCGACCTGCCCAGCGGCTACCAGATCAGCCAGATGGACCATCCCATCGTGCGCGGGGGCCAGCTTTCCTTTGCCGTGGGCGACGAGATGCGCAGCGTGCGCCTGACGCGTGCGCACCTGGAGCAGGACGCGGGCAAGTCGCTGCACGAGGCGTTTGCCGGCCAGACCGGCATAGACCTGAACCGCGCCGGCACGGCGCTGCTGGAAATCGTGTCCGAGCCGGATCTGCGCTCGTCGGCCGAGGCGGTGGCGTACGCGCGCGAGCTGCACAAGCTGGTGACGTGGCTGGGCATCTGCGACGGCAACATGCAGGAGGGCTCGTTCCGCTGCGACGCCAACGTCTCGGTGCGCAGGCCCGGCGCGCCGCTGGGCACGCGCCGCGAGATCAAGAACCTGAACAGCTTCCGCTTCATGCAGCAGGCGCTGGACTACGAGATTGCCTGGCAGATCGAGGAGCTGGAAGCGGGCCGGCCGTTTGTGCAGGCCACCGTGCTGTTTGACCCGGACACAGGTGAGACCCGGGCCATGCGCACCAAGGAGGACATGGCCGACTACCGCTACACGCCGGATCCGGACCTGCCGCCGCTCTGCGTATCGCAGGACTGGATAGACGCGGTGCGCCAGCAGATGCCCGAGCTGCCGCAGCAGATGGTTGCGCGCTTCGTGGCCGACTACAAGATCCCCGAGTACGATGCGGTCACGCTGACGCAGACGCTGGCCATGGCACGTTATTTCGAGGAGACGGCGCGCGCCTGCGGCGCGGCCAAGCTGGCCAGCAACTGGATCATGGGCGAGCTCTCGCAGCGGCTCAACGCCACGGAAATCGACATCGCGCAGGCGCCGGTGCGGCCGGCCGACCTGGCTGCCTTGATCACCCGCATCACCGACGGCACCATCAGCAACGCCGCGGCGCGCCAGGTGTTTGACGTGCTGTGGGAAGCGGGTGGCGACGTCGACGCCATCATTGCCGAGAAGGGCCTGAAGCAGATGCAGGACACCGGCGCGCTGGAGCAGATGGTTGACGAGGTCATTGCCGCCAACCCCGGGAACGTCGAGCAGTTCAAGGCGGGCAAGGACAGGGCGCTCAACGCGCTGGTGGGGCAGGTGATGAAGGCCAGCCGCGGCAAGGCCAACCCGGCGCGGGTCAACGAGCTGCTGCGGCAGCGGATCGGCGGCTGACGCCGGGCGCGCCTTCTGGCAGCGTCAGTCATTGGCCTGCGGCGCTGGCTGGTGCTTCTGCTGTGGATTCGGCTTGCGCGCGCCACAGTGCGTCCAGCAGCTCGGCCTCTTCGTCGTAGTGCGCGTTGATGCGGTCGCGCTCGGCTTCCTGGCTGGCGATCAGTTTCAGCGCAATGTCGGTGGCCTGGCTGTTGCGCGCAATGGTGCGGCGCAGTTCGGCCGGGACCTGGTCGGGGTTGCCTTCGTAGAACTCCAGCTCCGTGTCCAGGCTGCGGCGTTCCCTGGCAAGCACGGCGATGTGGCTGGTTGCTGCGCTGATGGCAGCGTCGATCTGTTCCAGCGCAGCCTTGCGCGCGTGCTCGTGCGCAGCGTGATCCGGGTAGCGGATGAGCAGCGCGCGGTCCCGCTGTGCCAGCTCGCGCAGCCGCGCCCGCTCGCGCCTCTGCTGCTGCGCCTCCGCACGCTGGCGCCGCTCCTCGGCCTCGCGTTCGGCAGCCGTGGGTTCCGGCTCCACGATGCGCAGCGTGGTGCCGCTGCGGCCGAGCACGCGCTGCGCGCGGTCGCTGCAGGCCGGGATGGGCCGGTCCGACGTGATGGTGTTGCCCGCGTCGTCCACGCAGGTGTAGATTTCCTGCTCGGCCGCATTGCCGCTGGCCAGGCCCAGCGCCGCCAGGCAGGTCAGGAGAGCGCGTATGCAAAAGCTCATGTGGTTGTCGAGGTGGCGCCGTAGCGGCTGCGGTAATCCAGAACAGCCTGCAGGTGTTCGCCAAACGGCAGGCTCGCCTCCAGATAATGCAACAAGTCCGTGAGGCTGGCAATGGCGCAGACCTGCAGATGCAGGTTGCGCCGGACGTCGTCGACGGCGCTCCAGGGCAGGTCCTGGCCGTCTTCCCTGGCTTTTTCCTGGCGGTCCAGGGCGATGGCCAGCGCCTGCGGCGTGGCGCCTGCGCTGCGTATCAGCTCAATGGACTGGCGCACGGCGGTCCCGGCGGAGATCACGTCGTCGACGATCAGCACACGGCCCTGCAGCGGCGCGCCCACCAGTTGGCCGCCTTCGCCGTGGTCCTTGGCCTCCTTGCGGTTGTATGCCACCGGCTTGTTCACGCCCAGCCGCGCCAGCTCCATGGATACGGCCGTGGCCAGCGGGATGCCCTTGTACGCCGGCCCGAAGACCACGTCGAACTCGATCCCGGAGGCCAGCAGGGCGCGTGCATAGAATTGGCCCAGGCGGCACAGCTTGTTGCCGTCGTCAAACAGCCCGGCGTTGAAGAAGTACGGCGACATGCGTCCGGCCTTGGTCTTGAAGCGGCCAAAGCGCAGGACACGGCTGTCTATGGCAAACGCCACGAAATCATGCGCGAGCTGCTGCGCCGGGGCCAGTGGGATCTGCACGTCGTTCATGAATTGCAAGGAATTGTATTGTTCAAGCTTACCAGCCTCAACCTCAATGGCATCCGCGCTGCCGCGCGCAAGGGCCTTGCGCCCTGGCTAAAGAAGCATGCGCCAGATTGTATTTGCGTGCAGGAAATCAAGGCGCAACAGACGGACCTGGCTGGCAAGCTGGACGTGCTGGCCGGCATGCGCGGCCACTTTCACCTGGCCGAGAAAAAGGGCTATTCAGGCGTGGGCATCTATACCCGGCACGAGCCCAGCGCCGTGATCGTGGGCTGTGGCTCCAGCGAGTTTGATGCCGAAGGCCGCTTTGTTGAATTGCGGTTTGACACGCTGGCGCGCAAGCGTTCCATCATCAGCTGCTACTTTCCCAGCGGCACCTCAGGCGAGGTGCGGCAGGCGGCCAAGTACCGGTTCCTGGACGAGATCCGGCCGCTGCTGGCGCAGCGTCGCGCGGAGCGGGACTTCATCCTCTGCGGCGACGTCAACATCGCGCACCATGAAATCGACCTCAAGAACTGGAAGAGCAACCAGAAGAATTCCGGTTTCCTGCCCGAGGAGCGCGCCTGGCTCACCGAAACGCTGGAGCAGACCGGGCTGGTTGACGTGTACCGGCGCCTGCACCCGGACGCCACGGGCGATGCGTACACCTGGTGGAGCTACCGCGGCCGCGCCTGGGACAACAACGTGGGCTGGCGCATTGACTACCATCTGGCCACGCCGGCGCTGGCCGAGCGCGCACGCAGTGCCAGCGTCTACAAGGCCGAGCGCTTCAGTGACCATGCGCCGCTGACCGTCGAGTACGACTTTTCACTGTAAATCACGCTGCCGCGCGGGCCGTCTGCGCGGCCGGTTGCGCGTTTGGCGTTGCGTGTCCGGCGCAGGGTCTGCCGCACGGGGAGCGGGCGCACCAATCAGGTCAGGGATGCTTCGTAGATGCCGGCAATCGAAGCGTCCAGCACTCGGTTGAATTCATCGTCGTCCTGCGTGACCAGCAGGCCCTCGGTCAGCGCGCGGCTGAAGCTGGCGATGACACCCCTGTTGCGCGCCAGCAGCGTGTTGGCCTGCTCGCGCGAGTAGCCGCCGGACAGCACCACCAGCCGCAGCACCCGCGGGTGCGCGACCAGCTCGGCGTAGTCGTTGTCAATGCTGGGCAGCGTGAGCTTGAGCATGACCCGGTGCGCCGTGTCCAGCGCGTCCAGATGCTCGAGCAGCTTGGTCTTGAGCAGCGCCTCGGCCTCTTTCTTGTCGGGCGCCGTGATGCTCACTTCGGGCTCGATGATGGGCATCAGGCCGGCAGCCAGGATCTGCGCAGCCACCTCGAACTGCTGGCGCACGATAGCGGCAATGCCCTGCTCGTTGGCGCCATGGATGACCGAACGCATCTTGGTGCCAAAGATGCCCTTGTCCCGCGCACGCTCCAGAAGCGACGCCAGCCTGGGTATGGGTTTCATCATCTGCACGGCGCCGCTTTCCGCCTCCAGTCCCTTGTCCACCTTGAGGAAGGGCACGACCTGCTTGCGCTGCCACAGGTAAGCCGCTGCGTCCTCGCCGTCGAACTCGCGGTCCATGGTGTCTTCAAAGAGGATGGCGCCCAGGATGCGCTCCCCGTCAAACGCGGGGCTGGTGACGATGCGGCTGCGCATGGCGTGCACCAGGTCAAACATCTGCGCGTCGCCTTCATAGCTGGACGGCGCGATGCCGTACGCCTCAAGCGCACGCGGGGTGCTCCCGCCGCTCTGGTCCAGCGCCGCGACAAACCCCTGGCCCCGGGCCATCTTGTTCCACTGTTCTTGGTTCACGTGTATCCCCGATGCTGCACAAACGAAAAAAATATTGAGCACCATTGTAGGTAGGCTGCCAGGCGCACACGCCGGGCGCCGGAATGCACCTGCGGCCGCCGGTCAAATGCCGGGTTGCACCGGCCAGCTGGCGTATCAGATAATCCCCGCCATGACGACGCAGCGGTTTTATCGTGGCTGGGCACTGCGCGCGCTGGCCCTGATTGCCGGATTCAGTGCCTTTTCCCTGTCGGACCAGCACGCGCCGCTGGTGACGCCGGCCGTCGCAGGCAGCACCGAAGTCCTGCCCGATCCCGCGCCGCCAGACGCGCAGCCGGCACCAGTTGCCCCGGGTCCCGGCATGGTAGCGGCTGCGGCTGGCGACGACACGCCGGAAGAGCGCGTGGACGTGGCGCGCGTTGATCTTTCGGCGTTGCCGCCTTTCCGCACACCCGTGCCGGCCAGCGCGTCCGCCACGGGATCGAGGGACGGCGCCGGCCGCGCCTATGCCAGCCCGCCGGGACCAGCCGTCGAAGCCGCCCGGGCTTTCAGCCGGCCCCAGCCGCTGCCGCAGCCCCTGTACCAGGGCCTGCAATCGGAGCAGGTGCGCGCGCTGCAGATTCGCCTGCGCCACGCCAAGGCGCTGGCCGCGTACGATGCCGACGGCATCTTTGGGCCCGTCACGCACGCCGCCGTGCTCAGGTTCCAGCGCCGCAACGAGTTGCCGGCCACCGGCATCGTGCACCAGGAGACGTGGGATGCGCTGCTGGCGCAGTCGCACGACCCGACGCCAGCGGAAATGAGCAACACGGACGTCGGGCCGTGGTTTGTCAATCCGCGGCAACAGGTGTGGATGATGGAATTGCAGGACCGCCTGCGCCAGGTTGGCGCCTACGCTGGCGCCATGCACGGCGAGCTGGACGCGGCCACCAGGCTGGCCATTGCACGCTACCGGCAGCAGCTGGGGCTGCCGGACAGCGAGGTCATGGACGAGCGCACCTGGGCCCGGCTGCTGCGCGTGACGCACAACCCCAGCTACGCGGACCTGTTTGACGCGCTGCCGGAGCACGCCGGCGCACAGGAGCTGGACCCGCGCTGCCTGTCCGGCAAGGTGGTGTGCATCTCCAAGGAGCAGCAGAAGCTGTCGTTCGTGGTCGACGGTGACATCCGCTTCACGCGCCAGGCGCGCTTTTCGCTGCCGCAGTACGACAGCCCGGAAGGCGATTTCCGCGTCTGGTACAAGAACCGCGACACCATCTCGCGCAAGTTTGGCGAGCGCATCCCCATGCCTTACGCCATATTCTACGAAGGCGATGTGGCGGTTCATTTCTCCGATGACTTTGCCGAAAACGGCTACGATGGCGGCTCGCATGGCTGCAGCCAGCTTGACGACTACCGGGCGGCCAAGTGGCTTTATGAACAGGTGGCCGTGGGCGACCGCGTGGTGGTGTACTGACGTGGCCGCTGCGGTGCCGCTGGTCGGCGTTGCGCACGCGCTGGCGCATGATCTGGACAGCTTGCACTGGCAGACGCCCAGCCACGTCTACAACCCGCTGCACTACGCGTGGGACGGCCACCGGCAGTTCCTGCAGCGCTTTGGCCAAAAGCGCGGCCGCGTGCTGCTGGTCGGAATGAACCCCGGCCCCTGGGGCATGGCGCAGACCGGCGTGCCGTTTGGCAACATCACGGCCGTTCGCCAGTGGTTCCACATCGACACGCAACTGACGCGCGACCTGCCCGCGCAGCATCCCAAATACCCCATCCTCGGCATGGCCTGCCACCGCGACGAGGGCAGCGGCAAGCGGCTGTGGGGCTGGGCCGGGCAGCGCGTGGGCAGCGCCGAGCAGTTCTTTGACCGCTTCTTTGTCTGGAACTACTGCCCGCTGCTGTTTTTGGCAAACAACCGCAACCTCATTCCCGCCGGGCTCAAGGCCAGCGAGCAACAACCCCTGGAGGCCTTGTGCGCCGCGGCGTTTGCCGACGCCGTCCGGCTGCTGGAGCCGGACGCCATCGTCGCGCTGGGGCGCTACGCTGAAAAGCAGGTGCGCAGCATCGTGGACAACCGCGTGCCGGTCATTTACCTGCTGCATCCCAGTCCGGCCAATCCCACCGCCAACCGGCACTGGGCAGAACACGCCGAAGCCGCACTGGCGCCGTGGCTGCCGCCGCCCGGCGGCGGCGCATGACGGATGATCGCGCCGC
The DNA here is from genome assembly GCA_023228705.1 of Ottowia sp. Taxonomy (GTDB): domain Bacteria; phylum Pseudomonadota; class Gammaproteobacteria; order Burkholderiales; family Burkholderiaceae_C; genus Ottowia. The sequence continues at coordinate 19,942 of JALOAS010000034.1, read as the reverse complement.
TGCGCGGCGGCAATGACTGCGGCTGCGCCGCCATGATGGGGAGGTTGAGCGTTGAGCGTGGTGGGCACACGCTGGACGCTGAACGCTTGACGCCAAACCTTCGTCAGCCGCCACGAGCGGCTTTCATCCAGGGTCCGCCAGCGCCGGGATCATGCGTCATGGACGGCTTTGCCGGTCCGGCCTTTCCTTGCGCACCGCGGCGGCCAGCGCGTCCACGTGTGGGTCGCTGTACCCATGCCGGGCCAGCGCGTCCTCGAGCTGGAACAGGTATTGTGCGTTGCTGCCCATGGGGCCGCGGGCCCGGGCCACGAGCGGTGCCACGGTGGCGATGCTGGCGTCGGCGGCGTATTGGCGCTGCGCGGGATTGGCCACAAAGGCCAGTGCCGGCACGCGCCGCCGGTCTGCCAGCTTCACCTCGCGCCAGATGATGCGATAGCTGCCGTACGGCAGCTCGCGTATGCTCACCAGCGCCAGCTCGTCGTCCAGGCCCGACTCCGACAGGCGGAACGCCATGCCCGCGCAGCCGCCACCGGCGTCCAGCGCCAGCATGCGGCCCGGCTGCTCGGGCGTGCCGCGGCCCGCCAGCAGGCGCAGGCAAAAGCGCCGCTGCCAGCCGTGCAGCACCGCGGACTGGCGCTCGGCATACCGGAACAGCGGGTTCCAGATCAGCGAGCCGTACGCAAACAGCCACAGCGGCTGTCCCGGCGGCCGCCGTGAGAGGGCGTCGTGCAATGCCGCCAGGATGCGTTCGCGCGGCCACCTGGGCTGCCCGGGCAGGTCGACAAAAGAGCGCAGGTACGCGCCGCTCTGGATGGACTCACGCGTCAGTTCCATGGCTGCCGTTGGACACGCTCATGCGGCTGACCTCAGCGCCTGTGCGTGGTGGGCGAAGTGGTCGCCGATGAAGCTGGCGATGAAATAGTAGCTGTGGTCGTAGCCGGGGTGCAGGCGCAGCGTGAGCGGGTGCTCGACCGCGTTGCAGGCATCTTCCAGCAGCTGCGGCCTGAGTCCGTCCAGGAACGGGTCATCCTCGCCCTGGTCCACGAGCAGCGGCAGCTGCTCCTCCGCGTCCAGGATCAGCGCCACGCTGTCCCATTCCTTCCAGGCCTGCGGGTCCTTGCCCAGGTAGGCGGTCAGTGCCTTCTGGCCCCACGGCACCTGCGACGGCGCGACGATGGGCGCCAGCGCCGAGACGCTGCGGTAGCGGCCGGGATGCCGCAGCGCGGTCACCAGCGCGCCATGGCCGCCCATGCTGTGGCCGAAGATGCCGCACAGGTCGTTGGCCGGGAAGTGCTGCCTGACAAGCGCCGGCAGCTCGTCGGCAACGTAGTCCTGCATGTGGTAGTGGCGCGCCCAGGGCTCCTGCGTCGCGTTGACGTAGAAGCCGGCGCCCAGGCCCAGGTCGTAGTCGTCGCCGTCAGGCACGCCGTTGCCGCGCGGGCTGGTGTCGGGTGCGACGACGATGAGCTGGTGTTGTGCCGCGTAAAGCTGCGCGCCGGCCTTGGTGATGAAGTTCTGCTCGGTGCAGGTCAGCCCGGAGAGCCAGTAGAGTACGGGCCGTCTCTGTCCCGCCAGCGCTGCCGGCGGCAGGTAAATGCCAAAGCGCATGGGCGTTCCGGTGCTGCTGCTGGGGTGCTGCCAGACTTCCTGGCGTCCGCCAAAGCTGGCGTGCTGTTCAATGCGTTGCATGGTTTTGCCTTTCGTTTGATGCGAGGTGCCAGGTCGTCTGTGGCCGGTCCCTACCGCGGCGAGGGCAGGCGTGACGGTCTGGCTGTTCGGTGCTGCCGTTCTCCGGCAGCATGGCGTGCAGGTTGCGGGCTGCCGTCCGCGCGCCGGTTTAAAAATGAAGGACGGTGCGGATCGATGCACCTTCATGCATGAGATCAAACGCCCGGTTGATCTGGCTGATTGGCAAAGTGTGCGTGACAAAGGGCGCAATGTCTATCTTGCCGGACATGGCGTCTTCCACCATGCCCGGCAGTTCACTGCGTCCCTTGACACCGCCAAACGCCGTGCCCATCCACTTGCGCCCGGTGACCAGCTGGAACGGCCGCGTGCTGATTTCCTTGCCGGCGCCGGCCACGCCAATGATCACGGACTGGCCCCAGCCACGGTGCGCGCACTCCAGCGCCGCGCGCATGACCTCGACGTTTCCTATGCACTCGAAGCTGTGGTCCACGCCCCATCCGGTCATGCCGATGATGACCTGCTGGATGGGCTCGTCGTGATCCCTGGGGTTGACGCAGTCGGTGGCGCCCATGCTGCGCGCCAGCTCGAACTTGGCCGGATTGACGTCCACGGCAATGATGCGGCCCGCACCCGCGGTCTTGGCGCCTTGAATCACCGCCAGCCCGAGGCATCCCAGCCCGAAGACGGCGACCGTATCGCCAGCCTGCACCTGCGCCGTGTTCTTCACCGCGCCCAGGCCGGTGGTGACGCCGCAGCCCAGCAGGCAGACCTGTTCCGGGTTGGCCGCCGGGTTGATCCTGGCCAGCGACACGTCGGCCACGACGGTGTATTCGCTGAACGTGGAGCAGCCCATGTAGTGATAGACGGGCTGGCCCCGGTACGAGAAGCGCGTGCTGCCATCGGGCATGACGCCCCGGCCCTGCGTGGCGCGCACGGCCGTGCACAGGTTGGTCTTGCCACTCTTGCAGAACGTGCACTCGCCGCACTCGGCGGTGTAGAGCGGGATCACGTGGTCGCCGGGCTGCACGCTGCTCACTTCGGGCCCGCATTCAACCACGACGCCGGCGCCCTCGTGTCCCAGCACGGCCGGGAAAACGCCCTCCGGGTCGTCTCCGCTCAGGGTAAAGGCGTCGGTATGGCAGACGCCGGTGTGGCTGACCTTGACCAGCACTTCATGCGCCCTGGGCGGCGCCACGTCGATTTCAACGATCTGCAGGGGCTTTCCGGCCTCGAAGGCAACGGCTGCGCGAGATTTCATGGGGCTGGACTCCAGTTTGTTTGAGCGATGCGGTCGCTGCGACCAGTTTAAACGCGACGGCCTGCGGCATGCGTCCAGCTTTCTGGTGCGTTCTCTTGGCCGGTGCAGATCGTCGGGCACCCGGTTCGCGCACGCAGGCGCCGCAGTTATATGCGTATTATAAAAATGGCGTTTGAGCTACTCGAATTCGTATATAACTAACGGGTTGACGCACTGCTCGTGCAACGGTTCTGTTGGCGCAGTGGTGCGTGTGGATGCCAATTTCAACATGGAAAGGAACTTCATCATGGGCTTGCAATTGGGACAAACGGCGCCAGACTTCACCGCCGATACCAGCCAGGGCAGCATTGACTTTCATGCCTGGAGCCAGGGCAAATGGGTGGTGCTTTTTTCGCACCCCAAGGACTTCACGCCCATCTGCACCACCGAACTGGCCGAGTTTGCGCGGCGCAAGGCCGAGTTTGACCGGCGCGGCGCGCTGCTGATCGGCCTGTCGGTCGACCCGACCGAGAGCCACCGGGAATGGATCAAGGACGTGGCCAGGGTGGGTGGCGCGGAAGTGGATTACCCCATCATTGCCGACCCCGACCTGGGCATTGCCAAGCAGTACGGCATGTTTCACCCGGAGGCCGACGCCACCGTGACCGTGCGCTCGGTCTTTCTCATCGACCCCAGCCACAAGGTGCGGCTGATCCTGACGTACCCGCCCAGCATTGGTCGCAACATCGACGAGATCCTGCGCTCCCTCGACGCGCTGCAGCAGTCCGACAAACAGGGCGTGTCAACGCCGGTCGACTGGACGCCAGGCGATGACGTGGTGGTGCCGGCCAGCCTGTCCGACGCGGACGTTGAAAAGCGCTATCCCGGCCAGGTGCGCAAGGTAACCGACTATCTGCGCTTTGTGCCGGCCGAGTCCTGATCCCGCTTGCCGGTTGCTGACATCAACCATGTTGCGCTTCGCCGGACGGGACGCTGTTATTTGGGTGATTGATAGTAGGGCGTCATTGCCGGATCGATCTTCACGTCGATGAGGAATGGCCCTTGACGGTCGGCTGCCGTGGCCGCTTGCAGGGCGGCGCGCAGTTCATCCGTGTTGGTGACGCTGCGACCGTCGCAGCCAAGCGCCTGCGCCACCGGCGCAAATCCAGCCCAGTGGTTGAGGCTGAGCGCGGGATCCATGTCCTTGTCCAGAAACTGCACGTATTCGGCACCGTAACCGCCGTCGTTGCAAACCACGACCACGAGATTCAGCTGCTCGCGCGCGGCGGTGGCCAGCTCGCTCAGGCCGCCCAGCATGAGTCCGCCGTCACCCAGGACAAGCAGCGTGGGGCGGCCGCCGGCGGCGACGGCGGCGCCCATGGCCGTGCCCAGGCCCAAGCCGATGGCGGCGCAGCCTATGGTGTCGACAAAGTCGCGCCCGCCCTGCACTGCAATCTCGGGCCAGCACACGCGGATGAAGCGCCCCGTGCCCGAGACGTAGACGCGATCCCTGGGGAACATCTGGTCAACGGTCTGCGCCAGCTCGAACAAATCGACCGTGCCCGCCGCCGGGGTGCGTGGCATTTGACGCCGGCGCGCTTTGTGCGCGGCGATTTGCGCGCGCAAATCGTCCGTGCGCGCGCCCGAGCCTGGGATTTCCGCCTTGTCCAGCCACTCGACCATGGCATCGGCCGTGAGTCCCGGATCGCCGACCAGGCCGACGGTCACCGGCGTGAAGCGACCGATCTGGCTGGCCAGCGGGTTGACCTGGATGATGCGCTTGCCCCTGATCAGGCCGCCCAACCCGGCGGTGTACTTGTTCAGGCTGGCGCCGAAGGCGATCAGGCAGTCGCTGCTGCCGATGGCGTCCAGCGCCACGGCATGGCTGACCGTGCCGCAAATGCCGAGGTTGAACGGATCATCTGCAAACAGCCCCTTGCCGCGCAGCGAGGTTGCCACCGGTGCTTCTATGCGCTCGGCGAAGCGCTGGATGGCCGCTTCTCCATCGACCGCGCCGCGTCCGGCCACAACCACCGGCCGCCGCGCCGAGGCGATGATGCCTATGGCCTCGTCCATGTCGGCGCTCGACGCAATGGCGCTGCGTGCTTCCGGAAAGCGCAGCGGCAACTTCTGGTAGTCTGCTTCTTGCCACTGAAATTCCAAAGGCATGTTGAAGACGATGGGGCGGTGTTCGGTGCGTGCCCGGTAAAACGCCCGGTTGAGATCCTCGGCAACGGTCTGCGGCGAGCGCAGCGGTTCAAAGCCCGCGCCGGTCGCCAGCACCAGCGCCCGCTGATCGACGGATTGCGCGTGTTCTCTGTCTTCCCCGGGGGTGTCGCCGGCCAGCAGCACGATGGATGTTGCTGCTTTCACACCTTCGACCAGCGCCGTCAGCGCATTGGTCAGCGCAGGTCCATGCGTGACCGTGGCAACGCCTGTCGCGCCGGAGACGCGGGCGTGGCCCAGCGCCATCAGCACGGCGGCTGCTTCATGTGTCGCGCCCAGGTATTTGCCACCACAGTCGTTGATGTAGCTGTTGACCATGAAGAGGTTGGCGTCGCCTATCAGGCCGTACAGTTGCGCGGTCCCGGTATCGAAGAGTGCGCGGGCGATGGCTTGGTGAACTTTCATGAAATGGTCCTGCGAATCGGCCTTGGGATCGGTCTGATCATTGTGCCAAACGGCGCCGCGCAGTCACCGGCCCGGTCAGGTCGAGCCCGGGGCGGGCCTGATGTGCGCAATCACGTCTCCGGCGGCAACCTGGGTGCCCACGCTGGCCACGGGATGAAATGTTCCGGCGATGGGCGCAACGACCGCCGTTTCCATCTTCATGGCTTCCAGCGTGGCGACCTGCTCGTCGGCGGCCACCTGTTCGCCCTCTTGCTTGTGCCATTTGAGCAGCGTGCCGGACAGGGGTGCGCTGACGTCACCGGTTTGTGCCTCTGGTTCTTCTGCTGCGGTCCTGTCCGGCCCGCCATGGATTGCGCCCAACATCAGGCTGGCCGGCAGCCCAAGTCGCATACGCCGACCGTCGATCTCTATGAAGCTGCGCGTCAGCGGCGCAGCCGGCTCGGGACCGGGGCGTGCCGCAGGATCGAACGCGGTGGCCATCTCGGTCTCTATCCAGCGCGTGTGCACCCGCAAGCCATCGCTGCCGACAAAGGCCGGGTGGCTCACCACCGCGCGATGAAACGGCAGCACGGTGGCTACGCCCTCGATGCGGAATTCATCCAGTGCGCGCCGGGCCCGGGTCAACGCCTGCGTACGCGTGGCGCCAGTGACCATCAGTTTGGCCATGAGCGAGTCAAACGCACCGGGTACCCGCGAGCCGGCCGCCACGCCGCTGTCCACGCGCACGCCCGGGCCGGCCGGTGCTTCAAAGCACGTGATGGTGCCGGGCGTGGGCAGGTAGCCGCGGCCGGGGTCCTCCGCGTTGATCCGGAACTCGATGCTGTGCCCGCGCGGCGGCGGCGTCTCCGTGACCGACAGCGGCAGGCCGTCGGCCACGCGCAGTTGCTCGCGCACCAGGTCCACGCCGGTGGTCTCTTCGGTGATGCCGTGCTCCACCTGCAGTCGGGTGTTGACTTCCAGGAATGAGAGCTGCCCGTCCTGGCCGAGCAGGAATTCCACCGTGCCGGCGCTGACGTAGTCGGCCGCGGCACAGATGTCGTGCGCGGCTTGGTGGACCAACCGGCGCTGCGCGTCGGTGAGAAACGGTGCCGGCGCCTCTTCCACCAGCTTCTGGTTGCGCCGCTGCAGCGAGCAGTCGCGCGTGCCCAGCACGACGACGTTGCCGTGGAGGTCCGCAATCACCTGCGCTTCAATGTGGCGCGGGCGGTCCAGGAACTGTTCGACAAAGCATTCGCCGCGGCCAAAGGCGGCGCGGGCCTCGCGCACGGCCGATTCGTGGAGTTCGGCCACCTGGTCCATCTCGCGCGCCACCCGGATGCCCCGGCCACCGCCGCCAAAGGCCGCCTTGATCGCGATGGGCAGGCCATGCTCGCGCGCAAAGTCCAGCACCTGCGCGGCGTCCTGCACCGGATCGGCGGTGCCGGCTACCAGCGGCGCGCCAACCTCAAGCGCGATCCTGCGCGCGGCCAGCTTGTCGCCCAGCGCACGCATGGTCGCGGGGTCCGGTCCTATCCATAGCAGCCCCGCTTCCAGTACCGCCTGCGCAAAGTCAGCGCGCTCGGAGAGGAATCCGTAGCCGGGATGCACGGCGTCGGCGCCGCTCTTGCGCGCAATGGCCAGCAGCTTGTCGATGTCCAGATACGTCTCTGCTGCGCTGGTGCCGTCCAGTGCCCAAGCCTCGTGGGCCATGCGCGCGTGCAGCGCATCGACGTCGGCGTCGGCGTACACCGCCACCGGGGCAACGCCGTAATCGCGGCAGGCGCGGATGATGCGGCAGGCGACTTCGCCACGGTTTGCGATCAGCACTTTTTCAATCATCGTGTTCTCCGTGGCTCGTCGCCTGCTGCACGCTGCGCGTGCCCTGCGATTTGGCCAGCCCGTGCTGCGCACGAACGCCCCGGTTGGCAATCAGGACTTTATGCATGGCTTTTTCCATTGAACGGCGCCACCACGTTGAAGCGGATGTCGCAGCCGGGTGGGATTTGCGCGGCCAGATCCAGATGGTGGCGCAGGATCACGGCGATCACGGGGTAACCGCCGGTCAGCGGATGGTCGGCCAGGAACAGCAGCGGCTGGCCGCTGGCCGGGACCTGGACCGCGCCGCTGACGATGCCCTCGCTGGGCAGTTCGTCATCGCGGCTGCGCGCCAGCGCTTTCGGCCCGTCCAGCCGCATGCCCACCCGGTCCGATTGCGGCGTGACGCGCCAGGGCTGAGACTGCAGCAGCGCCAGCGCCTCCGGCGTGAACCAGTCGCTGCGCGGCCCCAAAGCCACGTCCAGCGTCACGGTTTCGCCCATGCGCGGCAGCGTGGCTGCTGCGGGTTCGGCCAGCGCAACGGCACGCAGCAACCGCGGCGCCACGGCGCGACCCACGGCCAGCCGGGCGCCTGCCGCGATCGGCGGCGGGCCCAGGCCGGCCAGCGTGTCCCGACTGCAGCTGTCCAGCACGGCAGCCAGCTGCCAGCCGCCGCGCGCGGCCAGCGTGCAGCGCAGGCCGCGCTGCGGGCTGCCCAGCACCAGCGTGTCGCCGTCGTCCAGCGCAATGGCGCGGTCGCCACGCAGCGGCCAGTGCGTTCCGTCGGCTGCGTGCAGCGCCAGCGGCACGCTGGCGCCGGCCACGGCCAGCGTGGCCCGGCCATGGCAGCGCAACGTCATCTGGCCGAACGTGTTTTCAAGGACGGGCGTGCCCGGCGGGTTGCCCACCAGCTGGTTGGCCCGCTCCAGGGCCCCGCGATCCAGCGCGCCGGACGCTGAAACCCCCAGCTGCGTCTTGCCCGGCCGCCCGCGGTCCTGTGGCAGCGTCTGCAGCCCGGGCTGGACGAACTCGATCACCGCGCTGCCGCTTGCAGGTTGCGGCGCCGGCGGTTGCGGTTGCTGTCGCCGTCGGGCCGCGGGCAGGTTGACGTGCTTGCGAGCGCCGGCATCGACAAACTGCACCTGAAGCCCCGGCTGCAGATACGCGGGCTCCTCGCGGTCCAGGTCCCACATGGCGATGTCGGTGGTGCCCAGCAGCTGCCAGCCGCCGGGGCTGTTGCTGGGATAAATGGCGCTCAGCCTGCCAGCCAGCGCCACCGAGCCAGCCGGGACCTGCGTGCGCGGAACCCGGTGCCGCGGGATGTCGCGCCCGAAATGATCGCCGGCCAGGTAGACGAAGCCCGGAGAAAAGCCGGCAAACGCCGCCTGCCAGGGCCGGCTCGTGTGGCGCCGGATCACCTCCTGCACGCTCAGCCCCAGCAGCTCGGCCAGCTGCGGCAGGTCGGCGCCGTCGTAGTGCACCGGGATGGAGACCACCCGGCCTTCCGGCTGGTCCGCCGATTCATGGTCCAGCTCGCTGCCGCGGCGCAGCAGCTCGCCCTCCAGCTGCGCCTGCGACGTGGCGGCGGGCTCGTAGCGGACCAGCACGGTGCGCGCGGCCGGAACCAGCTCGGCCACGCCCGCCGGCGTCCGTGCCTGCAGGCTGCGGTACAGCGCCAGGGCCTGCGTCAGGTCCTGCAGCTCAACCAGGAGGGCGGTATCGCCGGCCGGCAGCACGCGCATGGGCCGTGTGCTCAGGCGCTGGGGGCAAAGGGCCGCAGCGTCACGCCTGCCTGCTCCAGGTGCGCGCGCAGCCGGCGCGCAATCGCAACGGCGCCGGGGCTGTCGCCGTGCACGCAAATCGAGTCGGCGCGCAGCGGCACGGCCCGACCGTTGACCGAAGTGATGCTTCCGGTCCGGATCAGGGCCAGCATGCGCTCCGCAATCTGCTCCGGATCGTCCAGCACGGCGCCCGGCAGGCGGCGCGACACCAGCGTGCCATCGTCGTTGTAGCCGCGATCGGCAAACGCCTCGGCCACCACCGCGAGCCCGCGATCGCGCGCGCGAGCCATGAGCGGCGTGCCAGCCAGCGCAACCAGGACCAGCGTCGCGTCAACGGCCAGCAGCGCATCGATGACCGCGTCGGCCTGCCGTGCGTCACGTGCAATGGTGTTGTACAGCGCGCCGTGCGGCTTGACGTAGCGCACCTGCGTCCCGGCAGCAGCGGCCAGCCCCTGCAGCGCGCCGATCTGGTAGATCACGTCGGCGGTGAGCTCGCGGGAGGTCGGGTCCATGTTGCGCCGGCCAAAGCCCACCAGGTCGGGGTAGGCCACGTGCGCCCCCACGGCAACGCCGCGCTGCGCGGCAGCCCGCACCGTGTCCAGGATGCCCGCCGGGTCGCCGGCGTGAAAACCGCAGGCCACGTTGGCGCTGGTGACGATGTCCAGCATGGCCGCATCGTCGCCCATGCGCCAGGCGCCATAGCTCTCGCCCAGGTCGCTGTTGATGTCCATAGCTCTTGCTCCTGCTGTGGGCGGCAGTGCCCGCCACACCAACCGTGTGTCGGTAGCGTATCAAGAAACCGGCGCGGGGTCAGTTGGTGAACGGTAGCGCCGCGCCCAGCGCCATGAACACGCCGCCGCAGGCTTGGTTGAAGCGCCGGCCCACCCGCTGCAGCCACGGGCTGATGTGGTGCGCCGCGCTGGCCAGCACGTATTCGGTGACGAACTCGGTGCCGGCAAAGGTGGCGGCCATGAAGGCAAATTGCAGCGGCAGGCTGCGCGCCGGGTCGATGAACTGGGGCAGGAAGGCCGTGAAGAAAAGCAGCCCCTTGGGGTTGGTCGTGGCCGACAGCAGCCCCTGCCGAAAGAGCCGGCCCGCCCTGCCGGGGCCGCTGGCCGCGCTGGTGTCCAGCGTCATCGGCGGCGCACGCCAGACCTGCACGCCGAGCCAGACCAGGTACGCGCCACCGGCCCACTTGAGCAGCGTCAGCCACCCGACCGAAGCGCGGATGAGCGCGCCGATGCCAAACATGGACAGCGCAATGATCGCCACGAACCCCAGCACGCCGCCGGTGATGGTGAACAGGGTGCGCCGGTGCCCGTACAACGCACCATGCGTCAGCGCCAGCAGGCCATTGGGGCCGGGCGACAGCGACAGGCCGACGGCGGCCAGCAGGAAGATGAGCCAGGTGTGGAGCGACATGGCAACGGGGCGTGCAAGGCGCGGCATGGCCGGCGCCATCACCGCAGTGTACCGGCAGGCATGGCAGCCGATTGCAACACCAGACGCACAATATCATCGGCCCAACCGGCGCAGTCATGACGGCGCAGCTGCAGCCCGCCGCGCGCACCGGTTTTTGTTCCGTGTTTTTTCGGTTAGAGTGTGACTTGATTCAGCTAGCAAGGGAGACAAGACATGAGACGGCGCACCTTCTGCATATCAACCGCGCTCGCAGCCACCGCAGGTACTGCGGGTCTTGCCGGATTGGCGCGTGCCCAGACCAAGTGGGACTTTGCCACCGCCTACCCGGCGGTCAACTTCCACTCCAAGAACAACCAGCAGTTTGTCGATGAGGTGGCCGAGGCCACCGGCGGCGAGCTGCAGATCACGCCGCATTTTGGCGCTTCGCTGTTCAAGATGCCCGAGATCAAGCGTGCCGTGCAGACCGGCAACGTGCAGATGGGCGAGTTTTTCCTGGTCAGCTTCCAGAACGAGGCACAGATCTTCGGACTCGACGGGCTGCCGTTCCTGGTCAACGGCTATGACGAGGCGTTCAAGCTGTACCAGGCGCAGAAGCCGTACCTGGAGAAGCAGCTGGACAAGCAGGGCCAGATCCTGCTGTACTCGGTGCCCTGGCCGCCGCAGAGCATCTACAGCAACAAGGAAATCCACTCCGCAGCCGACCTCAAGGGCCTGAAGTGGCGCGTGTACTCGCCCACCACGGCGCGCATAGGCGAGCTGGTGGGCGCGCAGCCGGTGACCATCCAGGAGGCGGAGCTGTCGCAGGCGCTGGCCACCGGCGTCATCGAAGCGCTGATCACTTCCAGTGCCACCGGCGCCGACAACAAGCTCTACGAGCAGCTCAAGCATTTCTACAAGGTGCAGGCCTTCATCCCCAAGAACGCGGTCACCGTCAACAAGAAGGCGTTCAACGCGCTCAGCGAGGACGAGCAGGAGGTCCTGCGCAAGGCGGCTGCAGACGCGGAGAAACGGGGTTGGGAGCGCTCGCGCGAGGTCGACAAGGAGTCCCTGCAGGTGCTGCGCGATGGCGGCATGACGGTGGAAGACCCCACGCCCGAGCTGCAGGCCGACCTGCGCAAGGTGGGTGAAACTATTACCAGGGAGTGGGTCGAGCAGGCCGGGCCAGACGGGCAGGCCGCGCTGGATGCGTTTGAAGCATCGAAATGATGCCGCGGACCCGCATCGGCCGGGTCCGCGCAGTGTTTTGCTGGTGATCCACGATGCGGCGCCTGCTTGATGGCCTGTACTGGTGCAGCGGCTGGCTCGCCGGCATCTGCATGGTCGCGGTGCTGTTCTTCGTGGTGCTGACCATCGTCAGCCGCTACTTTGGCTTTGTCGCACCGGGCGCCGACTCCTACGCCGGGTATGCTACTGCCGGCGCCGGCTTCATGGCACTGGCCAGCACGCTCAAGCACGGCGAGCACATCCGCGTGACGCTGCTGCTGGGCGTGCTCAAGGGCAAGCTGCATCATGCGCTCGAGGCGGTGGTGCTCGCACTTGCCACCGTGATCGCCGGGTTCCTGGCCTGGTATTCGGTGCGCCTGGTTTGGCAGTCGCTGGAGATTGGCGACGTCTCCATGGGACTGGACGCCACGCCCATGTGGATTCCGCAACTGTTCATGGCGGCGGGCACCATCGTTTTCTTCATTGCCTTTTGCGACGAGCTGGTGCTCCAGCTGCTGGGCCGGCGCGTGGACCCCCGCGGCAAGGACGCGCACCATGAGTGAGGTGGCCGTCAGCGTTGTCCTGATCGTGGTGCTCTTTGCGCTGCTGGGCGGAGGTGTCTGGGTTGGGCTGGCGCTGGCCGGGGTGGCCTGGTTTGGCATGGAATTCTTCACCCCGCGCGCGGCGGGTGACGCCATGGCGCTCACGATCTGGGGCTCGTCCAGCAGCTGGACGCTGACCGCCTTGCCGCTGTTTGTCTGGATGGGCGAGATCCTGTACCGCACCAACCTCTCTTCCAACATGTTCAAGGGCCTGGCGCCCTGGGTCAACGCGCTGCCCGGGCGCCTGCTGCACGCCAACATCCTGGGCTGCACCATCTTTGCCGCGGTCACGGGCTCATCGGCGGCCACCTGCGTGACCGTGGGCAAGATGAACCTGCCGGAGCTGCAAAAGCGCGGCTACCCGGACGCGCAGATCATCGGCACGCTGGGCGGCCCCGCCACGCTCGGCCTGCTCATTCCGCCATCCATCATCCTCATCATCTACGGCGTGGCGGCCGAGCAGTCGATTGCCAAGCTGTTCATAGGCGGCGTCCTGCCCGGCCTGCTGCTGGCGGCGCTCTTTGCCGGCTGGATCATGCTGTGGTCGCTGCTGCACCCGGAGCAGATTCCGCGTGACGACACCAGCATGGGCCTGCGTGAAAAGATCTGGGAAACACGCCAGCTCATCCCGGTGGTGCTGCTCATTGCCGCGGTCATTGCCAGCATCTACACCGGCGTTGCCACCGCCACCGAGGCGGCATCCATAGGCGTGGTGGGCGCGCTGGTCCTGTCGGCCTGGCAGCGCGCGCTGAGCTGGTCCAATTTCAAGGACGCGCTTCTCGGCGCCACGCGACTGTACTGCATGATTGCACTCATCCTCACGGGGGCCGCGTTCCTGACCCTGTCCATGGGCTACATCGGGCTGCCGCGCCGCCTGGCGCAGTTCGTGGGCAGCCTGGGGCTGACACCGGGCATGCTGGTGGTGATGCTGGCCATTTTCTACCTCATCCTGGGCTGCTTCCTGGACGGCATCTCAACCATCGTGCTGACCATGGGCGTGGTGTTGCCCATCATCCACACAGCCGGCATCGACCCACTGTGGTTCGGCATCTTCCTCGTGGTCACGGTGGAGGCCGCACAAATCACGCCGCCAGTGGGGTTCAACCTGTTTGTGCTGCAGGGCCTGACCGGCAAGCCGGCGACGTGGATCGCCCGCGTCTGCCTGCCGTACTTTCTGCTCATGGCTGCCATGCTGGTCATGCTCTGGTACTTTCCGGGCCTGGTGACCGCGCTGCCGGCCAGGATGTAGCCGGCAGCGCCTGGCCCTTGCAACCAGGTGCATCACAAACACGGCAAGCTGATCCACTCTGCGGTCGGCACGCTTGTCGGTCAGATAGCCATCATCCTCGTCATAGCCCTGTTCGGCAGCTTGGCGCTCGAGCTTTGGGTGTCGGCGGCCCGGTTTGTGACCGGCGTCGTTGGCTCGATTTACCTGGGGCTGGCCAGTCCGACCGACTCGGCCGCTGTCGGCGTCGTGCTGGCATTGCTGATGAGTTGGGCATTTGGCGATCTGAACTGGCGTACCTTCAAGGAAGGGCTGCTGGCTGCCACCTTGACGTCGTCCATGATCGCGTTCATTTTGGCCGGCGCTGCCTTTCTCACACTGGCCATGGGTTATTCGGGCCTGCCTGCGGCCATTGCCCGCTGGATCACGAGCATGGGTTTGAGCCATTTCGTGTTTTTGGCCGTGCTGACGGTGGTTTTCATCATCATGGGCTGCTTTTTGGACGGCATTTCCATCGTCGTGCTGACCACCGCCATCTTGTTGCCGGCCGTCCAGGCCAACGGCATCGATACCATCTGGTTTGGCGTCTATCTGGTGCTGGTCGTTGAGATGGGGCAGATCACGCCGCCGGTGGGGCTGAACCTGTTTGTGCTGCAGGGCATGTTCGACCGCGACATCCTGTATATTTCCAGAGCAGCCTTTCCGTTTTTCCTGATGCTGATAGTCGCTGTCGCTCTGTTTGCCATTTTCCCGGATATCGTCATGCTGCTGCCGCGCATGATGTACGGGCAATGACGGACCGGGGCGAACGCAAAAGCCATCCTGCAAGACAGCAAAGAGCCGTATCGCAATAAAGAGCAGGGAAGCATCATGTCCGTCAGCCACAAGATCCTGGTCGAAGGCAACAGCCTGAGTTTTAAGGGCGGGTTTTTTGGTTTCTCCACCGTTGCCTTGATCCGCGTCAAAGGCAGCGATCCGGTGCTGTTCGACACCGGACACCACAGTACGCGCCTGTTGCTGCTGCAGGCCCTGGAGCGCGAAGGGCTGACTCCGGAATCGATCCGTACCGTCTTTCTCTCGCACTTGCATTTTGATCACGCCAACAACCTCGATCTGTTTCCCAATGCCACGGTCCACGTTGGTGCCGCCGAATGGGCTTATGCACACAATCCTGCGGCTGGCGATATCTTTTTCAGCGTCGGCATGAATGAGTATCTGCAGCGGCGCAAGCCGCATCTGATCGGAGACAGCGAGGGCGAGCTGGCGCCGGGCTTGCACTATCGCCACGCGCCCGGCCACACGCCGGGCAGCTATCTGCTGCATTACACGGCCGAGTCGGGGCAGCGCGTGGTGCTGGCCGGGGATGCGTGCAAGACTTATCGCGAGCTGGCCCGTCTGCAGTCTGCCAACGAGTTTGACCCTGCGTGCCGTGCCAGTACGACGCTGCGGTGGATCGCCAAGAACGCCGACGTCGTCATTCCCGGGCATTTTCCGCCACTGTACAAGACAGCGTCCGGATGGCTGTGGGATGAGCCGTCGCGCATCGAGATCGTCATTCGGTAGTCCGGCGGTGCCGGTTTGGTGCAAGGCGGCCAAAGCGCGTTGCGCCCTGGCACCCAGTCCTGACGCGAGTGCATCATGACGGAAAAGATGGATTGCGTGGTCATTGGCGCCGGCGTGGTCGGCCTGGCGGTGGCGCGTGCCTGTGCCCGCTCGGGCCTGCAGACCCTGGTGCTGGAAGCTGCCAACGCCGTGGGCACCGGCATCAGCTCGCGCAACAGCGAAGTCATCCATGCCGGCATCTACTACCGACAGGGGTCGTTGAAGGCGCGGTGCTGCGTGCGTGGGCGCAAGTTGTTGTACGACTACTGCCGCTCTCGCGGCATTGCGTTTCGGCGCTGCGGCAAGCTGATCGTGGTCACGCGCAAGGAGCAGCAGGCGGCCTTGCGGGCGCTGCACGCCAAGGCCGTTGCCAATGGCGTCCACGATCTGAAATGGCTCGATGGTGCCGCCGCACGCGACAAGGAGCCGGCCTTGCGTTGCGCGGCTGCCTTGTGGTCACCGTCGACCGGAATCGTCGACAGTCACGCACTCATGCTGGCGCTGTGGGCCGATCTTGAAGCCGCTGGCGGCATGGTGGCTCTGTGCTCGCCGGTGGTCGGCGGCCAGGTCGCGCCATCGGCTGCGGGCGTCGTGCTGCGCGTCGGTTCAACCGGGCCCATGGAGCTGCTGGCGCGGCATGTGGTCAACGCCGCCGGCCTGCAGGCGGTCGAGGTTGCGCACATGATCCGAGGGCTCGCGCCGACAAGCATCCCAAAATACCATTTTGCCAAGGGCAACTACTTTGCCTTTTCCGGACATGCGCCGTTTTCTCACCTCATCTACCCGGTGCCCGAAGCAGGCGGATTGGGCGTTCATTTGACGCTGGACCTGAACGGGCGTGCCCGCTTCGGGCCCGACGTGGAGTGGGTCGATCGTGTGGACTACACCGTCGACCCGCAGCGCGGCGCGCGTTTCCACGAAGTGATTCGACGCTACTGGCCCGCATTGCCCGACAATTCACTGCATCCGGATTATTCAGGCATTCGTCCCAAGTTGGTGCCCCCTGGAGCACCAGATGCCGATTTCCTGATCCAGGACCAGCGCGCGCATCGGGTCACCGGCCTGATCCATCTTTATGGCATCGAATCGCCCGGCCTGACCGCTGCATTGGCGCTGGCCGATCGGGTGTGTGACTTGCTGCAGGCGTCAAAATCATGAATTTGCAGCGGTCCGGCGGGTGATCGAAGGCGCCCTTTTTGGCCCCTCAAGCCGATGGCACGGTGTCAAATTAAACTGGCCGTGAAACTGGAGGTTTTAAAAACACGACACAGCAGCGCTGTGCTGCGGGTTGAGACACCATGAATGACTTGCTCGCAATGGTGAATTCCCTGGGCCAGGCGGCACGAATGCAGGCACGAGTAGCGTATATGCTGCGCAAGGTTGGCATCTTGCGCTCGCCGCTCGAGGGGGATGCCGATTTCGGTCAAGGACTACATAGACGTGGCCGGGCAAGTCAGGACCGCCGAGTAAGCAGTCCTGAAAAATGCGGCACCAGCCAAAGCCAACGCGCCGATAGACGACCACATGATCGACGCTTGTCGCGGGCATAGTCGATCAAACCAACGTGACCGAATTTGGGTTTTCGGGCCTCGGCATCAATCCGCACTACAGCATGCTGCGCAATCCGTGGGGTCGTGCTGGTGGCGGGCGCATTTCGAGCGGCTCCAGCAGTGGTTCCGCCCGTCATCCACACAGCCGGCATCGACCTGCTGCGGTTCGGAATCTTCCTCGTGGTCACGGTGGAGGCCGCGCACATCACGCCGCCAGTGGAATTCAACCTGTTTGTGCTGCAGGGCCTGACCGGCAAGCCGGCGACGTGGATCGCCCGCGTTTGCCTGCCGTACTTCCTGCTCATGGCTGCCATGCTGGTCATGCTCTGGTACTTTCCGGGCCTGGTGACCGCGCTGCGCTGTACGCGCAAACCCCTTTTGGCACTACCAGCGCCGCAGGGATCGTACCGGGCCAGCCAGCCGCAGGACTCATTTATAATGGCGCCCTCTGGCCCGGTAGCTCAGTTGGTAGAGCAGAGGACTGAAAATCCTTGTGTCGACAGTTCGATTCTGTCCCAGGCCACCAATACCAAAAGGTCAACAGTTCGCTGTTGGCCTTTTTTCGTGCGCCCGATCGCGCCCAGCCCCCGCGTGTTCGCGGGGGCCCCTGCGGAAGCCTGCGGACTTCGGCATCCGGCATCCGGCCCATCGCCCCATCCAGGACCACCTTCCACTCTCTCCCGGCCGGTTTTCTCTCTGGCCTCGCTCCCCCGGCACGCCCGAAGTTCGCAAAGGCCGCGAACACGGGCATTACGAACCAACGAGTTGCGCGCGGGCGAATCAAGCGGTTGGACTGCAGCATTGGGGAGTGGGAGGAATTCATCAGTGTTGCGTTCTGTCGGTAGTTGTCAACAATTACCGACAAAACACAACATAATGGCCACATGGGTAGTTCACACCAGCGCATTCTGGAACTCGCCGCTCAGCACGGCCTGATACGCTCGCGCGATCTCGACAAGCATGGGCTGCCCACTGTTGCCCTCACGCGGCTGGTGCGGCAAGGGCTGCTCCAACGCGTGGGACGCGGCCTGTACGCGATTCCGGATCGGCCCGTATCGGAACATGGTGCGCTGGCCGAGGTGGCACGCAAACACCCGCAAGCCATCGTCTGCCTGCTGTCGGCACTGCGCCTGCACGAACTCACCACGCAGTCGCCGTTTGAGGTCTGGCTGGCGATCCCCAACAAGGCACGCGCGCCCAAGATGGACTATCCCCCGCTGCGCATTGTGCGCTTCTCTGGCGCTGCGCTGACGGAGGGGATCGAGGAGCACCTCATCGATGGTGTGCCAGTGCGCGTCACCAACGTGGCCCGGACCGTGGTCGACTGCTTCAAGTTCCGCAACAAGATCGGCCTCGATGTCGCGCTGGAGGCACTGCAGGAAACCTGGCGTGCCAAGCGTGTCGGCATGGATGAGCTGTGGCGCTTTGCTGAGCTGTACCGAGTGGCCAATGTGATGCGGCCCTACCTGGAGAGTCTGACGTGAGCAAACGGAACACCGCCGCCTCGGTCCGCGCGCGACTGCTCGCCAAAGCCCGCACCGACAAGCAGGACTTCAACTTCGTCCTCACCCGCTACGCCGTGGAGCGGCTCCTGTATCGCCTGAGCGTCTCGGCTCTTGCCGACCATTTTTTCCTGAAGGGGGCGTTGCTGTTCAACCTGTGGTTCGACATCCCGCATCGTCCGACACGCGACGCCGACCTGCTGAGCTTTGGCTCGGCCGAGATTCGGCATGTCGAGGCGACGTTTCGGGAGATCTGTGCGGTAGAACTGGACGACGGCATGCGCTTTCAGGCCGACTCGGTACACGCGGAGGAGATTCGCAAGGAAGCCAACTACTCCGGTGTCCGGGTCACGCTGATCGGCCTGTTGGACGGTGCCCGATGCCACGTGCAGGTCGACGTGGGTTTCGGCGACGCCGTGACGCCCGGCCCCGAGGCCGTCGACTACCCGGTGATGCTGTCGGAGATGCCTGCGCCGAAGTTGCGCGCGTATCCCCGCTACACGGTCATCGCCGAGAAGCTGGAGGCGCTGGTGGCGCTCGGCATCGCCAACAGCCGCATGAAGGATTACTTCGATCTCTGGATCTTGTCGCGCTACACCGACTTCGATGGCGATCTCCTGTGCAAGGCGATCCACGCCACCTTTGAGCGCCGCAGGACGCCGCTGCCGGACGGCTCCCTTTCGGCTTGAGCGACGAATTTGCCCAGGATCGGCAGAAGCAGACCCAATGGCAGGCATTCTTGAGGAAGAATGCCTTGGTCGAGCTTCAGCTCTCCGAGGTCGTTGCCGGGCTGCGTGAGTTCCTGTCATTCCCGCTGGACGCGCTACGGCAATCTGCCGCTTTCCCGCTGGCGTGGCGTGCAGGTAGCGGGTGGACGTCGAGCACCGGGGAATCTGGTCGATGACCTGGAATCCGGATCTGCTCTTGGAGGATTTTCGCCGTGTCGCCGGCATGGCCGGCGTCTCGTTGGCGCCCGATGCCAGCGCGATCGATCGACGCCCTGCGCCGCATGTGCCGCCCAGGTCGCTATCGCCCGGCAGGATGGCCGTCGATGTCTTCACGTTCGGGCAGCATGTGCTGAAGGTCGGTTCCAACAGCGCTGCCCGCAGATTGTCGGCCTCCAATTCCCTGGGCGTGGATTCCAGTCCGGTCGCCGTCGCCATTACTGCCTTGAAGCTTGTGGAGGCGAACGTCGAAGAAATCCTCGACGAAGCACGCGCCATTCTGACGGAGCGTGAGGCGCGCCACATACCGGCAAGCGAGTTTTGACGCTGGGCGTTTCACCCGGCCGTGCTGGGCGCACTGTGTCAATTCCGGGAAGCGTTCCTGGAGGACTGCGCGACAGACGCACGCATCGCACTTTGCGGTATTGTCCTGGCCGGATTGCAGGTCGTCAAGGTCCGGGCCGGGTGGCCGGCAGGCGGCTACGGTGTCGTATTCATGTGCCGGCCACGCCCGCCATGGAGGCAGAAGATGTGCTTCATGTTATAGGGAAATCGCCGGGAGATGAGATGTTCGAGTAAATCAGTGGGTTTTGGCGTGGCAGTGCTGGTGGCGGTTCAGTCGCGCAGGGCCCTGAGCAGCTTCTGCCCGGCGCGGCCGTCTGGGTCCATACCCAGTTGCCGCTGTTCTTCGCGCACAGCATTGCGCGTCTGCGCGCCGATGATGCCGTCCACGCTGCCGATGTCGTGGCCGCGCTTGAGC
>JALOAS010000144.1 GCA_023228705.1 Ottowia sp. | reverse complement strand
TCCATCACTGGCTAATAACTTCCATTCACCTATACTAACACTACCGCCACTCATACCTAGCATAGCTTCTAACATGTTATAATCCTTTATATAAGCTCTATAAATCCTATCATACCATAATGGACATAGTACCTAGAACAGCCTATGAGGCTGTTCTAGGTATGTTATCATTAAGCTCTAAGTATAGATTCTATCTTCTGTACTTTATCAGTCTTCTTAACTAAAGCACTAGTAACGCCATCAGTAAAGTAACTACCGATTAGTTTATTTACAGTACTATTAACAGAATAGAATACACTCTTTAAAGGAACATATTCTATCTTATCCAAACTAAAGTCTTTAAAGCTATTACCTACAGCTCTGATATACTTACTTCTATCTTGTTTAGATCTAGTAACCATAGATGTAATAAACTCGATAGTCTCAAGGTTTTGACCTACATTGGAATTAGCATGATATTTAGCAGTATCAAACATCTTACCTAAATCTTCATAATCCATGTACCAAGGCATCTTACCTTTAAAGATTATCTCATCCATGATGTTGTACATCAACAAGTCCCTCTTAACCAGACTAGTGTTTTCTATAACTACTTGTCCAGCTTCAAAGTAGAACTCATGATATTCAACTTCATCTATAGTAACTAAACTAACCTTAAAAGGATTAAGTTCAACTAAAGCTGCTATATTACATACAGCATATTCATTAGTATCATTTCTGATGATAGCAAACATACCGTATGTATAAGTGTTGATACCTATCTCAGCTAGTCCAACAGCAGTCTCTGAAAACCTAGTAGGTATTTGTATCCTACAATCAGTTTTACATACTACTTGACCGCTATTGTTTTCTACTAACTGAGATAGTACAGCTTCAGCATTACGCTTATACTTAGTCATCTATTAAGCAGCTAGTGTAATCTGATCAGCTACATAATCTGCTACATAGTTAATAGCAGCAAATAAAGCAGCTTCACGAGGATCGATATCAGGATTTACTTTACTAGCTTCTAACATATCACTAAGGATCTCATAAGCACAAGTATAGAAGAACCTTACTTTACCGATGATACGTAAAGATACTAGATCTACATCTTCAAGATCCTTACTCTTAATCATATCCAGTTCTTCAGCTAAAAGCTTTTTAACTGTATCCATGTAAGTAGGATGTGAGTTGATGTATTCTTTTTCAGTATCATCAAGAGTCTTAAGACCGCTATATACTTCACCTTCGATCCAACGCTTACAAGCTAGAACTGATTCATTCTTTTCTTTAGTAGAAAGGAATGCTACATAGCTGTTCCATTGGTTCTTATATTTCTGAGCATTTTCATTGATCAGATCTAGGTTTCTAACATCTGAACCAGATACAGCTAGACCTAGGATAACATCACTATCACCACCATTATCTAACCAAGGATCGTATAACTCACCATTTACCTTTACGGTATAAGGTTCAGTTAAAGCTTCTACTACTAAAGTTTTAGCTTTAGTAAAATATACGATACGATCGATAGCTTGAGTCAGTACAGAACCTGAGTAATCACGGTATTCAGCCATGATACGTTTATAGGTATTTAGATCCATACCTTCAGCATCTTGTACATCGTTGAAAAGCTTATTTGAGATAAGGAACATAGCTAAAGCTACATCACATCTTTCAAATACATTTCGCTTTTCGATATCCTGAAACTTAAAGGTAGCTGCACCTTTACTATTTACAAAGAACGATTGCCATACATGACTTAGGAATTCAGGATTAAACTGACCTAACCATTCATGGATAAGCTTATCAGTACGATTATGACCGATAGATACTAAAGCTAATAGTTCTTCATCAGTCTTATCAGTTTTAAGGAAGAAGCTCTTACTAGGTTGTAAAGGTTTACGATTCTTATAAGGTTTTAATACCTCTAAGAAACTCTCATCTTTAAGGATACTAGGTAAACATAGCTTAACTACGTTATACTTAGCTACTTCACTACCTGAGATACTTTCCCTAAATTGACGGTACTTCTCACTGAAGTCATTAATTACAGGAACTACGGAGTTCTTAGCATAGCTAATGTGATTAGATACCAGTTGAGAGATATCCTGAATATATCCATCGATAGCTGCACTATGAGCAGACAGATTACCATGATCGCTCTGAGTAGCTAACTGAACTGAATCAGCAAATAGATCTAAGCTTTGTTCATTATCTAATTTCTGATTAAAGAATTCAGGATTAGATAGTCTAACTAGTTCATAAATAACTGTATTAGGAAGAGCTGCAGCTTTTACGTTATTAGCAGCTAACGCTTCAGCAAAACCTACAGCATTCATGAAAGTATTTTTGTTCAGCATTTAAAAGTCCTCTTTTTCATGTGGTTAGAGACTAGGGTTAAAGCCCTAGTCTCTATCTATACCTTATCGTAGGTTTTTACGTTTCTCTTCTAGCTTTTTAGAGATACGCTGTAAAGCTATAGTTTGTATAACTTGATTAGTAGCGGTATTTCCATTGATACTAGTTGAAATATCGTTACCAGCGATTTCTTTAATAATACCGCTTACTAACTCAGCTCCATTAGCTAGCACAGTAGCTGACTGAGCCTTACGTTCGTTTAATAGAACATCGACAGACATATTTATCATCCTTTATAGATTTTGACAGCTTCTTTAGCTATCACATTTAGCAGAGTTGTAGTGGTACCTATTATAAGAGGACTATTTACAATACGGTTCAAAATACTTCTAAATCCAAAGACTAGATCTATCTCTTCACCAGATTCTGTAGTCATCTTATATTCCATGACTTCACCGATAACTGACTTCATTTGTGAGAAGTTAATTATCTTATCACCTACCCCAGCAGGTGTTTCAATAGTTATGTAGAATTTGATTTCAGCTTTATCTAAAGATAGTGGTACTCCACTAACTCTATAGTCATCATTCACAGATCCACTAATGACTGGTTTACCAGAAGATTTACAAACATCTGCTGTTTGTCTATCGCTTCTATCAGCTAGCTGTTTAAGACTAGGTGACATATCGACTTTATCTCCATGATAAATAACTTCTATCCTATCTACATTACCTAAGTAACCTGATCTAGGTGATTGATTAGATAACTTCCTAAGAACACTTAATGATTCATCATCAAAAGCATTAGTAGTAGAGGTAATCTCATCTTCTATAACCATAAGTATGTCTTTGGGAGATAGTTTAGATCCAGGTTTAACTACATCTAAAAGATTCTGCTTAAAGTTAACTACAAAGGATTTTATCTTAGTAGTCTTAGATTTAAGCTGTTCTCCCATACGTCTACTAATAGCTGAAGAGTCTTCATGAGTCTGATTAGATTCATAGAAAGCACCCTTTACTATCATACTGTTCTTTAATATGATTCTCTTAGGGTCTAACATATCCTTTTCAAAGAATCCAGTATTATAAGCGATAGGATCACCTTTAACAAACTTTTGACCTTCTTTAAGATCGCTAGTTATGTCATGTGGATATACACTACCTTCAGCTTTACCATATATCCTACCTAGAGTTATACCTTTACGTTTACCGTCAGCATACTCTATAATTATACCTTTATCAGTCTTAGAGATAACTTTACCATCAGCTTTAGCTGTATAGGCAAATACATCATTAGTTCTGTTAGGTACTATGTACTCATAACCAGTACGTAATTGAGATTGTTTATAAGAATCACTAGCGATAAGGTGACCATTCTGGATAGAGATGAAGTTTCTTTATGTCCAGTATATACCGTATCCGTATATACCCGGTGTGCTATGACACCCGCCTATGCTTTCACATAGGAACAGACTATATCATGATCCTTCCTTAATAAGGATTAGGACCCTTCCCGTTTCGCTTTAAGGGATATACCCACCACTTGGCGCTACGTCTTTCGACTAGTCGTTGAACGTTCTACTGTTTATACAGTAGCTTCGCTGCTGATTGTCCTTCTATATAAGTAGTTAGGAGTTCCCAGCAATTAGAGAAGTTTGCTTATGGCATTTCCACCATAAGGAGCATTTGTTTACTCGTTTGAAGTCATCTTTATCAGCACCTACTGCTAGTAGTGCGCTAGTAGATACCAGGTTACTAGGAGTTACACCTTCAGTATCGTCTATTAAACCCCTAAGGTTCTTAAACTTAGGATTAGCAGATAGATAAGCATTGATACCTACATCGCTACTATCTACAGTAGCTTCAGATACTACACCCATATCGTTCTTATGATAAGCTCTAGAAGCTTTATTCATACTAC
The DNA here is from genome assembly GCA_023228705.1 of Ottowia sp. Lineage (GTDB taxonomy): Bacteria > Pseudomonadota > Gammaproteobacteria > Burkholderiales > Burkholderiaceae_C > Ottowia. The sequence goes on along the minus strand of JALOAS010000144.1, from coordinate 811 downwards.
CCTTATCTCTACCACCTACACCTACATAAGTGACGATCTCAGACTCTTTAAGATTCTGTATAGGGTTAATATCTTCTACTAGCTTAACAGCAGGATCTTTCATGATAGTCTGCCAAATGTCATAAGGAGACATCTCGATCTTAGACTTACCTGCTATGTTTCTATGTTTATAAGAACGTATACTATCAGCTACCTGTCTATAGATGATACCAGCAAACCTTTCATAGCCTCTGATACGCATGTACTTAGTATCTTGACTATCAGGATGATCGTAACTCTGTAACATCTCAGTAGCTCTTATCAATAACCCATTAAAAGTAGTAGGCTCTTTCATTTCTTCTAAAAGATCTTTACTAATAGGATCAACGAATAGCTGCTGTATGTTTTCCATTTCTCTGATATAGAAAGAACTCATACCTTTAGCGTTTAAAAGGTTAAGATATACATCTTTATTATTAAGCTCATCGAAACTATAAGCTTTAAGTTCTTTCTCATACTCTAATAAGCCAGCTACTACACTAGCTGCTGTTTTATCTTTCTTAGAGAATACATAAGAACCATCTAGGAAAGTAACAGCAAATTCATGTTTCTCAAGATTCTTTTGCTTACGAGGTTCTATATACCTATATTCCATATTAAGCATCTTAAGAATGTTCTTAAGACCTATGAAATATCCTAGATACATAACTACAGGTAAAGACTTAGCTAATATCTTAACAGAGCTATAATCTACAGGAGCTTTATTTTCATCTAACTGTAATATATCATAGATGTTACCAACATCGCTCAGAGTACCATCATTCCTTAGTAC
>JALOAS010000143.1 GCA_023228705.1 Ottowia sp. | reverse complement strand
GACAGCAAGTCTGCGGCGTTGTCGCCCTTGCAGGGCGCCCCGCAGCCAGAGGCTGCTTCTGTTCGTGCTGTCCAAAGGTGCGCAGGCACCTTTGGAGCCGCAGCACTCACCCTTGCCTGACACGCCCATCGCTGCACCCTCAGGCGCACCCAACTACGGATTCTAGGATGCAGCACTCTGGCGTTGGGCGCTTGCGCGCATGAAGCGGCTCATTCTACGGCTCTACCACGCGCGGAGCGCGCGCCGGTACTACCGGGATTCAAAATCAAGTGCGGCCGAGTTCATGCAGTAACGCAGCCCGGACGGCGCCGGACCATCTTCAAATACGTGGCCCAGGTGGGCGCCACAGTTGGAGCACAGCGTCTCCACCCGGACCATGCCGTGGCTGGTGTCGCGCTGCTCGGTGATGGCGCCGGGCACGGCGGCCCGTGAAAAGCTGGGCCAGCCGCAGCCGGCGTCAAACTTGGTCTCCGATTCAAACAGCTTGGCGCCGCAGCACATGCAGTGGTAGCTGCCGTCTGCCCAGTGCTGCTCATATTTTCCGGTGAATGGACGCTCGGTGGCGGCCTGCCGGGTGACTTCGTACGCGCCGGGCTCCGCGTCCTTGTCCGCCAGCAGGGCCCGCCATTCGGATCCGGTTTTCTGTATTTCGTAAGTCATGGTCTGCCTATTGTCGACGATGGGCTGGTTGATCATGGGTTGGCCGCCCGCGACGCCAAGGGCCCGTTGCGTGCTGCAGCATGGCAGCGACGTACGTCTTGGTCAGAGCCGTGGACGGGAAAATGGTTTCATCCCGCGCCGCCCCGCTGCCCGCCTGCGCAGGGCGGTAAACTGGCGCCATGGCACAACACATCACGCATGGCTACAAGGCGCTGCTGGCGGAAGCCAACAGCGAGGTTGAAACGCTGACCGTCGAGCAGACTCGGGCCGCGATGGAATCGGGAGGCGCGGTGATCGTGGACCTGCGCGACCCGCGCGAGCTCGAGCGCGAGGGCCGCATCCCCGGCTCGTTTTCATGCCCGCGCGGCATGCTCGAGTTCTGGATCGATCCGGAGAGCCCGTATGCGCGGCCGATTTTCCAGGAAGACAAGAAGTTCATCTTCCATTGCGCCAGCGGCTGGCGCTCGGCGCTGGCTGCCAAGGCGGCGCAGGACATGGGATTGAAGCCCGTGGCGCATCTGGGCGGCGGTTTCACGGCCTGGCGCGACGCCGGCGAAGCGGTGGAAAAGCCCAAGCTGTGGAACAAGCACGGCTGACCGGAACGCCGGGCCTGCGCCCAAGCCGAGAGCTGATTAGAAACGATACTCAGCAACACCACACGCATGACGGATGACCTCGCTGGCGCCTCGATGATCTTGCCGCTACGCGGCTGCAATGACTGCGGCTGTGCCGCCATGACGGGGAGGTTGAGCGTTGAGCGTTGAGCGTTGGGCGTTGGGCGTTGGGCGTTGGGCGTTCACGCTGGACGCTGAACGCTTGACGCAAAACCTTCATCAGCCGCCGCAGGCGGCTGTCATCAATGGCCCGCAAGGGCCGAGGTCATCTGTCATCCGCTGAGCTGACGATGCTAGGAGCCGAGATGGCGTGGGCTCATGACGAGCAACTGACCTGGATGGCAGCGGCCCAGTCGGGAGGAAACCGCATCCACTCCGGATGGCCGGCGGGCGCGCGATCGGGCTGCTGCAACGCCAGCAGCAGCTCCTCGACAAGGCTGAAGTCGCCGGCCTCGGCGCGCTCTATGGCCTCTTGCGCCATGTGGTTGCGCAGCACGATGGCCGGGTTGGCCCGCTGCATGCGCGCGATGCTGTGCGCCTGGCCCGCCTGCTGTGCCAGCGTCTCAAAACGGATCAGCCAGGCGTCCAGTGCCGCGCGGTCGACAAACAGGTCATGCAGCGGCGCTGCACTGCTGCCGGCCATGTGCTGCGTCAGCGCGTGCCAGAAGATGGTGTAGTCGGTGCGCTCGCGCGCCATCAGCGCCAGCAGGTCGGTCACCAGCTGGATGCCGGATTCACTGGCGTGAGCCAGGCCCAGCTTGGCTGCCATGCGCTGGCCCACGGCGTGCGCAAACGCGGCTTCGTAGGTCTGGACCGTGCGTTTCATGCTTTCTGCATCCGGGACCAGCGGCAGCAGCGCATGGCCGAGCGCACGCAGGTTCCAGTACGCGATCCCCGGCTGGTTCTGGTAAGCGTAGCGGCCCAGCCCGTCCGAGTGATTGCAGATATGCGCCGGGTCGAAGGCGTCCATGAACTGGAACGGGCCGTAGTCCAGCGTCAGGCCCAGGATGCTCATGTTGTCGGTGTTCATGACGCCGTGCATGAAGCCCGCCGCCTGCCAGCTGGCGATGAGATCGGCCGTTTTGCGCACCACGCGCTGGAGCAGGGCCAGGTACGGCTGCTCGCTGGCGCGGCAGTCGGGGTAGAAGCGGTCCAGGACAAAGTCCGCCAGCGTCTTCAGCTCCCGGTGCTCTCCGGCGTAGCTGAAGTGCTCGAAATGGCCAAAGCGGATGAAGCTGGGCGCGGTGCGGGTGGTAACGGCCGCGGTTTCCGTTCTTTCCCGGTAGACGGGCGCGGGGGATCCCGCGATGCACAGCGCGCGCGTTGTGGGAATGCCCAGCCCGTGCATGGCCGCGCTGCACAGGTATTCGCGGATGCTCGAGCGCAGCACGGCGCGGCCGTCGGCGCCGCGTGAATAGGGCGTGCGCCCGCTGCCCTTGAGCTGGATCTGCTGGCCGTCCGGCGTCTGCCCGATCAGCAGGGCGCGGCCGTCGCCCAGCTGGCCGGCCCAGACGCCGAACTGGTGGCCGCTGTACACCGTTGCCAGCGGCTGGATGTCACCGCCATCGGCGTTGCCGCTGAAGAGTTCCAGCGCCTCGTCCGAGGCCAGCCACTCCTTGTCCAGGTCCAGCTCGCGCGCCAGCAGGTCGTTGATCGCCACCCAGTGGGGTTCGGGTAGCGGCTCGGGGCCAACAGCGCGAAAGAAGGAGGGGCCCAACTGGCGAATCGCGGGTTCGGCCAGCCGGGGCGGTGCCGTTGTGACGCATGCGGTTGCCATGACCCCATTGTGGGACAAGCGGCCCCATCGTGCAGCCGCTCGCTGCAGGGCAGAAAGCCGGTGCCTTGCATGGCGGCTGGACGGGATGGGCATGCGCGGTAAGATCAGCGCAGATTTGTCATTGGCAACCAAACACACGAGGGGACATGATGCAGGGATTGATGCAGGAACAGCAGCTCTTGATTTCCATGCTGCTCAAGCACGCCGAACGGCACCACAGCGACACGGAAATCGTCTCGCGCCGGGTCGAAGGCGATATTCATCGCTACGGCTATGCCGACATGGCACGGCGCGCACGCAAGCTGGCGAACGCGCTCGATCGCGCCGGGCTCGCCGAGGGTGACCGGGTGGCGTCCATCGCCTGGAACGGCTACCGGCACATGGAGCTGTACTTTGGCGTGTCCGGCTCGGGTCGCGTCATGCACACCATCAACCCGCGCATGCACCCCAGGCAGATCACCTGGGTCATCAACCATGCCGAAGACAGGGTGGTCTGCTTTGACGCCACTTTCCTGCCCATCGTGCAGGCCGTGCATGCCAACTGCCCGACGGTCCGGCACTGGGTGCTGCTGTGCGATGCCGATGCGTTGCCGCCCGACTCGGGCGTCCCCGGCCTGATCAGCTACGAGGCCTGGATAGGTGGCGAAACCGACACCTACAACTGGCCGCAGCTGGACGAACACGCAGCCGCCGGGCTGTGCTACACCAGTGGCACCACGGGTGATCCCAAGGGCGCCCTGTACAGCCACCGCTCGACCATCCTGCATGCATACGCCGGCGCCCTGCCCGATGCCATCGGCCTGGGTGCGGCCGATGCCATGCTGCCGGTGGTGCCCATGTTCCACGTCAACGCCTGGGGCCTGCCGTACGTGGCGGCGCTGGTTGGTTGCAAGGTGGTGTTTCCCGGCCCGGCCATGGACGGCAAGTCGCTGTACGAGCTCATGGAGGCCGAGAAAGTCACCTTTGCCGCCGGCGTGCCCACCATCTGGCAAATGCTGCTGACGCATCTGCAGGATAACAACCTCAAGTTCTCCACGCTGCAGCGCACCATCGTCGGTGGCTCGGCGCTGCCAGCGGCCATGCAGAGGACATTCGAGGACGAATTTGGCGTGGCCGCCATCCACGCCTGGGGCATGACCGAAACCAGCCCGCTGGGTTCGGTGGCGCGGCTGAAGAACAGGCAGCTGGACCTGCCCGAGGAAGAAAAACGCAGGATCCTGAACACGCAGGGCCGCGCCATCTTTGGCATCGACATGAAAATCGTCGACGACGACGGCAACGAGCAGCCCTGGGACGGCAAGGCGTTTGGCGACCTGTGGGTGCGTGGCCCCTGGATTGCGTCTGCCTATTTCAAGAGCGACCAGAATCCGCTCAAGACCGACCAGGACGGCCTGAGCTGGTTCCCCACCGGCGACGTGGCCACCATAGACCCGGACGGTTTCATGCACATCACCGACCGCAGCAAGGATGTCATCAAGTCTGGCGGCGAATGGATCAGCTCCATTGACATAGAAAACGTCGCCATGTCGCATCGTGGCGTGGCGATGGCCGCGTGCATAGGCATGCCGCATCCGAAGTGGGGCGAGCGGCCCGTCGTTGCCGTGGTCAGGAAACCCGATGCCGACGTGACCCGGGAGCAGATCCTGGCCCTGTATTCGGACAAGCTTGCCAAGTGGCAGATCCCGGACGACGTGGTCTTTGTCGAGGAAATTCCGCTGGGAGCCACCGGCAAGATGCAAAAGCGCAAGCTGCGGGAACAACTCAAGGACTACAGTCTGCCTGATCTGCAGGACCTGTAGCATCCATCGGCCATGTCGCGGCGTTGCCCGTGAATGCGGGTCCTGCAGTCCGGCCTGCCAGCCGGAGCTGACGTCTGGGCGACAGTTGTTCGGGTTTGCCCCTATTGTGCATACCCTGCCAAGTGAATATGCTTTGACATTGATTTTTTCAAGAGGAAACCGTGCAATGAAGTTCAAGACACTGGTCGCAGCAGCGATGGCCGTGATGATGGGCAGCGGCGTTGCGCTGGCGCAGCAGGGCGAGACCGTCAAGCTCGCCATGATCGAGGGCCTGAGCGGCCCCATGGGCAACGTGGGGACCAACCAGCTCAAGA
>JALOAS010000032.1 GCA_023228705.1 Ottowia sp. | reverse complement strand
CCTTGACAGACCATGTGCAGGCTGATGGCGTGGCTTGGGCGCGTTGGCGCAGCCCAATCGATGTGACATGGCGTGGCTATGCCGGTATGAGGCGTGCTTCGGATGTGAGGGTCACGGAATCAGGTATATGAACACGCAGCAGCTTCGGGAGGCTTTTGATGCAGCTCCTCCTGGCTTCTATCGTGATGTGTTACTCGCAATAGCAATCACAGAGGCTGAATGTCCCGAAGGTATGCCTTTGTGGGCGTACTGGAATGCCACGTACTTACCCGAATTCAAAGGAATGCCTCTTGATAAGCTGTTCACTAATATAATCGAGCCGACAGCCAAAGATCTTGGGAATATGTTTAAAACAAAGCAACATTAATGCTTCTCCAGTCGTTGCTGGACAACGTTGGTCGGGTGAAGTGTTGTAATGCTACCTGGCTCCGCTGATTTGTTTTCACCAGGCGCTACGTGCCGACGGAGTTACACAATGACGCCGACAAGAACGAATCTCCTCGCTGCCCACCGACAACCAGTACCTGGAACGCAGTAAGTGGCCAAGGCCATCGTCGGTGGATGGGACTTGGTGTGCTTTGGAGGGTCCACTGAACGTGGATCGGATAAGCTTTTCGCCGTCATAGGATAAAATATGGTAAAGTTAATATACGAAGCCGAGATGCGCGCTAATCTTAGAGCCGACGAGATTGGCCGAGGTCCTTTTGGGCAGCGCCTGATATTCAACGTTATTGACGGAAGCGTAGTCGGTGAGCGACTTAGCGGAGCGATTATTGGCGCTGGGGCTGACTGGGTGCTGCTTGGCGATGATGGTTTCGGTCGCCTTGACGTGCGCCTCACTATACAGACTATTGACGGCGCGCATATCTATGTCCAGTACAATGGCTTGATTCAAGTCACTCCAGCCGTAGGGGCAGTGCTCGGCGGCGGCGACACGTCAACTGAGTACGGCGACCAATACTTTTTCACCAATCCTCGACTCGAGGCCGGTGACGAGCGCTACGGTTGGGTAAACCAAACGGTCTTTTTGGCTGAAGGGAAGGTCGCCCCCGGGCCAGCCGTGGTGTATAGAGTTTACCGCGTGGTCAACGGTTAGTAAAGGTGTTTGTAACGACGTGAACCGCCCGGAAAATGAACTGCCTTTCAGCGTTTGGACAGTTGAGAAACATTTGATTATTTATGCGGCGACCACAGGCTAACGCGCCTGAGACGAAGTCTGCAGACCAGTCCGTTATAGGGACGCTGCGGCACGTACAGCGGTACGCGCTGACGTTTAGGATGCGCGCCGGCGCGCTGGACGACGCAGATTCAGTCTCATGGCCTTGTACATCCCGTGTATGCTTGCTTGCGGCTCCAAGACTTGCCAGAATGTTTAATGAGCCTGTAACACTTCCAAAATGCTCGGCTCGGCTGTTCCTGGACCAATTCGGTCAAGGTGGGAACAACAGTTGCATCGCGCGCCGCCCAATCCAGCAGTGGCTGATACTAGCAGCCTGTCGGACTTTCCCCTAAAACTCGGCCTTTCCTTCACACGGCCCTTCCTTCAACATCGCAACAGATAAAATTTGCGTTACCGCAACCGCACCGCAGGTCACATGAGCAATTTCATCAGCGTCGACCGCGCCACCGCCTACCTGCTGCCGCCCTCGGTCGATGAGTGGCTTGCCGAAGATCATCTGGCGCGCTTTGTCGTCGAACCTGAATCCGTGACCGCCCCGCTGATTTCCATTTCCTGCGCCTGAAGAGCCCGCAATGCCCGCACAAACCATCCAAAACCCCATGCCAAAGGCCCGTCGGCTCACGGTTCGGACGATCTTGTCGCTCACGGGGCAGCCTATCGGCCGCTTGCGGCCACGCATCGTGTGCCCACCTCTGGCATCATCCAGGGGCTTGGCGTCGTCAGTGGTGCAGGTTTTGGATGTCGGGGTGCTCAGTCGCTGGCCAGGCAGCGATAGTGGCGCTCGAACACCGCAAAGCCCGGGTCATTGGCCCCCAGGCCAATGAGGTACTGTCCGGCATGATGCATCATGCGCCCGGCCTTGTAGATCATCTCCTGCATCACCGTCTTGATGCGCCGGCGCTTGGCCTTGTGCCGGATGGGCGCATCCTTGCCCAGCGGCGTCTGCTGGCCGATCAGCCGCAGCAGGTTCATCGCCACCGCTGCCAGCTGGCAGATGAGATAGTTGGTATCAAACTTGCCCGAAGGCAGCCGCTCCAGATCCAGGTCGGTCTTGAATTCGCGGTGATACTGCTCATGTGTGGCGTGATCGGCATACAAGGCGATGACTTTGCCTGCGCTGAGCTTTGCCGGCAGCGTCGTTGTCCAGCCCTCCAGGATGTATTCGGGCAGCAGCATGGGCTGGCCGTGCTTGTCGAGGACACGCTCGGTGAGCCGATAGATGCGGCGCACCACATGGCTTTGCTGCTCAGGCACCTGATCGGCATCGGCCACGGTATTGGTGCTCAGCGCATCGATGCCGATGGTTTCTTCCCACACGCACTGGCGCTTGCCAGCGCGCAGGTGACACCACAGGGTGTCCGCATCCGCCCCCTTCTGTGCGGCCATGCGCTCAATCGGCGTGCTGCGCGGATTCCATTTGATGAGAAAGGCCACGTCGCGCTCAAGCAGCCGGCCCTGCTCGGCGATGGTGCGCATCAGCGCCTGCGAGCAAAAGCCAGAATCGGCGCGCACCAGCAAGGGCCCGGACACCAGGCGCGTGGCTATGGGCAGCACGCGCTGCAGGTCATATTCACTCTCGCGTGCCGAGTGCTGCACGCCCGGGCGCAGCGCCAGCTCCAGGCAAAAGCCGGCTGTACCCAGATAAGACGCAATGGGGCAGTAGCCATCCACCCAGGCGTAGGTGCGCCCCATCAGCTTCTTGGCGGTATCGCCATTGTCCATGGCAAAGGTGTCCACATCCAGCGGCGTGTAGCCGCAAGGCAGGCTGCCAAAGTCCACCGCCTGGCCGTTGATGCGCATGGACAACAAGGCCTCGTTGATGCGCCCGCTCAACTCAAACCAGGCCGAGGCCTGCGCATCCATGCGCTGGCGCAGCGTGGGGCTGGAGGGCACGGCCGTCAGATTCAGTGCGCGGGCGAAGAAGGAGTCGGCCCGATGCGCTTGGATGGCATCAAAGTCACTCTTGCCCTGGCACAGCAGGGCCAGGTAGCTCTTGAGGATGGCGCTGTTGGCGATTCCCCAGCGCACGGGAAAGATTGGATCAACAAGCGCATTCAGGTTGATGCGCCGCAGATACTTGCTCACCAGGGCCAAGCCCGCCTGACTGCTCAGGTTGTAGGGCAGTTGCTTGATGACGAATTCACTCATTGGACGGCTCACCTGTGGGGTGAGCTGCAGTTTAACGGCAACCCATTGATCCAGCAACGAAAACCGGCAGAATCAGTAGGTGAGGTTACGGATTCAGGGACGCGGTTGTGTGGATCGGTGAGTCTTTAAGCCCGACAGACTCCTGGGCCGGCGCGGTGCCATAACGGCAAGTGGGACAATACGGGCCGGCACAAGCAGCGCGATGCGTGCCGCAACCGCACACCAGGCAGACAGACGTGAACGAGGATTTTCTGAGCCAACGACCGCTTCCCGAGGGGCTGCACCCCGACACGCTGGCACTGCGCGTGTCTGTGCCGCGCAGCGGCTACGGCGAGCATTCGGAGGCGGTCTACCTCACCAGCTGCTTCGTGCAGCCCGACGCCGCCACCGCGGCGCGCCGCTACGCGCGCGAGCAGCCGGGCTACACCTACACGCGCAGCGGCAACCCGTCGGTCACTGCGTTTGAAAACCGGCTGGCGGCGCTGGAGGGCGCCGAGGCCGCCATCGCCACCAGCAGCGGCATGGCGGCGATCACGCTGCTGGCCGTGGCGCTGCTCAAGAGCGGGGACCACGTGGTCTGCTCGCGCGCCATGTTCGGCTCCACCATCAGCCTGTTGGGCGAGCACCTGGCCAGGTTTGGCGTCAACACGACCTTTGTTTCGCAAACCGACGTGCAGGCCTGGCGCGCAGCTGTGCGACCGCAAACGCGGCTGCTCTTTGCTGAAACGCCCAACAACCCGCTGGCCGACGTCTGCGACATCGCTGCGCTGGCCGCGATTGCACACGAGGCCGGTGCGCTGCTGGCCATAGACAACTGCTTTGCCACGCCGGCGCTGCAGCGGCCGCTGGCGCTGGGTGCGGACCTGGTGGTGCAGTCGGGCACCAAGTTCCTGGACGGGCAGGGCCGGGTCATGGCCGGCGCGGTCTGCGGGTCCCGCGCGCTCGTTGACGAGCAGCTGCGCCCGCTGAGCAAGACGCTGGGCATGGTGCTGTCGCCTTTCAACGCCTGGGTCGTGCACAAGGGGCTGGAGACGCTGGCGCTGCGGGTCCGGGCGCAAAGCGCGCATGCGCTGGCGCTGGCGCAGTGGCTGCAGGCGCATGCGGCTGTCCAGCGGGTGCATTACCCGGGGCTTGCCTCGCATCCCGGGCATGCGCTGGCCATGGCGCAGCAGTCCGGTTGCGGGGGCGCCATCCTGGCGTTTGCCGTCCGTGCAGCAGATCCTGCGCAGGCGCGGCGCCGCGCATTCCACGTGATCGACAGCACGCGGGTGTGCAGCATCGCCACCAACCTGGGCGACGTGCGAACGCTCATCAGCCATCCGGCCAGCACCTCGCACGCGCGCCTGTCCGAGCCGGAGCGCGATGCTGCCGGTGTCGGGCAGGGCCTGCTGCGGCTGTCGGTGGGGCTGGAGCACGCGCCCGACATCCAGCAGGACCTGGCCCGTGGCCTGGATCACTGCCTGGCCGTGGCATGACCCCGGCCGTGGCCACCAACCCTTTCATTTGCATCCGGATGGGTGCGGAAATTGCAGGACATGTCTGACCAGGAACCCGCCATCACGCAGCGCGTGCGCACGCGCTTTGCGCCGTCGCCCACCGGATTCATCCACCTGGGCAACATACGCTCGGCGCTGTACCCATGGGCGTTTGCCCGGGGCCGGGGCGGTGACTTCATCCTGCGCATAGAAGACACCGACCTGCAGCGCTCGACCGACGAGGCCGTGCAGGTCATCCTGGAGGGCATGGCCTGGCTCGGGCTCACGCCGGACGAGGGGCCGTATTACCAGATGCAGCGCATGGACCGCTACAAGGAGGTGCTGGCGCAACTGCAGGCCAGCGGCATGGCGTATCCCTGCTACATGAGCGTTGCAGAGCTGGACGCGCTGCGTGAACGCCAGAAGGCCGCCCGGCAGAAGCCGCGTTACGACGGCACCTGGCGCCCCGAGCGCGGCAAGACGCTGCCGCCCGTCCCGGAGGGCGTGCAGCCCGTCCTGCGCTTTCGCAACCCGCCGGATGGCGTTGTTGCCTGGGACGACAAGGTCAAGGGCCGCGTGCAGGTCAGCAACGCCGAGCTGGACGACCTCGTCATCGCGCGCCCGGATGGCACGCCCACGTACAACTTCTGCGTGGTCGTCGACGACATGGACATGCGGATCACGCACGTCATCCGTGGCGACGACCACGTCAACAACACGCCGCGACAAATCAACATCTTCCAGGCGCTGGGCCATGCGCCGCCGGTTTACGCGCACCTGCCTACCGTGCTGGGCGAGCAGGGCGAGAAGATGAGCAAGCGCCGCGGCGCCAAGCCGGTCACCCAGTACCGGGACGAGGGCTTCCTGCCCGAGGCCGTCATCAATTACCTGGCGCGGCTGGGCTGGAGCCATGGCGACGACGAGATCTTCAGCGTGGCGCAGTTCCTGGAATGGTTTGACCTGGACCACCTGGGGCGCAGCGCGGGCCAGTTTGACGAGGCCAAGCTGCGCTGGGTCAACGCGCAGCACCTCAAGGCCCTGTCTGGCGCCGAGCTGGCGGAACGCGTTGCGCCGCACCTGGCTGCGCGCCAGCTTGTTGCGGACGAGCGGCTGCCGGCCATATGCGAGCTCTATGTCAGCCGCTGCGACACGCTGGTCGCGCTCGCTGACGCGGCGGCGCTGTTCTACGGCGACGCGTCAGCCAGCGATGCGGACCGGGCGCAATACCTTGGTGCCGACGTCCAGCCGGCGCTGCACGACCTGGCCGGGCGCCTGCAGGACGTGCCGTGGCAGGCAGGCGACATCGCAACCGAAATAAAGGCTATACTGCGTGCCCACGGGCTGAAGATGCCGCAGCTGGCCAAGGCGGTCCGGGTGCTGGTATTTGGCACGCCGCAGACGCCATCGCTGGATGCCATGCTGGCATTGAGCCGACGCGACAGAGTTGTGCAAAAGCTGCGTACGTTGTAGAAAACCGGATATAATTGAGGGTTTGATACAGCGCGCGCCACGAATTTCAGGGGTTTTCAGGGTTCGGGGGTATAGCTCAGCTGGGAGAGCGCTTGCATGGCATGCAAGAGGTCAGCGGTTCGATCCCGCTTACCTCCACCAGGTTGGCGTTGTAGAGAAGGTTACTGACCCTATCGTCTAGAGGCCTAGGACACCACCCTTTCACGGTGGGTACCGGGGTTCGAATCCCCGTAGGGTCGCCATTTTTGGCCGGCATGGCTGCTGTGGCAGCCGGGCTGGCCAGCGCGGAGTGGTAGTTCAGCTGGTTAGAATACCGGCCTGTCACGCCGGGGGTCGCGGGTTCGAGTCCCGTCCACTCCGCCATTTTCAAGACGGGTTGCGGCCAGCAAGGGCGCAACCCGTTTTTCTTTTGTCCTTGTCGTCCCGGCCTGGCCTTGTGGCGCCAGCCAGCCTTGCGCCACTTGCGTCGCAGGCTCTCATGGCCGTGCGGGCGCAGGTGCCGGCTGCGGCTGCGTCACAATCGGCATGCCGGCTGTCTTCAGCGCCCGGCTGGAAAAAGCAGGATTTGCCGACCTTCCGCTCCATGACTTCGTCCACCGATTTGCAATTCATGCAGGATGCGCTGGCGCTGGCGCGGCTGGCCGCACCGGCATGCCGTCCCAACCCGGCCGTGGGTTGCGTGCTGGTGGGCGCAGATGGCCAGCTGCTGGGCCGTGGCATGACGCAGCGACCGGGGCAGGCGCATGCGGAAGTCATGGCGTTGCGGGACGCTCGCAGTCGCGGCGCCAGCGTCGCGGGTGCCACCGCGTACGTCACGCTGGAGCCGTGCGCGCACCAGGGTCGCACGCCGCCGTGTTGCGACGCGCTCACAGAAGCAGGTATCGCGCGCGTGGTGGTGGCCGTCCGGGACCCCAATCCCCGGGTGGCGGGGCAGGGTCTTGCGCGGCTGCGTGCGGCCGGGGTGGACGTCACGCTGGGCGTTGGCGCGACGGATTCGCGTGAGCTCAACCTGGGCTTTTTCAGCCGCATGCTGCGCGGGCTGCCTTGGCTGCGTGTCAAGGCGGCAGCGTCGCTCGATGGACGCACCGCGTTGCCCAATGGCGTCAGCCAGTGGATCACGAGCCTTCAAGCACGTGCCGATGGCCATGCCTGGCGCGCACGCGCCGACGCCATCCTGACCGGCATGGGCACCATCCTGGGCGACGACCCGCGGCTTGACGTGCGTGGCGTGGATCTGCCGCGCCAGCCGGTGCTGGTCATCGCCGACAGCGCCTTGCGCACGCCGCTGGATGCGCGGTTGTGGCGCGTCCGGGACCGCCAGGTCCTGATCTATACGGCCAGCGCGTCCCCGGAACCCGCGGCCGCGCTGCGCGCCCGGGGCGCCGAAGTGGTTTGCCTGCCGCGCGCCGATCCGGCGCAGGCCGATGGGCGCCAGGTCGACCTGCGCAGCCTGCTGCGCGACCTGGCCGCCCGCGGCGTGGGCGAGCTGCACGTCGAGGCGGGCGGCATCCTGGGCGGCGCGCTGTGGCGCGCCGGCCTGGTCGATGAGCTGCTGCTGTATCAGGCGCCGCTGCTGCTGGGCGAGGGCGCCGGAATTGCGCAACTGGCGCCGCTCACCACGGTGGCGCAGGGCGTTGCACTGGACTACGTGGACGTGGCGCGCATCGGTCCCGACTTGCGCCTTCGGGCCAGGTTGCGCGGCAGTTCGCGCTGGCTGCATGCGGACGGCGCCGCGCGTTGATGGCTCGCGCGGGGGGCGCTACCGCACCCGCGCCCGGATTTCAGGCACGGCCTTGCGCAGGTAGTAGGCCATGGACCAGACCGTGAGCACGGCAGCGATCCAGATCAGCCACACGCCCCAGTAGTGCGTGTTCACGCCCCAGAGCACGCCGTTGTACAGCAGCAGTGGAATGGCAACCATCTGCGTCACCGTCTTGACCTTGCCCAGCATGTGCACGGCAACGCTCTTGCTCGCGCCTATCTTGGCCATCCACTCGCGCAGCGCCGAGATGGCGATTTCCCGGCCGATGATGATGAGCGCTACAAACACGTCGATCCGGTGCAGGTGCACGAGCACCAGCAGGCAGGCGGAGACCAGGAACTTGTCCGCCACCGGGTCCAGGAACGCGCCAAACGCCGACGTTTGCTTGAGCCGGCGCGCCAGGAACCCGTCCAGCCAGTCGGTCAGCGCAAAAAGGATGAACATCAGCGCCGCAACCACGTTGGCCAGCTGCGCGGGCAGCGAGACGTAGAACACCGCCACGATCAGCGGGATCGCCATGATGCGGGCCCAGGTCAGCATGGTGGGCAGGGTCCAGAACATGAGCGTGATTGTGGCAGAAGCAGCGGCCTGGCCAGAGAAACGGATTCCGGCATGCGGACGCCCGCAGCAGACGCCGGAATGAAACGCCGCAGCGTTGCCAGAATGTCCGGCATGCAGTATCGGGATCGTCGATGCCGCCGTGTCGGGCCCGGGCTTGCACGCCTGCCATCCCTTCGCCGGCGCGGACAGCAGCAAGATACCGGGTGCGCCGGTCACGCGGGCTCGTCGGTCCGCAGCCAGCCGGCGATGCTCCAGCGCGTGGCCTTGCACGGCAGCACCTCGTGCGGGACGCGGCCACTGACAAAAACGACGAGGCGCGCGCCCAGCGGCGCCACGCGCCGGATTTCCACGTCGGGGTTGTACGTTTCGTACAGGCAAAGCTCGCCGCCGTCTGCGGCGTCCCATTGCCGGTTGAGGTAGAGCACCAGCGAGATCTTGCGGAAGTTGCGCCCGCGATGCTGGTCTATGTGCTTCTTGTAACCACTGCCGGCCGGGTAGCGTGCAAAGTGAAATTCCTGGCTGCGCAGCCCCAGGTCAAAGCGCTGGTTCAGCAGGTCCCGGAACTGCGCGATCCATGAAAAGAACGGATGCGCGGCCGTCCGTGACTGCGGCTGGATCCAGCAGATCGCGTCGCCCCTGATCTCGGCCTGGCGCCCGCCCGCGCCCGCGCGGCCGAATTCTCCCGGTTCGAACCGTCCGGCCTTCCACTGCTTCTGCGCCGTGGCCAGCAGCTGCCGGCTCCATTGCGGCCGGACAGCCGAGTCCGAGATGGCCCAGCCCTGCATGTTGAGTTGGGTGATTATGGGGTCGTATCCGGTCATGGCGGCTCGGGGAGGTTTGGCGTTTGGCGTTTGGCGTTTGGCGTTGAGCGTCAAGCGTTGGGCGTTGAGCGTAACGCATGACCTCGCTTACGCTTCGATG
Source organism: Ottowia sp. (assembly GCA_023228705.1). Classification (GTDB taxonomy): domain Bacteria; phylum Pseudomonadota; class Gammaproteobacteria; order Burkholderiales; family Burkholderiaceae_C; genus Ottowia. The sequence continues at coordinate 20,271 of JALOAS010000032.1, read as the reverse complement.
ATCGCGCCGCTTCGCGGCGGCAATGACTGCGGCTGCGCCGCCATGATGGGGAGGTTGAGCGTTTGAAGAGGTTGAGCGTTGAGCGTTGAGCGTTGGGCGTGGTGGGCACACGCTGAACGCTGGACGCCAAACCTTCATCAGCCGCCGCAGGCGGCGATCATCCGAGGCCCGCAAGGGCCGAGATCATCTTTCATTCGGCGGGGAATCGCGGCGAGGGCGCCAAGGGGAGGTTGAGCGTTTGGCGTTGAGCGTGTGGCGTGGCGCATGACGGATGACCTCGCCGCTGCGCGGCGGCAATGACTGCGGCTGCGCCGCCATGATGGGGAGGTTGAGCGTTGAGCGTTGGGCGTTGGGCGTTGTACGCTCACGCTGAACGCTTGACGCCCAACTTTCATCAGCCGCCGCAGGCGGCGATCATCCGAGGCCCGCAAGGGCCGAGATCATCTGTCATCCGGACAGGTTGAACGTTGAGCGTGGCCGGCACACGCTGGACGCTCAACGCTTGACGCCAAACCTTCATCAGCCGCCGCGGGCGGCTTTCATCCAGGGCCCGCAAGGGCCGAGATCATCTTTCATCAGGCGCACACGCTGGACGCTGGACGCAATACGCTCAACCTCTTCATCTTCGCTCAACCTCTTCAAACGCTCAACCTCTTCAGTTCATTGCATGTGCCCGATGACAATGTCCATCAACTCCTCGGTGATCTGCTCCTGGCGCACCCCTGAGAGCTCACGCCGCACGGTTTCCAGGCGCTCCTCGACGGACTGTTCGGCCTGCTGCATCAGCGCCAGGCGTGCCGCGTTTTCAGTGACCAGCGCTTCTGCAGCAGCATGGAAGACGCTGGCAAAGACGTGGTGGCGCAGCAGTGCGGCTAGCAGCGCCGCTGGCGCCATGCCGAAGTCGGGCAGCGATCGTCCCGGCCAGCGCCGGGGGGGCGCGAGCAGCGCGCGCTGCAGCGGCAGCAGGGTGGCGACGTGCGGTTCGCGCTCGGCGTGGCCGGCGCGCCGCGTATACGCCAGTTGCACGGCAAGCCGGGTCAGCGGTGCGCCGCGCCCGAGCTGCTCGACGCGCGTGACGATGTCGCCGGCCAGGCGGCCGATGCCGTCGACCGAAGCCGGCGGCACAAGCAGCTGGTCGGCTGGCACGCCGGCGTCGGCCAGCGCGTCGTGCAGCCTGGCGCCAACGCAGAGCACGACGCCGGGCTGGGCGCCGGGGGCGTCCAGGAAGTGCTGCGCGGCCCGGGCCACCACCGCGTTGTAGTTGCCGCAAAAGCCGTGGTCCGAGCCAAACACCACCAGCACCTGCCGTTGCATGGCACCGCTGTCCGTCAATACCTGGTTGCCCATGCGCCAGGCAAAGGCCGCCAGGCCGTGGCGAACGGTCTGCCGGAAGCCGTCTATGGCGGTGGCGGCCTGTTCGTAGGGCGCGGCGTTGATCGCGGCCAGCGTCTTCATGGTGCGCACGATGCCATGGATGCTGACCAGCGTCTGCTCCTGCCGCGCCAGTTGCTCCAGGGTATGCGCCATCACGCATCCTGCCCGGTCGTTGCAGGGCCGCCGTCTGGTATCTCGCCCAGTGCCTCGCGTGCTGCTGCAAGCAGATGCTGGCGCTGGTCCTCGTCCAGCGTGCCGCCCGCAGCAATGTGCGGCTGGTCCTTGGCCAGGGCGCGCAGGGCCGCAGCGCGCACCCGGTGCATGGCGCTTGCGACCTGGGCGTTGCTCAAGCCGTCGAACAGGCCCTCCATGGCCGCGACCAGGATGGCCAGCTGCTCGAGCGTCGACAGGGGGTCGCGCTCGGCTTGGCGCAGCGCGGCACGAACGGCGACACCGCGCGCCAGGCGCGCGCGCACGCTGTCATCCAGGCGCGTGCCGAAGCGGGCAAAGTCCTCCAGCTCCTCAAACTGCGCCAGCGTCACGCGCAGGTTGCCCGAGACGGTGCGCAGGCCGCGGCCCTGGGCCTTGCCGCCAACGCGCGACACCGACAGGCCCAGGTCCACCGCCGGGAACTGGTTCATGCGCACCAGCCGCGGCGACAGGTAGATCTGGCCGTCGGTGATGGAGATGAGGTTGGTCGGAATGTACGCCGACAGGTTCTCCGCCTCGGTTTCAACCACCGGCAGCACGGTGATGGAGCCGCCACCGCGTTCGCTTCCGAACTGCCCGGCACGCTCGAGCAGGCGCGCGTGGACGTAGAAGATGTCGCCGGGAAACGCCTCGCGCCCGGGCGGCCGGCGCAGCAGCAGCGACAGTTCGCGGTAGGCGCGCGCGTGGTGCGTCATGTCGTCGATGACCAGCAGCACGTCACGGCCCTGCGCGGCAAAATGCTCGGCCATGGCCATGGCCGCATAGGGGGCGATGTACGCCAGGCCGGGGGCCTCCTCGTCGCCGCTGGCAACGACGATGCTCCGGGCCAGCATGCCGCCATCCTCCAGCGCAGCGATGGCGCGCACCACGGCGTCGCCACGCTGGCCCACGGCGCAGTAGATGCACGTGAGGTCGGAGCGCTGCTGGTTGAGCATGGCGTCCACGGCCAGCGAAGTCTTGCCGGTCTGCCGGTCGCCGATGATGAGCTGGCGCTGGCCCAGGCCCACCGGAATGGCGGCATCGACCGCGGTGATGCCGGTGGCCAGCGGCCGGGCCACCGCTGCCCGCTCCAGGATGGACGGCGCTTCGGACTCCACCGGGACCCGGGCCAGGCAGGCCACCGGCCCCTTGTCGTCGAGCGGGCGTCCCAGCGCATCGACGACGCGGCCCAGCAGTTCCGGGCCCACCGGCACGCTGACCACCTTGCGCGTGCGGTAGACCGCCTCGCCCAGGGTCACGGCATCGGCAGGCCCGAGCAGGATGACGCCGAGGCGATCCGGTTCCAGGTCAAGTACCTGGCCCTGCACGCCACTGGCAAAGAGCAGCAGCTCGTCGGCCAGCGCACGCGCCAGCCCGGCCACCGTTGCCACGCCGTCGCCGACATCGGTCACCACGCCCGACTCGGTCAGCACCGGCGCAGGCGCTGGCGTTGCAATCAGGCCCTGGCGCCATTGCTCGAAAGCCTGCCGCGCGTGCGCCGCCGCGGTGTCATCTACCGCGTCCAGGGCGGCGTGGCCGATGCTATCGTCGCTGTTCATGCTCGGGTTGCAGCGCGGTCGTGGCAGCGGGGTGCGCGCGAGTCAGCGCGGCGTTGAATTCGTCCATGTAGCTGGCGATGGTCCAGTCCAGTCGCGCGCCGCCGGCCTGGATGATGACGCCGGGTGATTGCTCGGCATCGACGACAAAGCGCGGCTCGGCGCCGGGCAGGGCGCGCTTGAGCTCGGCCGTCAGGTGCGCCTGCGCCTCGGCCGGCAGCGGCTGCTGCGTGCTGACGGTGGCCTGCCGGACCGGGCCGGCGGCCGCGCCCAGCTCCGCGGCCATGGGCGTGAGGCGCTGGCCCAGCTGGCGCGCGATGGCCGCTTCCAGGCTTTCGCCCGCCAGCTCGTGCAGGGCCTTGCGCGTGAGTTCCAGCAGCGTGGTCGCGCCGGCACGCTGCAGGCGCTGCACGAACTCTTCGCGTTCGCGCTCGAGGTGGCGGCGCCAGTCCCTGTGCTCCTGCTCGCGTTGCGCGCGCGCCTCGGCCAGCAGCTGCTCGCGCTCGTGCTCGGTGGCGCGCAGCGCTTCGGCCACTTTTTCTTCCCGTATCGCGGACAGCTTCTCACGCAGCCGCTGGTATTCCTGCTCGGCCGCGCGGGCCTGTTCGCGCGCCTCGTCGGCCGCGGACATGCGGCGGGCGATCTCGGCCTCGCGCGCGTCGATTCCGGCCAGGATGGGACGGTAGAGGAAGCGCTTGAGCAGCCAGACCAGCAGCAGGAAGTTGGCCAGCTGCGCCAGCACCGTGACCCAGTCAATCGACATCGCGACTCAGCCTCCAAGCGCCGGGCGCACCACGTCCCAGAACGGGTTGGCAAAAATCATGATCAGCGCCACGACGAAGCAGTAGATGCCCGATGATTCGACCATGGCCAGGCTGACGAACAGCGTGCGCGACAGCACGGGCGCCGCATCGGGCTGCTGCGCGATGGCAGCCATGGCTGCGGCGGCGGCCCGGCCTTCGCCCAGCGCGGCGCCAAACGAACCTATGGCCACCGTCAGTCCGGCGGTGATGATGGAAACCAGGGCAACGAGGCTCAACTCGCTCATGCTTTGTCCTCCAGCTTGGCGTGCGGATCGGCCATTGCCGCTGCAATGTAGACCGCTGCCAGGATTGAAAAAATATACGCCTGAATCAGGCCGGTCAGCAGGCCAAACAGCTGCATGACCACCGGAAAGAAAAAAGGCGCGACGGCCAGCAGGATGGCAACGATCACCGCGCCGCTCATGACGTTGCCGTACAGGCGGATGGACAGCGACACCGCCTTGGAGAATTCACCCAGGATATTGAGCGGCAGCAGCAGCACCGTTGGCTGGGCAAAGCTGCGCAGCCAGTGGCCCAGGCCGCGATGGGCAATGCCGAAGATGGGAACGGCCAGCAGCACCGCCAGCGTCAGCGCCACGGTCGTCGAGAGTGAGCCCGTGGGCGATCGAAAGCCGGGAATCACGGCCAGCATGTTTGCCGCGGAAATGAACAGCAGCAGCGTGCCGGCAAAATACATGACCGGGTGCACGGCATCGCGCGTGATGGCGCCGATCTGCTCTTCTATCATTTGCACCAGCACCTCCAGCGCGTTGCGCAGGCGCCCAGGCGGCACGTCGGGGCGCAGGCGACGCGTGACCAGCCAGGAGATGCCGACCAGCAGCGCCATGACGATCCAGGTGTTGACGATGGTCGCGTTGAGCGTGATTGGACCGAGCTCGGCCAGCACGATGACGTCGGGGGTCAGTTCCATTCAGCTGCGCTCCATGTTGACGGGCACGTTGCCCTGGCCGCGACGGGCCCGGCGCAGTGCCACGCCGCGCACCAGGAAAAACGCGAGCATGTACGCGGGCAGCGACCAGAGCGGGCTGGCCGCGCGCGCCAGCCACCAGGCGGCGGCCAGCAGCAGCGCCGCGCGCAGCAGGAAGCTGGGCAGCAGCACCAGCACCGGCTGGCGCACGCGCAGCGCCCAGCGCAGGCCCCAGCCCAGCCCGGCAAAAAAGAGGCTGCTGGCCGCCAGCCCGACGCCCAGGCCGAGCAGGACGGCGCGTGTATCAAAGTCAGGCATTGCCCTCATCCTCTTCAGTCGTTTCCGGGCCTTCATCCCGGGTCAGCCGATCTTCCCGTGCCATCCAGTCCCAGGCAACCAGGATGCCGATCACCAGCCCGCCCAGGATGAGTGCAATCGGCCAGGAAAAACGGGCGGGCGCCACCTTGTCCAGCCACAGGCCGAGCAGCGCGCCGCCCACCGTCGGAATGGCGATGGACCAGCCGACCACGCCAAAGGCGCCCAGCCCGCGCAGCGGGCTGTAAGCCGGCCGGCGGCGCGTGCGCCGCAGGCGTTCGGCATCGCGACGGATTGGGTCGAGCGAGGGGTCGCGGTCGGTTTTCATGGCAGGCTCAAACGGGTTTGCGCAGCTCGCTGAGCTGGCGCACGATGCCCACTTCCAGGCGCGACAGCGCCGTGCGCGCCGTGCGCTCGGCCTCGTCGACCTCGGTGAAGACGGTTGCGACGGTTTCCGACAGCGTATCCAGGCTGTCGCCGCGCACGCCCCGGCGCACCGCGATATCGACTTCGGGGCCGCGCTTGACGAGCAGGCCCTGGTCTATGCCAAAGAACAGTTCTTCACCCGTTTCCTTTCGCAAGATCAGCACCGAAGCCACGAGCGATGCGACGTAATCGGCATGGTTGGGCAGGAGGCCGAACGCGCCGTTTTCAGCCACGGCAAACACGTGCCCCGCGTCGCCCGCGTACAGGATGCGCGTGGGCAGGCGCACGCGCACGTGCATGGACGCGCCCTGCGTCATGACACCGGCTCCGGCTGCGGCGCAGCCGCCGGCCCGGCCGCCGGCAGCGCGCCGATCATGTAGTAATCCATTTCGCTGTCGTCAAAGTCCGTTCGCTCCAGGATGTGCTCGCAGCCGTCCAGCGTTTGCGCGATGGTCACGCGCTGCCCCGGCGTGCCGCTGAAGCTGGCGGCGACGCTGAACGGCTGCGTCAGGAAGCGCTCCAGCCGGCGTGCCCGCGCCACCACGGCGCGGTCGGCGGCCGCCAGCTCCTCCAGGCCCAGCATGGCGATGATGTCGCGCAGCTCCTCGTACTCGGCCAGCGTGCGGCGCACGTCACGGGCAATGTCGCAATGGCGCTGGCCGACCACGGCCGGCGCCAGCATGACCGAGCTGGACGCCAGTGGATCGACCGCCGGGTACAGGCCTTCGCTGGCGCGCTTGCGCGAGAGCACCACCGACCCCGACAGATGCGAGAAGATGTGCACCGCCGCCGGGTCGGTGAAGTCGTCGGCCGGAACGTAGACCGCCTGTACGGAGGTGATGGCACCGTTGCGTGTTGACGTGATGCGCTCCTGCAGCGTCGCCAGCTCGGTGGCCAGCGTGGGTTGGTAACCCACGCGCGAGGGCATGCGCCCGAGCAGGCCCGAAACCTCGGCGCCAGCCTGCACGAAGCGGAACACGTTGTCCATGAGCAGCAGCACGTCCTGGCGCAGCTCGTCGCGGAAGTATTCGGCCATGGTGAGTGCCGTCTTGCCAACCAGGAAGCGCACGCCCGGTGCCTCGTTCATCTGGCCAAACAGCATGACCGTCTGCTCGCGCACGCCGGCCTCGCCCATCTCGCGGTACAGTTCCTCGGCCTCGCGCGAGCGCTCGCCTATGCCGCAAAACAGGCTCACGCCGCGATGGTATTGCACCGTATTGTGGATGAGCTCGTTGATGAGCACCGTCTTGCCGACGCCGGCACCGCCAAACAGCCCGGTCTTGCCCCCGCGCTCTATCGGTGCCAGCAGGTCTATGGCCTTGATGCCGGTCTCCAGCACCTCGCCCTGCAATACCCGCTCGGAAAGCGGCGGCGGCGGCCGGTGGATGGCGCGCCGTTCGGTGGTCGCCGGCTCCGGGCCGTCGTCTATGGCCGCGCCAAACACGTTCAGCATGCGCCCGAGCACGGCCTTGCCTACCGGCACCTGGATGGGCGCGCCAGTGGCGACCACCTCGGCGCCCAGGCCCAGCCCGCGCAAGGGCGCCAGGGCAATGCAGCGCACCGTGTCGCGGTCAACCAGCGCCGCCACTTCCAGCGGGATGCCTTCCACGCGCAACGCTTCCTGGATGCGCGGCACGGTCCCGGCAAAGCGCACGTCGACCACATCTCCGCGAATCCGGATCACGACGCCGGTGCCTGCGGTTTTTTCACTCACCCGATGGACCCCTTGTTTGCGCGGCGCAGCGCATGCAAAATCGTTTCTTGCATGGGGCTCTTCATGCTGACAAGCCCCGCCTGATTCCACGTCCGTGCCTGGAAACCGTCATCACCATGGCGGTCTGCATCCGCGGCGAAAAAGCCGGTTTGACCGACGGAACGTCGTTTTGCGCCAGGGCAGCGTGCCGCGCTGCCAGACAGGCCCAGCATACCAGCGTCAAACCAGGCGCTTGCTCGCGACATGCCATGGCGATCTGCGTGGATCAGCCATCGTACCCCCGGTGCCGCCGCCCCGTCATTCGGCCGGCTGGATGCCGCTGGTGAGCGCGGCCAGCTCGGCTTCATCCAGCGTTTCCTTGGTCAGCAGCTCGCGCGCGGTGCGCTCCAGCACGTCGCGATTCTGCTCCAGGATGCGGATGGTGCGCTGGAACGCGTCCATGACGATGTCGCGCACCGCGCTGTCTATGCGCTGCTGCGTGTCGGCACCCACGTTGTGGCCACCGGCGGTCGGATACGCCGGCACGTCCAGGAAGCGCGGGCGCTCCGTCTCATACGCAACGTAGCCCAGCGACTCGTCCATGCCGTAGCGTGTCACCATGTCGCGCGCAATGTCCGTGATCTTGGCCAGGTCGTCGGCCGCACCGGTGGACAGGTGGCCGAAGACCAGTTTCTCCGCAGCGCGCCCGCCCAGCAGCACCATGATCTTGCGCTCCAGCTCCTCGCGCGTCATCAGGTAGCGGTCTTCCGTTGGCCGCTGGATGGTGTAGCCCAACGCGCCGATGCCGCGCGGGATGATCGATACCTTGTGAATGCGGTCGCTGCCCGGCAGCGCAAGCGAGACCAGCGCGTGCCCCATTTCATGGTAGGCAACGACTTCGCGCTCGCGCGGGTTGAGCACGCGATTTTTCTTTTCCAGGCCCGCCACGATGCGCTCGATCGCAACCGTGAAGTCCTGCAGCGTCACCTCGTCGGCGTGGCGCCGGGTGGCGGCCAGCGCCGCTTCGTTGCTCAGGTTGGCCAGGTCGGCGCCGGAGAATCCGGTGGTCAGCGCCGCGACCTGCTCCAGATCCACCCCTTCTGCAAGCTTGATGTCGCGGATGTGCACCTTCAGGATCTGCACCCGGCCCGCCTTGTCGGGCCGGTCCACCAGCACCTGGCGGTCAAAGCGGCCCGCGCGCAGCAGCGCCGGGTCCAGGATTTCCGGGCGGTTGGTTGCCGCCAGCAGCACCACGCCCGACGTGCTGTCAAATCCGTCCAGCTCGACCAGCAGCTGCTGCAGCGTCTGCTCGCGCTCGTCGTGGCCGCCGACCATGCCGCTGGTGCCACGGGCCCGGCCCAGCGCATCGATCTCGTCAATGAAGATGATCGCTGGCGCCTTGGCGCGTGCCTGCTCGAACAGGTCGCGCACGCGCGCCGCGCCCACGCCCACGAACATCTCGACGAATTCCGTTCCGCTGATGCTGAAGAAGGGCACCGCCGCTTCCCCGGCGACCGCCTTGGCCAGCAGGGTCTTCCCGGTCCCCGGCGGGCCCACCAGCAGGATGCCCTTGGGCATGCGCGCGCCCAGCCGCCCGTGCGACTTCGGATTCTTGAGGAACGAGATGACCTCCTGCAGCTCGCCCTTGGCGTCCTCGACGCCGGCCACGTCGGCGAACGTGACGCCGGTGTCCGTTTGCACGTACACCTTGGCCTGGCTCTTGCCTATGTTCATGAAACCGCCCATGCTCCCCATGCGGCTGGTCATGCGGCGGATCAGGAAGAACCACAGCCCCAGGAAAATCAGCACCGGAAACACCCAGGAGAGCAGGTCGCGCAGCCAGGTGCTCTCGATCCGGCGCGAGTAGGGCACCTTGTACTTGTCAAGCCAGGCTGCCATGTCGGAATCAACCCGGTTGGCGACGATGAGGCTCTTGCCCTGGTCGGGGACCTTCAGCTTGCCCGTGATCACCGAGTCTCCGATCACGACCTCGGACACGCGCCCGTCGGCCAGCGCCTGTTCAAACTCGCTGAAGGGCACGGGCTCGACCTTGCTGGCTTGCCAGAAGTTCTGCAGCATGAGCAGCAGCAGCAGCGCCAGCAACCAGTAGCCGACGTTCCATTGCAGTTTCTGGTTGGGTTTGCGCGGGGTAGCCATGGGTCTTTGTCTCTGCGTTGACGGGGTCGATTGCCGTGCGGCCTGTCCATCCAGACCAGCCGCCACGCGCACGAAGCGGGCCGGGATCACGGCGTACGCCGCGGCCTGTCCGCCCTTGCAGTTGAGGGCCGATCAGGCAAACGCAATGGCTGCAGCAGCCGGCGCGCTGCTGGCTGCGGAAAGCCGGATTGCTGATCCGGACGCGGCAGTTTGCCAATGACGTCGATCGATGCAATTCGTGCATCGGCTGCGGTGCAGATTCCCGGCAGTTCGCTGTCACGATGCTCGAGCATGCCGCTGCCTGTCCCTTTCTCCGCGCGCAATGGCGCCACCCCTGCCAGCAGCTGGCCGGTCTTGCGATCAACGGGTCCGGCGTTTTGGGTGGAAATCCTGTCGCGAGCACGTGGCCTGTCACGGCACGTTACCATTTTCTTACGCCGCGAGGACCGCGCTGCCGACCAGGTCCAAGGCGTGCCTGGCCACCACCCACTCCTCGTTGGTGGGCTCCACGACCACGCGCACACGGCTGTGCCGGCTGGAAATGACTGCTGCATTGTCCAGGTTTGCCGCGTCGTCCAGCTCGATTCCCAGAAACGCCAGGTCGCGGCAGACACGCGCGCGCACGAAGGCACTGTGCTCGCCGACGCCGGCGGTGAAGGCCAGCATGTCCAGGCCGCCCAGCACGGCAGCGAGCGCCCCGATCTCGCGTACGATGCGGCGCACGTACAGCGCCAGCGCGGCGCGCACGCGCTCGTTCTCGTCCTCCAGCGGCTCGAGCACGCGCAGGTCCGACGACACGCCCGAGACGCCCAGCAGGCCCGAGTCGTGGTAGAGCGCCTGCGCCACCTCTGCAAGTGAAAGCTTCTCGATTTCCATGAGGTAGATGACCGCGCCCGGGTCGAGCGCGCCGCAGCGTGTACCCATCATCAGCCCGTCCAGCGCCGAAAACCCCATGGTGGTGGCAACGCTTTGCAGGTCCTGCATGGCGCACAGGCTGGCACCGTTGCCCAGGTGGCAGGCAATGGTGCGCCCGCGCGCCGCGTCCGCATGGCGCTCGGGCAGCACGTGGCTCAGGTATTCATACGACAGCCCGTGAAAGCCGTAGCGGCGCAGCCCGCGCTCCCACGCCTCGAAGCGCAGCGGCAGGAGCTGCTCGACCTGCGGCATGGTGCGGTGGAAGGCGGTGTCAAAGCACGCCACCTGCGGCACGCCCGGGTGTTGCTCGAGCAGCAGGCTCATGGCCTTGAGCGGAAACGGCTGGTGCAGTGGCGCCAGTGGAATCAGCCCGCGCAAGTCTTCGATCACCGCCTGGCTGACGCGCGTGGGCGCGAAGTAGCTGTTGCCGCCGTGCACCACCCGGTGCGCCACTGCCGTGAACGACCGCCCGGCCAACCGCTGCAGCACGCGCTTGCGGATCAGCGCCAGCGCCGCGGTGTTCGGGTGCTTGGCGTCGAGCGTGATGCGCTCCGATGGCGCGCCGGACTGCTCGAAGGTCGGGGCGCTGCCGCCTATGCCCTGCACCTGGCCGCCCCACGCAGGCTGGCGCGGCAGTGGACGGACACCGGCGTCAAACAGCGCAAACTTGATGCTTGATGAGCCGCTGTTCAAGACAAGGATCAAACCGTCATTCATGGTTTCCGTCCGTTTGTTGAGCCCGCGCTGCGCCAGGTGGCCGCTGCGCATGGATGTCCTCACGCAGGATGCGCCGCAGCTCGGCGACGGCTGCCGGCGTTTCCTGCACGCTGTGACCAGAGACGATGATCTTTTCCGACGCCGCGCCTGCCAGGTGAGCGCTGCAATACGGCACCAGCCCGTCGTCCGAATCGGCCAGTTCGCCCTCGGCGTGCAAACGGGCGATGATGGAATGATAGGTGATCTCTGGAGGAATGGGCAGCCGCGCGGCTGCCTGGATGAATGGGTCGTCTTGATCGAGCTGGTCCGTGCTCCTGGGCAGGCTGTCCAGGACGGCCTTGGCATCGCCGGTATCGGCCAGGGCGCGCGTTGCCAGCACGTTGCCAAAGCCCTCGAGCAAAGTCAGCGGCAGGCGAATGAGCCCGGACAGCCAGCGCACCGGCGCCTTGCCGGCCACCGCCGTTCCGCGGTGCGGGGTGGCGATGAAGATGGCGCGCTGCACGCCCGGGAAGGGCTGGAAGCGCAGCAGCGGCTCCAGTTCGGCACGGGTGTCGCCCGAGAGCTCGAGGCCGATTCTGGGATCGCTCGCAGCCCACTGCAGCAATTGCTCGTCGGCGCTGGAGACAAGCAGCCGCGCGATGATGCCACCCATGCTGTGGCCGATCAGCACCAGCCCGTGCGAGGCCGGGGCCCGGCCATCGGGGTCGAAATGCTGCAAGGCGCCCTGCAACACCTGCCGGATGGCCGCGTGGCTGGCCGGCAGCGGCATGTTCGTGGGGTAATAAACCTGCCAGATCTGGAATTCGCGCCGCAGCTCGTCGTCGGCCATCAGCTCATTGGCCATGTTGACCCAGGCCTCGGGACTGCTGGCCAGGCCGTGCAGCATGACGATGATGCGCCGCCCGGGATCCCAGGGCTGCATCAGGTAAAGGTGCGGGCGCTCCAGACCGGGTTCGCGCCCGAGCAGGCCGCGCAGCGATTGGCGGCTGAAGCCGGAGCGCGCCAGCCACAGGCCGTAGCCGGCGCTGAAGTCGCCGGCCAGCGGCACGCGCCGCCCTTGCAGCAGCAGCTGCTCCTGCAGCAGCGGGTCATGCATGTCCACGGTGAGTTCGTGCGTCGTGAGCAGCTCGGCCAGCGTGTCCACGTTGAAACGCAACACCGCCGTCAGGTTGGGCGTGGGCATCTCGCTCCAGGCAGCCTGCGGCAGCTCGCGCCCGTTGGTTCCCGATGGGGTTGTCGCCTCTGGCTGCACCGGCGCTTGCGTCACGGCCACCAGTTCGGCGCCGAGGCCGTCGCGACGATAGTGGCCGCGCAGGCCCCGAAATGCAAGCGCGCTGGCGGGTAGCAGCTCCTGCGGCAGGGCGACACCATCAGGCAGGCGCAGCTGCCGGTTGATGTGCACCGTCCAGCCGTCCACGTGAAGTGACGACGCAGCCGTTGCTGTTTCCAACCGTGGGTCGCGTGCCAGAAACAGCTGGGTGACCACCTGCTGCACCGCATGGTTGTACCAGTCACGCACCTGTGTCTGTCGCTCCTCGAAGGCGCGCTCGCTGGGTGCGCGCGCCGTAAAGAACAGGTAGGCGTAAGCGTGGCGCGCGGTCTCGATCCAGGCCACCAGGTTGGCTCGGCCTTCGGCGGCCGGGCCAGACAGGGCGCGTTGCAACCACAGTTCGGCCAGCGCCGAGAGCCGGGTTTCGTCGTCCAGATCGCCGGCTGCGGCCAGCGCCGTCGTGCAGGCTGGGGAGGCGGGGAATTTGCAGGCCTGCTGGTCCAGCCCGGTGACGCGCAGGGTCTGCGTGCTCAGCGCACTGAGGCGGCCGCTGCTGAGCACGTCGCCACGGCGCTGGGTGACGTAATCGCCGGGTGCCAACGTGCGTACGGACACCGCTGGCTGCAACTCGCTGACGGCCGCGCAGCCACCGAGCGTCAACACCGCGGCGGCCAGGACGAGGCTTCGCCGAAGCGCCGGCCACATGGATGTCAGGACCATGAAGTACGCTTGCATATCGCTGCAGTATGCAACCGGAATCGATCAAGCCGCAGCGTGGGCGATTTCACCGGGCACGCGCGGGCGGTCGATGGGGTTCTGGCCGGTCCGCGCCTTGCGTGCTCCGGGCCCGGCGGCGTCACCCACCTGCAGGGTGACTTCGCCGACGGCCGGTTTGACAGCGTTGACCCCCGCTTCAAGCTTGCCGGCATCAAGGCCGGAGCCAGCCCTACGAATGCCTCTGGTGGCGAGCTGCCCCACCATGGCTGCGCCCGCGCCGGAGGGAGCACCCGGGACCGGGGCGGCGTTGCCACCGGACGTGTATTGCATGGCTGAATCTCCCCTGGGGCCAAACGTTCAGGATGTGAGGGCCAGATGGTGTTGATGGTCGGCCAGCAGCTGCGCAATCGCGCACGAAGCCAGACGCGTGCGGCGCGAGTCCGAGCGGCTGGTGAGAACGATGGGTACGTGCGCACCCATGACAACGCCGGCGCTCTGGACGTCGCCCATGTATTCCAGTTGCCTGGCCAGCATGTTGCCACTGGTCATGTCGGGCACGACGAGAATGTCCGCGCGGCCAGCCACCTCCGAGACGATGCCCTTGGTCAGGGCCGCCTCGGGCGAGACGGCGTTGTCGAACGCGAGCGGTCCGTCGAGCACGCCGCCGCTGATCTGGCCGCGGTCGGCCATCTTGCACAGCGCCGCGGCATCGAGCGTGGACTGCATGCGTGGGTTGACCGTTTCCGCCGCCGCAAGGATGGCCACGCGCGGCCGGTTGACGCCGATGACATGCGCCAGGTCAATGGCATTGCGAACGATGTCAGCCTTGATCTCCAGCGTGGGCGCAATGTTGATGGCCGCATCGGTGATGATGAACGGGTAGGGGTAGGCGGCGATCTGCATCACGTAGCAATGCGACAGGCGCCGCTCGGTGCGCAGGCCGGCCGCGGGATCGATGATGGCGCCCAGGTACTCGCCGGCGTACAGGCTGCCTTTCATCAGGGCCCGGACCTCGCCCCGGCCGGCCATTTGCGCAGCGCAGGCAGCGGCGGCGTGGCTGTGCGGTACATCGACGATTTCGCAGCCAGCCAGGTCCAGCCAGGCTTGTTCGGCAACGGCACGCAGCCGCGCCTCGGGTGCGACCAGCACGGGCGTGATGATGCCGGCCTCGCGTGCATTGAGCGCATCGCCCAGGCTGCGCCTGTCGCAAGGATGAACGACAGCGGTGGGGACGGGAGGCAGGATACTGGCGCGCGCAATCAGGTTTTCAACCTCGTGCAGGGTGACGAAAGTCGCTGCATCCGTGAGCGCGGATGGCTGGTTGCTGGCATTCGTGTTCATCGAAATCGAATCATGTTTTGTTGTAGGGTAGCGCGTCACTTGAAAGCCTCTTTCGCGGTTGTAGAGGTGCCTGCGTGCAGGACCAGCCCCGTTCCATCATGTGTGTGTGGGGTTGAGTGCGTCCCGTTTGTACTGCGGTGCGGCTGGCGCACGAGCATTGCCGGAACCCGGGCGGCACGCCGCACCACCTGCTCAGCGTCGCTGCCCAGCAGCAGCCGACAGGCTCCTGAAATGACCAGATCGGCGCCGTTGATCTCAGCCCGGTTGACACAATATGCGTCGCCACGCGGTCGGTTCGGCCTTGGAGCAACACCGTTTCCGCGCGGATTCCGTCGAGCCACAGCCGGTTTGCAGCCTCCTCCAGAAGCGCCTGGCCTGCCTCGGCGAAGCCCGCAGGGACATCCCGGATGTCGATCTTGGGTCGGGCCAAGCCGCTGCTCGGCCGGGCGGGCTCAATGACATGCAGCAGGGTCACGGTGGCATCGCTCAGGCGCGCCAGTGCCGCTGCGTGGTCAAGCGCCAGAAGCGCCGTCGGGCTACCGGCCAGTGGCACGGGCAATCGTGAATACACGGAATCTCTCCAGAGCGCAACGAAGATCACGCGGAAACGGGCTGCCCGTGCAACCGATCCTGCAGGTTCAGTACATGTGCTGGCCGCCGTTCATGGCCACGTTGCTGCCGGTCATGAAGGCAGCGGCGTCGCTGGCGATGAAGGCCACCAGTGCTGCAATCTCGGCCGGCTCGCCCAGGCGGCCGACGGGAATGCCGGCCACGATCTGCTCGCGCACTTTTTCAGCTACGGCCATGACCATGTCGGTGGCCAGGTAGCCGGGCGAGACGGTGTTGACGGTGACGCCCTTGCGCGCCACCTCCAGCGCCAGCGCCTTGGTGAAGCCGTGCACGCCGGCCTTGGCTGCCGAATAGTTGGCCTGGCCAAACTGGCCCTTGCTGCCGTTGATCGACGAGATGTTGATGATGCGGCCCCAGCCGCGTTCGAGCAGCGGATCCAGGAACGGCTTGGTGACGTTGAACATGGCGTCCAGGTTGGTACGCAGCACCGCGTCCCACTGTTCCTTGTCCATCTTGCGCAAGGTCGCGTCGCGGGTGATGCCGGCGTTGTTGACCAGGATGTCGACGTGGTGCCCATCGGCCTGCACCGCACGCGCCAGCGCTTGCGTTGATTCCCAGTCGGAGACGTCGACGCCGTAGGCAAGAAAGCGGTAGCCTTGCGACTCGCGTTCTTCGAGCCAGGCGGCCACGGTCTCGTTGCCGGGTGTGTGCGTGATGATGACGGCGTGCCCGGCATCGTGCAGCGCATGCGCAATGGCCGCGCCCAGCCCGCGATTTCCGCCGGTCACCAATGCGGTGCGCTGGTTCTGTCTCATGTCGGTCTGTTTCATGTCATTTCCCCTTGTGTAACTCCTGCCTCCTTGCCCTGCACCGCGGGAGCGGTCCATGGGCGGCCCCACTGGCGCATGACTTCAACGAACGAGCTGGCCTGATCGTTGCCGTCGAGAGCATCGACAACGGCCTGCCGCCAGGCGACCAGCGCCCGCTGCAGTCCGTTGCTGAAAAGAATCTGCTCGCGGATGGCGATCTGGGTCAACGCCTGCGGCCCGCCCGTCTGATACGGTGCGTTGCGCGAAAGAATTTCCGACGGCAGTCCCATCAGCGTCGGCCAGTTGGTCGCGCCCAGCAACTCATCAATCTGCTCCGCAGTCTCGGCCAGCCCGGCGCTGCTGAAATGCTGCGCGGCTTGCAGCCAGCCATGGCCGCTGTTTTGCAGCAGGCGGGTGACGCTCATCTGCAATTGCGCATTGGCCTTGAACAGCGCCAGCAAGGTGTCATTGGTGGTCATGTCGAGTCTCCCCTTGTTACGTTGGTGGTCATGTCGAATCTCTTCCTGCCTACCTTTGCAGCACGTAGCTGCCAGGCGCGTCGCCCAGCAGCTGTCGCGCCTTGCCCTTGCCGCCCATGGCCGGTGGCGCCGCCTGGGCACTGGCGTTTTGCGCCAGCCAGTCGTTCCACGCCAGCCACCACGAGCCTTCATGTGAAGGCGCGTCGCTGCGCCATTGCTCGGGATCGACGTAGCGCCCGCCCGCCGCGCGCGTCGCGACCTGGTAGCTGCGCCGCGGGCGGCCCGGCTCGCTGACGACGCCGGCGTTGTGGCCGCCACTGGTCAGCACGAAAGTGATATCCGAGTCGTTGAGCAGGTGGATCTTGTAGACCGAGCGCCAGGGTGCGACGTGGTCGCGCACGGTGCCGACCGTGAAGATGGGCAGGCGGATGTCGGACACGACCACGGGCCTGCCTTCCACGCGCCAGCGGCCTTCGGCCAGGTCGTTGTTCATGAAGAGCTGGCGCAGGTACTCGCTGTGCATGCGATAGGGCATGCGCGTGGTGTCGGCGTTCCAGGCCATGAGGTCGAACATGGAGCCGCGCTTGCCCAGCATATATTCGCGTACGCGCCGCGACCAGATCAGGTCCTGCGAGTTGAGCATCTGGAACGAGCCGGCCATCTGCTGACCCTCCAGGTAACCCTTCCTGCGCATCGCCGCTTCCAGCCAGGCAAGCTGACTCTCGCTCACGAACAGCTTGATCTCCCCGGACTCGCGGTAGTCGACTTCGGACGCGAGCAGCGTCAGGCTGCGCAGGCGTTTGTCGCCGTCGCGCGCCATGGCGGCGGCCGCAATCGTCAGCAGCGTGCCGCCCAGGCAATAACCCGCCGCCTGCACCTTGCGTTCGGGGACGATGTCATTGACGGCGGCGAGCGCGTCCATCACGCCCAGTTGCCGGTAATCGTCCAGCCCCAGGTCGCGGTCGCCACTGTCCGGATTCTTCCACGAGATGATGAAGACCGTGTGGCCCTGCTCAACGAGCCAGCGCACCATGGAATTGTGTGGCGACAGGTCAAGGATGTAGTACTTCATGACCCACGAGGGCACGATGAGCACGGGCTCGGCGTGCACCTTGGGCGTGGCCGGCTCGTACTGGATGAGCTCGATCAGCCGGTTGCGATAGACCACCTTGCCCGGAGTCAGCGCCACGTCCCGGCCGACCTGGAAATCCTCGGCGCCGGCAGGGACCTCGCCACTGAGCATACGCCGTGCGTCGTCCATGAAATTCATGGCACCGTGCCACAGGTTGGCGCCACCGCTCTCTGCGATCGCCTGCTGCACCTCGGGATTGGTGCTGATGAAGTTGGCCGGCGACATCATGTCCAGCGACTGGCGCCCGGCAAAGTTGACCAGATCTTCGTGATGGCGCGTAACACCTGGCACGCCCCTCGTTGCGTTGTCCCACCACTCCTGCTGCAGCAGGAAGCCCTGGTGGATGAGGTTGAACGGCCAGCGCTGCCAAGCGGGGTGGGCGAAGCGCCGGTCCTGTTCCAGTGGCTCGACGCAATTGGCGCTATCTGACGATTGTGCTGCTTCCAGGGCGTAGCGACCGAGTCGCTGCTGCGCCTGCAGCGCTTGCGTTTGCAGGGCGCGCCGCTTGCCCGGCGCCAGCGCCAGGTGCGTGGCCCAGTCGGTCCAGGCCAGTGCGGCTGTGGCGGGCGAGATGCCGCCGGTCGCGCGGGCTCGCGCCTCATACGCCAAAGCGTCCAGAGTCTGGCCCAGCTCTTCCACGGGATCCGCGCGGGCGTCGTGGTCGCTCTTCGAGGTTTTAGCATTCATGTGTCAATCCTTGCTAAGTAACTGTATACTATCTTACATGATCGGGAGCCCAAGTGTTTTGATCGACTATCCATGCCCTTCCGTCTTGCGCTGTCATAGAGAGGAAAATCAACGTGTTCAGTGGGGCGATCACCCCGACACGGGACACCCGGATTTATTTCATGTAAGATAGCAAGCAGTCACTATCACAAGAGAAAACAATGACACGACGCAGCCGCAATCTCTCCGCCGACGAACGACGTGCAGCCACCGTGCAAGTCCTGGTCGAACTCGCGGCCGAGCAGAACCCGGCCGACATCACCACCGGCAAGATTGCTGAGCGCATGGGCGTGACGCAGGGCGCCCTGTTTCGGCACTTTCCCAGCAAGGACGCGATTCTGGAGGCGACCATCAACTGGGTCAGCGACCGCCTGCTGGCAAGCGTGGACAAGGCCGCCGCGCGCGCCGACTCGCCGCTGGCGGCGCTGCAGGCCATGTTCCTGGCACACATCGACTTCGTTGCCGGCCACCCCGGCGTACCGCGTATGCTCTTTGGCCAGCTGCAGCGCGCCGGCGACACGCTGCCCAAGCGCATGGCCCGGACGGTGATGCAGCAGTACGGCCAGCGGCTTGAGCAGCTGCTTGAGCAGGGCAAGCGCGTGGGCGAGCTGCGCGCCGACCTGGACGTGGATGCGGCAGCGGCGCTGTTCCTGGGCAGCATCCAGGGACTGGTGGTGCAGTCACTCATTTCAGGCAAGTCGGCGCAGATGCGCAGCGATGCCAGCGGCGTCTTCGCCATTTACCGGCGCGGGTTGACAGCGGTCTCGGCGCCGCCGGAGAAACAAGAATGAAGAAGTCCGGGAATTTCTCCGGCGAGCCGGGGGCCATCCAGTTGACTGCGCGCCCGCAACGCAGCAAATGGATCATGCTGGGTTCGCTGTTTGCCATCGGCTTCGGCCTGCTCACCCTCCGGGAAGGCGGCGCCGTTCTGTTTGTTGATGGTGCGGCGCGCCAGGCTGCCGGCCGCTATGTCCCTTTCGTGCTCTGGTTCAATTTTCTCGCCGGGTTCGCCTACATCGTCGCTGGCGCCGGGCTGTGGATGCGCTGGCGCTGGGCCGCATGGCTGGCGCTTGCCATCGCGGTGGCAACCGCGCTCGTGTTCCTGGCTTTCGGCGTGCATGTGGTCCGCGGCGGTGCATGGGAACAGCGCACGGCGGTCGCCATGACCGTGCGCACTCTGGCATGGACTGGCATTGCCGCCATCGCTTGGCGTCGGCCCGCGGCCCAGGCACGGGCCGCAGGCACCCACTGATTACTTCTTGATGAAAGCAAAGGAGCAAGAATGACAAAACGCATCCGCGTGATCCTGCTGTTTCTTGTACTGGCGGCTGCTGCGGCAGGCGGCTGGTGGTGGCTGCAGCAGAACCGCCAGGACAATGGCGCGCTCGTCCTCTATGGCAACGTCGACATCCGCGAGGTGCAACTGGCCTTCCGCCAGCCGGGTCG
Source organism: Ottowia sp. (assembly GCA_023228705.1). GTDB lineage: Bacteria > Pseudomonadota > Gammaproteobacteria > Burkholderiales > Burkholderiaceae_C > Ottowia. The sequence goes on along the minus strand of JALOAS010000032.1, from coordinate 708 downwards.
CGTGCGAGAGATGCTGTTCGACGAAGGCGACGCGGTACTTGCCGGTACGCTGCTGGCCGCGCTCGACAAGCAGCCGTTTGAAGACACGCTGGCCGCCGCCGAGGCCGACGTGCAAGTGGCGCAGGCCGAAGCCGACAAGCTGCACAAGGGCTTGCGGCCGCAGGAGATAACGCAGGCACGTGCGGCGCTGAATCGGGCGCGAGCCAGCCAGAACGAGGCTGAGCGCCAGCTGCGGCGCCAAAGCGATCTGCTGCCCTCCGGTGCAAGCACGCAGCAGATTGTCGATGCGGCGCGCGCTGCGCGCGACCAGGCCGTGGCCAGCGTCCAGGCAGAAACCGCTGCCCTTTCGCAGGCCACCGAGGGCTTCCGCTCCGAAGACATCGCCGCCGGCGAGGCACGGCTGGCGTCGGCCCAGGCCATGCTGGCACAGGCGCGTACGGCACTGGCCGATACCGAGCTGCTGGCGCCCAGCGATGGCACCATCATTGCCCGCGTGCGCGAGCCGGGCAGCATGGTCGCGAGCCAGAGCACGGTCTACAGCCTGAGCCTGGACAGGCCGATATACGTGCGCGCCTATGTCGGTGAGCCCGATCTGGGCCGCATCGCACCGGGCACGGCGGTGCGCGTCAAGAGCGATTCATCCGACAAGATCTATCGCGGCCAGATCGGCTTCATTTCGCCACGCGCCGAGTTCACGCCCAAGACGGT
>JALOAS010000033.1 GCA_023228705.1 Ottowia sp. | reverse complement strand
GGCGAGGCGTGGCTCTCCAACCCCCCTGTGCCCGTGCCGAGAAGCGCAGGGCCTGCGGTGGGCAGGAGCAGCGCAGCATGCTCCTGCATCGCCCTCATGCTCACTGTGGTTGTCTGAGCGCAGCGTTTGCGCAAGCAAACGCGAAGCGAGTTCCACAGTGCCACCGCAGGACCGAGCATCGCAGGTTGCCCGCAGCCTTGCTGCGGGTCACGGGCTTGGGGTCGCCTTCTTTGGCTTACCTTTCTTGGCGAAACAAGAAAGGTAAGTGCGCTGCCGGGCGCACATCCCGGCAACGCCGACTAAAAAAATACATCATTCGCCACCCGGCACCGCGACCGCACCGCCACCCCGCTGCTCTCAAGACCAACGCTGCAGTTCCGAATGCCGACCGGCAAGTCAGCCAGCTGCCACCTCGACCTCAACCGCAAATAAGACGCAGTGTTTCGATTCCTGGCATCCGCCAACGCACGGGGCGGCGCGCGTCTCGGGGCGACGTCCAGGTGGCCAGGCGGGCCCCGTCAAGGCGGGCGTGACGGCCATCCGTCTTCATCCGAACCCGGCTCCATTCTTGAGTGACGACGTAGGCATAAGCACCACATCGTGCCTGTTCTGGCCAGGCCGACTACAATCAGGAGCGTTGCTTTGGTGTCTTATACAAGACTTGGCCGATGCAAGCGAAATGCGGAGACTGGCGAGGGCGTGCCGTCACCCGCGACATGCCCGAGCCGCAGGCAGGACCTGTTGTCGGCGTCGCGGGGCGTTGTTGCAGCGCCCGACTTTTTTTAATTGAATTGGGCAGGAGCCACCGGAATGGCAGATCAGAAACAGAAAGCGTTTGCAAACACCCTACAAAGCTTCAAGATGGCTTCGGGCCAGTCCGGGCAGTTTTATTCCTTGCCCGAACTGGCCAAGCAGTTCCCCAGCGTCAATCGCATGCCGCGCTCGCTGCGTATCGTGCTGGAGTCGGTGCTGCGCCACGCCAACGGCAAGGGCCAGACGGTGACGGACGAGCACGTGCGCCAGCTGGCGCAGTGGCAGGCCCAGGGAGATCGCACGCAGGAGGTGCCCTTTACCGTGGCGCGCGTGCTGCTGCAGGACTTCACCGGGGTGCCGCTGCTGGTGGACCTGGCGGCCATGCGCTCGGCCGCTGCCAAGGCCCAGGTCGATGCCGATGCCGTGCAGCCGGTGGTGCCGGTGGACCTGGTCGTCGACCACTCGGTGATGGTGGACTACTACCGTCGTGAAAACGCGCTGGCGCTGAACACCAGCCGCGAGTACGAGCGCAACCAGGAGCGCTACAAGTTCCTCAAGTGGGGCATGCACGCGTTTGACAACCTGGGCATCGTTCCCCCGGGCTTTGGCATCTGCCACCAGGTCAACCTGGAATACCTGGGCCGCGGCACGCACCATACCAAAGATGGCGTGTACTATCCCGATTCGCTGGTTGGAACCGACAGCCACACACCCATGATCAACGGCATAGGCGTCGTTGGCTGGGGCGTGGGTGGCATCGAGGCGGAAGCGGCCATGCTGGGCGAGCCGGTGTACATCCTCACGCCGGACGTGGTCGGCGTCGAGTTCAAGGGCAAGCTGCGCGAGGGCTGCACCGCAACCGACCTGGTGCTGACCGTCACGCAGCTGCTGCGCAGCCACAAGGTGGTGGGCAAGTTCGTCGAGTACTTTGGCGATGGGGTGGCCACGCTGAGCGTGCCGGACCGCGCCACGCTGGGCAACATGTCGCCGGAATACGGCGCCACCATCGGCTACTGGCCGGTGGACGAGCGGACCGTCGAGTACTTCCGCGGCACCGGTCGTACCGACGCGGAAATCGATGCGCTGGAATCGTACTTCCGGGCGCAGGACATGTTTGGCACTGTCGCGTCGGGATCCATAGACTACTCCGAGGTCATCACGCTGGACCTGGACTCCGTGACGCCGAGCATTGCAGGACCCAAGCGCCCGCAGGACCTCATCGCGCTGGACGATGCAGCGCAGAAGTTCCGGCAGCTCTTCACGCAGAGCATGGACAAGGCCGAGGGCGGCTTCAACATGCCGATAGAGCAGATCAACCACCGCGTCGCGGTGACCATGAGCGATATTCCCAGCGTCTTCACCGAGTTGCAGGACCAGCCGGTGGAGGAGGGCGCCGAGCGCAACAAGGTCGAAATGGTCGCCAACAAGCCCGACCTCCAGCCGGTGCACCATCATGCCGACGAGGTGGACTGCAAGGACCAGGATTGCACGCTGGGCCACGGCGACATCGTCATTGCCGCGATCACCAGCTGCACCAACACCAGCAACCCCAGCGTCATGCTGGGCGCCGGGCTGCTGTGCAAGAAAGCCGTGGAAGCGGGCCTGAACGTGCATCCGCGCGTGAAGACCTCGCTTGCGCCCGGCTCGCGCGTGGTTACCGAGTACCTGACCAAGACCAACCTGCTGCCCTACATGGAAAAAGTGGGCTTTGGCCTGGTGGCGTACGGTTGCACCACGTGCATAGGCAACTCGGGCGACCTGACCGAGGAATTCAACGAAACCATCCAGCGCGAGAACCTGGTTTGCGCGTCGGTGCTCTCGGGCAACCGCAACTTCGAAGCCCGCATCCACCCCAACGTCAAGGCCAACTTCCTCATGAGCCCGCCGCTGGTCGTGGCGTACGCCATCGCCGGCAGCATGCTCACCGACATCACCACCGAGCCGCTGGGCAAGGGCAAGGACGGCAAGGACGTCTACCTCAAGGACATCTGGCCCAGCACGGACGAGATCAACAGCCTGCTGGCGTCGGCGCTGGATCCCGTTGAGTACCGCACCAACTACGAGCGCATCCAGTCCGACCCGGGCCAGATGTGGAAGGACATAGACGCCGGCGAGGGCAAGGTCTACGACTGGCCCGAGAGCACGTACATCGCCGAGCCGCCGTTCTTCGAGGGTTTCCAGCTCAAGGCAGCGCCCGAGGAAACCCGGGGCGAGACCTACACCCTCAGGAATGCGCGCATCATGGCGCTGTTCGGGGACTCGGTGACCACCGACCACATCTCGCCCGCCGGCCGCATCGAAGTGGACGGCCCTGCGGGCAAGTGGCTGCTGGACAATGGCGTGCAGCGCTATCAGTTCAACAGCTTTGGCTCGCGCCGCGGCAACCACGAAGTCATGATGCGCGGCTCCTTTGCCAACGTGCGCATCAAGAACCTCATGATCCCGCCCACCGACGACGGAAGCCGCATCGAGGGCGGCTACACGCTGCACCAGCCCGACGGCGAGCAGATGGACATCTACGACGCCGCCATGAAATACATGGACGCGGGCGTGGACACCGTCATCTTTGCCGGCGAGGAATACGGCACCGGCTCCAGCCGCGACTGGGCCGCCAAGGGCACGCAGCTGCTGGGCATCAAGGCCGTGATCGCGCGCAGCTACGAGCGCATCCACCGCAGCAACCTCATCGGCATGGGCGTCATGCCGCTGCAGCTGCAGGGCGATGATTCCTGGCAGAAGCTCGAGCTCAAGGGCGACGAGCTGATCGACGTGATTCCGCCTGCGGCGCTCACGCCCCAGGCCGCCATCAAGGTGGTGATCACGCGCGCCGACGGCAGCAAGGAAGAGATCACCACGACGCTGCGGCTGGATACGGCCACCGAGATCGACTACTTCACCGCGGGCGGCATCCTGCCGTACGTGTTGCGCGAGCTGGCTGCATGATGCAGCGACAAGAAAGGCCCGTCCCCCCGGACGGGCCTTTTGCATGTGGGCGCGCTGGTGCGGATTCCGGCATCGTGCCGTTGCGGCCCCGCGTACCGGGTCATCCGGGCCGCTGCAGCCCGCGCCACACAGCCTGATGTTGGCTTGCGGCGTCCTGGTTGCCGGTGGCGGCATAGGCGGCCTGTCCGTTGCAGTGGCCGCGGCGCGCACGAACCGCCGCGTGTCCTTGTACGAGAAGGCCCCCGCGTTTGGCGAAGTGGGCGCCGGCCTGCAGCTCGGCCCCAACGCCACGCGCATCCTGTGCGGCTGGGGACTGCGGCAGCAGCTGCTGCGCGTCGCTGCGCTGCCCGAGGCCCTGGTCGTTCGCAACGCCCGCAGCGGTTGTGAGCTGGGCCGCCTGCCGCTGGGCCGGTCCATGGAGCAGCGCTACGGCGCTCCGTATGCAACCGTGCACCGGGTCGACCTGCACGCGCTGCTCCACGCCGCGGCCGGGCAAACGGGCGGCGTCAACCTGCTGCTGGACGCTGAGGTACACGGGTACGCCGAGGACGCCTCGTCGGTCAGCCTGGACACCAGCCTGGGCCGCTCGGGCCCCGCTGCGCTGCTGATCGGCGCGGATGGCCTGCACGGCGCGGTGCGCCGCCAGTTGCTGGACGATGGGCCGGCCTGGTTCGTGGGCGAGGTGTCGTACCGCAGCATGCTTGATACGTCTGGCTTGCCGGCAACGGCACGCGGCAACCAGGTCACGGCCTGGCTGGGCCCCGGCCTGCACGTGGTCCAGTATCCCGTGCGGCAGGGTGCGGCCATGAACCTGGTCGTGCTGCTCAACGCACGGGGGCAGGTGGCAGGTGCAGGCAGCAGCCCCGACGCCGATGCCGCGGCGGTGACGCAGGCGCTGTCCGGCGCCTGTCCCGCGCTGCGCGAGCTCGTCGCAAGCGTGCCGGCGGCCAGCATCAACGCGCGGCCGTGGACGCAATGGCCCCTGATGGCCAGGCGGCCCCTGCGATCGGCGGCACAGATGGCGCAGGGGCGCGTGGCGCTGCTTGGCGACACGGCGCATCCCATGCGGCCCTACCTGGCGCAGGGCGCGGGCATGGCCATAGAAGATGCGGCGGTCCTGGCACGCATGCTGGATGCAGAGCCGGGTGCTGCCGCTGCGCTGCAGCGCTATGCGCAAGCGCGCTGGCAGCGCTGCGCGCGCGTGCAGCGACGTTCGGCGCGCAATGGCCGCATCTTTCATGCCAGCGGCGCGCGGCGCTGGGGCCGCGATGCCGCGTTGCGCCTGCTGGGCCCCCGCCTGATGGACGTGCCCTGGCTGTACGGCCACGCCATTTCCTGATCGCAAGCGCCGGTCCGCGGCAAAAGCCATAAACTTGCGTCATGACTGCCACGCATACCGACAAGCCCGCCATAGTCATCGCACGCGCCATTTTCCCGGAAGTGGTCGAGCAGCTGCAGCAGTACTTTGTCGTGGAAAGCAACCAGGCAAACGAGAGCTGGTCCGGCACCGAGTTTGTGAAACGGCTGCGCGGCAAGCACGGCGCGCTGACCACCGGGGAGCAGCGCATAGACGCCGAGGTGCTGGCCGCCTGCCCGGACCTGAAGATCTGCGCCAACATGGCCGTCGGTCATGACAACTTTGACCTGCCGGCCATGACCGCCGCCGGCGTGCTGGCAACCAACGCGCCCGACGTGCTGACTGAAACCACCGCCGATGGCGGCTTTGCGCTGCTCATGGCCGCGGCACGCCGCATCAGCGAGGGCGAGCACTTCCTGCGCGCCGGCAAGTGGCGCGAGTGGTCCTACGACATGCTTCTGGGCCAGGACGTGCACGGAACGACGCTGGGCATCGTGGGCATGGGCCGCATCGGCCAGGCCATTGCACGGCGCGGCGCGCGGGGTTTTGGCATGACCGTGCTCTACCACAACCGCTCGCGGCTGTCGGCCGGCAAGGAGCAGGACGCGGGCGGTGCCCGCTACGTGCGGCTGGACGAGCTGCTGCGACGCGCCGACCACGTCGTGCTGGTGGCGCCCCTCACGCCTCAGACCCGTCACCTCATCGGCGCGGCAGAACTCGCGCTGATGAAGCCCACGGCCACGCTGGTCAACATCGGCCGCGGCGGCGTCGTCGATGACGCGGCGCTGGCGGCAGCGCTGCAAGCCGGCCAGATTGCCGCTGCCGGGCTCGATGTCTTCGAGGGCGAGCCCAGCGTCCACCCCGCGTTGCTCCGCTGCAGCAACGTGGTGTTGACGCCGCACATCGCCAGCGCCAGCGCGCCGACCCGGCTGGCCATGGCGCGGCTGGCCGCCGACAACCTCATCGACTACCTGACCCGCGGCACGGCCCGCACGCCGCTCAATCCGGAATTGCTGGCGTGAGCCGGCAAGGCAGCCTCAGCCGGCGGCGCTGGCTCGCGGCGGGATTGTCTGCCTGCGTTCTTCCGCTGGCGCTGGCCGCGTGCAGCCAGGACGATGCGGACGCGCGCCTGCGCCTGCGCATCGAGGACATGCGCGACGCCATCGGGGACCGCAAACCCAGAGCGTTCATGGCCGGGGTGGCACCGGACTTCATCGGCACGGACGGGCTGGATCATGACGGTGTGCAGCAGCTCCTGCGGCTGCACATGCTGCGCAACGCAAAGATCGGCATCACGCTTGGGCCGCTGAGCGTGGAGCGCGAAGGCGCGCAAGCCCGCGTGGTGTTCAAGGCCATGCTCAGCGGGGGCGACGGTGCGGGATGGCCGGACGCGATCCGGGGCTGGACGGTCCACAGCGGCTGGCGCGACGGCGATGCCGGCTGGCAGCTGTTGCAGGCCAGCTGGAAACCCGTATATTGAGATGCAGGGCGTACCGGCAATCCCTCCGGGCGCGCAGCGGTGACAGGATGCGCGCGCGGTTGGCGCGGCAGCGGTCTTCGCCGGTTTGAACAACTGAAAGTACGCGAAACAGATGCAAAATGAAGCAGTGGCAACGCCGCCGCCCCTGTTGACGCAGTGGCGCGCCCAGTTCCAGGCACACAAGCCGGTGGCCTGGGGCATGGTCGTGGCGTTACTGGCGGTTCTGGTCTTGCTGGCGTTTGGCAGCTGGTCTGCGTTCAGGCAGGACAACCGGGTGTACGTCGGCTACGCCCTGGTGGGCGGTGCTGCGGGTTTTGTCGCCACGGCGGCGGGCGCCTTGTCCGCGTTTGCGATTCGCACGGTGTCGACGCGCGCGCAGGACGCCATGCTGGGGTTTGCCGCGGGCATGATGCTTGCGGCCAGCGCGTTTTCGCTGCTGCTGCCGGGCCTGGAATCGGCGCAGGCGCACCTGGGCAGCGGCGTGCTGGGATCGCTGGTGGTCGTGTTCGGCCTCGGCCTGGGCGTGCTGCTCATGCTGGGCCTGGACTACTTCACGCCGCATGCCCACGAGACATCCGGCGCACACGGCCCGGAGCTGGCGCGGGTCAGCGGCGTCTGGCTGTTCGTGCTGGCCATCATCCTGCACAACCTGCCCGAGGGCATGGCCATAGGCGTGAGTTTTGCCCAGGGTGACATGTCGGTGGCGCTGCCGGTGACGACGGCGATCGCCATCCAGGACATCCCGGAGGGTCTGGCGATCGCGATCGCGCTGCGCGCCATCGGACAGTCGCTGCGGGCCTCGGTACTGATCGGCGTGCTCTCCGGCCTGATGGAGCCGCTGGGTGCCCTCGTTGGCGTGGGCATGGCCAGTGGCTTTCCACTCGCGTATTCCATCAGTCTGGGGCTGGCCGGCGGCGCGATGATTTTCGTCGTTTCCCACGAGGTGATTCCAGAGACGCACCGGAACGGACATGAGACGACCGCAACCATGGGCCTGATGCTGGGCTTCGGCCTGATGATGTTTCTGGACACGGCGCTGGGGTAGGGCGTGCGTCGCTGCAGGTGTGGGTTGGACCGATGACCGATGACCCGGCCCATGAAGGTTTGGCGTCAGGCGTTGAGCGTTGAGCGTGGTCGGCCTACGCTGGACGCAATACGCTCAATCTCGTCCGGGCGTCAGCGAGGTCATCCGTCATGCGCCCAGCAGCCCGCGCGCGCGCGGGGGCGCCGTGCACGGCGCGCTGCTCTTTGCTACCATGCCCTGGGCAAGCCACCGTCCGGAAACCGCACCATGAAACTGTTCGACGCCCTGAGCCCCGCGCCACGCTGCCTGCGCATGTACCTGATTGAAAAGGGGCTGATGCTCGACAGCGTGCAGGTCGATGTCTTTGCCGGTGAAAACAGGCAGCCGGACTACCTGCAACACAACCCGGCCGGGCAGACGCCCGCGCTGCTGCTGGAAGACGGCACGTGCATTGCCGAGTCCATGGCGATCATGGAATACGTCGAGGAGCTGCACCCCGAGCCGCCGCTGATCGGCAGCACGCCGCTGGAGCGGGCGCTCACGCGGCAGTGGCAGCGCCGGGTCGAGCTCAACATCACGGAAAACATGCACAACGCGTACCACTATGCCGAGGGACGCAAGCGCTTTGAAGGGCGCATTCCGCTGGCGCCGGAGGCCGCGGCGGGCCTCAAGCGCGTGGCGCAGGACCGCGTGGCCTGGCTTGACGGCATGATCGGCGGGCATCGCTTCATTGCCGGAGACCGCTTTACCGTGGCCGACATCTGGCTGTACGCCTGGCTTGACTTTGGCGCCTCGGTGGGGCAGCCGTTTGACCGCAACCTGCCCAACCTGGGCCCGTGGTTTGCGCGCGTTGCGGCGCGCTCGTCGGCCGAGGCCAGCCTGCACCCGGACTGCCAGCCGGGCGGCGTGCGCGGTTGAGCGCCCGCGCCCTGCCCCGGACCGGGGCGCCGCATCAGTCCGGCACGCCTTGCAACTCGTTTGCTTGCGCGACCAGCCCAGGCAGCTGGTCTGCCGGCATGGGCCGCGCCAGCAGGAAGCCCTGGAAGTAGTCGCAGCCGCGCTCGTACAGGAATTCGTACTGCGCAACGCTTTCTATGCCTTCGGCAAGGACCGGCAGGCGCAGGTTGTGCGCCAGGTCGATGATGGCGTTGGCGATGGCCGCGTCGCTGGCATCGCTGAGGATGTCCTCGACAAAGCTCTTGTCTATCTTCAGCTCGTCCAGCGGCAGCTGCTTCAGGTAGGACAGCGACGAATACCCGGTTCCAAAGTCGTCCAGGACCAGCTTCAGCCCCTCTTGCTTGAGTGCCTGCATCTTGGCAATCGTGCTGTCCAGCGGATCGGCCAGCACGCTCTCGGTGAGCTCCAGCTGCAACTTTTCCGTGTTGACGCCGGCTTCTCGCGTCGTGGCCAGGACCTGGTCGACGAACTGCGGGTGGCGGAACTGCTTGACGCTGACGTTGATCGAGAGCATGAGTTCGCGCATGTGCGGCTCCTGCTGCCAGGCCGCCAGCTGCTCGCAAGCAGCCTGGATGACCCAGGCGCCCAGCGACTGGATCAGGTCGTTGTCCTCGGCTATGGGGATGAAGTCGCCGGGCAGCATGAGTCCATGCTGCGGATGGTTCCAGCGGATCAGCGCCTCCGCGCCAACGACGCGGCGGTCGCGGTCGAACTGCGGCTGGTAGAGCAGGACAAACTGGTCCTCTACCTGGAGTCCGTGCACGAGGTCGGCGTTGAGTGCGGCGCGTGCATTGAATGCCGCCTGCATCAGCGGGTCGAAAAACACCACCGTGTTGCGGCCTTCGGCCTTGGCCTGGTACATGGCCAGGTCGGCCTGCTTCAGTACTTCGGCAACGCTGTGCTGCTGGCCGGTAAACAGCGTCACGCCCATGCTGGCGGCGCCGTAGTGCGTGATGTTGGGCAATTCAAAGGGTTGCGCCAGCGCCTCGCGTATCTTGTCGGCCACGACCTCGGCCTTCGCGGTGGCCGCGTCCTTGTCCGCGTGCAGGTTGTCCAGGAGAATGACGAACTCATCGCCGCCTATGCGCGCGACCACGTCCGTCTTGCGGATGCCGTGACGCAAGCGGTGCGCCACGTGCTGCAGCAGCTGGTCGCCCACGTCGTGCCCCATGGTGTCGTTGAGGACCTTGAAGTGGTCCAGGTCGATGAACATCAGCGCGCCGTACTGCGAATTGCGCCTGCTGCGGGTCAGCGTGCTGCGCAGGCGCTCGATCAGGTGCTCGCGGTTGGGCAGATCGGTGAGCGGGTCGTAGAAGGCCAGGTGCTGGATCTTGGCGTCGGCAGCGCGCCGCTCGCTGATGTCGCGCCCCACGGCAACCCAGTAAACCGCCTGGTCGTTGACGCCGTAGACCGGGACCACGTCAAAGTCCAGCCAGAACCGGCTGCCGTCGGCGCGCGTCATCCGCAGCTCGTGCCGGCGCGCGGCATCGGTGCTGAGCCCGGCCAGCGTCCGGATCAGCTTGTCCAGCGGCGCAAGCCCTGCCCCGGGCGAATGGTCATGCCGCTGCACCTGCTGGTCCATCAGCTGCCGGCGCGTGAACCCCGTCAGCTTCGTGAAGGCCTCGTTGACGAAGATGATGCGCCAGCCGTCCCGGGGCGTGTCCGTCGATTCGGCAATGATGACAACGTCATTGAGTTGTGCGATGCCGGCCTGGAGCAGCGCCAGTTCGTTTTGCGACGTGCGCCGCTCGGTGACGTCGTGCAGGTAGAGCACGAGTCCGTCGGAGTAGGGGTAGGCCTTGACTTCCAGCCATTTCTGGCTCCGCAGGTGAAAGAACTCAAACTCGACCAGCCGCTTTTGCGCCGCGGCGTAGCCCACGCGTTCCCTGAGCCGGCCGCCCGTGGCCTCGTCCAGGTTGTGCCACAGGAACTGGTGCAGCAGCTCGCCCGATTTGCACGCCAGCAGCTCTTCGCTTTCGCTGTTCAGGTAGGTGCAGCGGCCGTGGCGATCCAGCGTGATGAACGCCTCGTTGATGCTGCCGACCACGGTGCTGAGCCGCTGCGCGAGCCGGGCCGCCTGCAATTGCGCCTGCTTGCGCTCGCTCTCGTCCTGGATGACGCCACGGATGGCCTTGGCCATGCCGTCGGAGTTGGTCACCAGCTCGCCGGCCATGCGCACCCAGCCGCGCGGCTGGCTGCCGGTATCGGACAGCTGCGCGTGGAGGTCCACGGGGGTGCCGTCCTGGATGCAGCGCAGGAAGCTGGTGTACAGCCGGGTCACCGAATCGCGGTCAAATGCGCCCAGGAAGAAACGCGCCTGTGCCGGCGCCTCGTCGTTCAGCCCCAGCATGCTGCGCGCGCCCTTGCCCAGCAGGATCTGCCTGGTCTTGACGTCGTAGGACCAGGTTCCGACCTTGAGCCGGCGCAGGCTGTTGTAGAGTGCGGTGTCCAGTCCGCTGCTGTCGTGCACCGGGGTCTCGTCCCGCTGTCGTTCCGACATCGACAAGCGCAGCTGCTCCAGGACGGCAGCGGCATCGCTGCGCGGCGTGGCCGTTTGCTGGCCGAGCACGGCGAGCATGCCGCAGGTCGTGGCCTGCGGCCCGCCCATGGGAACCGCAACCACGCAGCGGATGGCCGGCAGGCCGTGCAGGCGGATCGGATGGGCGTGCGCGACCTGGACCGGCTCGCCTGCAGCGCCGTCGGCCAGCAGCGCTTCCAGGTGCAGTCGCAGGCTGGACAATTGTTCCCAGCCAGCGTCCAGCCCTGCCTGGCTCCAGCGCACGTCCCCGCCGGGCTGGTCGCTGACCCACGCCACGGCCGCGTCGAGCCCGGTCAGCCGGGTGGCAACGTTGCACAGCAGCGCCAGCTGCGGGTCGACGACCGCGCGCGTGCGCCCGCACAAGGCAGGAGGCGGCGCCGCCTGCCTGCCTGTCGCTGGTTTTTTCTGACTGGTTTCCATCCTGCTCCACGCCCCGTCCGCGCCGGACGATCGCGCGGCCCTGTTACCGGCAGTTTAGCCTGTGTTGCCAGGCCGTTGCGGCGCGGGTTCCGCGCGGGCGCCAGGCTGAAGCGTGCCGTGGCGGCCCGGCCGCTTGCCCCATGCTCAGGCGCACGCGTCCGGATGCTGGCGCTGCCAGCGCCAGGCGTCCTCGCACATCGCCTGGACGTCGCGCCGGGCGCGCCAGCCCAGCAGCTGTTCGGCCAGCGTGGGGTCGGCCCAGCACGCCGCGACGTCGCCGGGCCGGCGCGCCGTGACCTCGTACGGCACCTTGCGGCCGCTGGCCCGTTCGAAGCCGGTGATCATCTCCAGCACCGACGTGGGCCGGCCGGTGCCCAGGTTGACCGTCAGCAGGCCGGGCTGCTCGCGCAGGTGGCGCAGCGCCGCGAGGTGGCCCTCGGCCAGGTCGCAGACATGGATGTAATCGCGCAGCCCGGTGCCGTCCGGCGTGGGGTAGTCGTTGCCGTACACCCGCAGCCGTGCGCGCTGCCCGGCTGCGACCTGGGCCACGTACGGCATGAGGTTGTTGGGCTCGCCCTGCGGGTCCTCGCCGATGAGGCCGCCTGGGTGGGCGCCCACCGGGTTGAAATAGCGCAGGCGCGCGATGCGCCATTGCCCGGCCTCGCTCGCGTCCACGTCGGCCAGCACCTGCTCCATCATGAGCTTGGTCCAGCCGTAGGGATTGGTCGCTGACAGCGGGAAGTCCTCGCGGATCGGCAGCGATGCGGGCTCGCCATAAACGGTGGCCGAGGAGGAGAACACCAGCGTGCGAACGCCTGCGGCCTGCATGGCCTGCAGCAGCGTCACCGTGCCGGCCACGTTGTTGTCGTAATACGCCAGCGGTTCGCGCACCGACTCGCCCACGGCTTTCGACGCGGCAAAATGAATCACGCCGCTGACAGGCAGGCGCGCCAGCAGGTCGTGCAGGAGCGCGGCGTCGCGCACGTCGCCTTCCACGCACTCCGGGCGCTGCCCGATGATCTGCCCCATGCGCTCCAGAACCGAACGGCGACTGTTGCTGAAGTTGTCCAGGATCACGAAGGGCTCGCCTGCTTCAGCCAGCGCCACGCACATGTGCGATCCAATGTAGCCGGCGCCGCCGGTAATCAGTATCAAGCTTTTCTCCCGCAACTCCTGCTGCGCGACAAGCCGGTTGGTTGCTTCCGGCGGGATTGGCGGCAAGGATCAAAGCACGAATGATAGCGGCTCGACCCCGGCCTGTTTTGGCTGCCGCCGCAACGGGGCGGTGTCCGCTGGACGCAACGGCACGGCCGGCACGCTGCACGCAGCGGCCGGCTTGCCGTCAACAGCGGGTCGCCGAACCCGCTCCAGGAGCAATTGCCAGCGGTTCGCTACCATACGCGGATGACTCCATTCTTGCCCGTGTATTGTCCGGTCGTCCGTTGCGCCATGGCCCTTGGCAGGCAGCGGGGCTGGCGCGTGATGCCCGGGTCAATGGCCCGCGGGAACGGCGGCTTGCGGTGTGCCGGGGCCAAGCGTGCGGCTGTCCGCGCAAGGATGTGGGCTTGAGCGGCACGCTGGCGCCCGCGCTGGCCGCGCTGCTTGTTGCGCTCAACGCGGCGTTGCTGGTCCTTGTCCTGTGGTTGCTGCGCGAACTGCGGGGCCGGGCAGGGCCTGGCGCGCGCGATCTTGAATCGGCTCTGGGCCGCCTGCTGGGTGAGCAGGAAACGCGGCTGGAGCGCAGCCTGCGCCAGGAGATCGCGCACACTGCCCGCGTCAACCGGCAGGAGCAGGCACAGGCCCTGGCGGTTTTCCAGGACACCCTGCTGCGGCAGGGCGGCGAGACCACACGTACGCAAAACGCGCAGCTGGATTCGTTTGCACAGCAGCTGGCGCATTTGCGCAGCAGCCTGTCCGAATCGCTTGCCGGACAGATGCTCACGCTGCGCGACAGCAACGAACAACGCCTGCACGAGCTGCGCCAGACGCTGGAGCAGCAGCTGGCGCAGTTGCAGGCGGGCAACGCGGCCAAGCTGGAGGAGATGCGGCAGACGGTGGACGAGAAGCTGCACGCGACGCTGGAGCAGCGCCTGGGCCAGAGTTTCAAGCACGTGGCCGAGCGACTGGAGCAGGTGCACAAGGGGCTGGGCGAAATGCACGTGCTGGCGCAGGGCGTGGGTGACCTCAAGCACCTGCTGGCCAACGTGAAGACGCGCGGCATGTTTGGCGAGGCGCAGCTGGGGGCGCTGCTGGAGCAGGTTTTTGCACCCGACCACTATGCAGCGCAGGTCACGACCCGGCCTGGGTCACGCAACGCGGTGGATTTTGCCATCCGGCTGCCGGGACGGGGTGACGACGATACGCCGCTGTGGCTGCCCATAGACGCCAAGTTCCCCACCGGAGACTACGAGCGGCTGCTGGAGGCGCAGCAGCGGGCCGATGCGGTGGCCGTGGAAGCGGCCGCCCGGGCGCTGGAAGCCCGGGTGCGGCACGAGGCGCGCAGCATCGCGGAAAAATACGTGGAGCCCCCTTACACCACCGACTTTGCCATCCTGTTCCTGCCTTCCGAGGGCCTGTACGCTGAAGTGCTGCGCCGTCCCGGGCTGGTGCCAACGCTGCAGCGCGAGTACCGCGTCACGCTGGCCGGGCCGACCACGCTGCTGGCCATGCTGAACAGCCTGCACATGGGGTTTCGCACGCTGGCGCTGGAGAAGCGCAGCAGCGAAGTGTGGGAGGTGCTGGGCGCGGTAAAAACAGAATTTGGCAAGTTCGGCACCGTCCTGGCGCGCGTGAAGGCGCAAACGCAGACGGTGCTGAACACGCTGGACAAGGCGCAGACCCGCACGCGCGTGATGGATCGCGCCTTGCGCGACGTCCAGGCGCTGCCCGGCGCCGACGCGCAGGCCGTGTTGCCCGAGGCGGCGCAGGCAGCGCCGGAGCAGGATGAGGAAGACCCCGGCTCACGCTGAGGGCCGCGCCGGCCCGGCATGCCCGGCGCGGCGGCGCAGGGTGGAGCCGCGCTGCGGTCAGCGCTTGATTTCTGCCACCAGGTCGATTTCAACGCAGGCACCCATGGGCAGCTGCGCCACGCCAAAGGCGCTGCGCGCGTGCTGGCCGCGATCGCCAAACACGTTGCCCAGCAATTCCGAGCAGCCGTTGGTGACCAGGTGCTGTTCGGTGAAAGTGGCCGCCGAATTGACCAGGCTCATGACCTTGACGATGCGCTGCACGCGCTCCAGGTCGCCGTTGCAGGCGGCCTTGAGCGTGCCCATGAGGTCGATGGCAACGGCGCGCGCCGCCTGCTGGCCCTGGTCGGTGGACATGTCAGCGCCCAGCTGGCCGACCCAGGGCTCGCCGTTCTTTCGGGCGATGTGGCCCGAGAGAAAAACCAGGCTGCCGCTCTGGACAAAGGGCACGTAGGCAGCGGCCGGGGTGGAAACGGGGGGCAGTTCTATGCCCAGTTCCTGGAGGCGATTGGCAATGGTCATGGCGTGACGAACTCTCCGGTTGCGGGCACGACGCGCGCCGCGCCCTTTTGTTGACACAAGCCATCGTACCTGATTGCCTTCAGGCCGCGCGGCGGCGTCCCGCCACGCGGGCAAGGCGTTGCCGGCAGCAGGGAAATGTCTTGGCGCCTGCCGGGTTTGCCGGTAGCATGACAGGCGGCGTGCCGTCGCGCACAGCCCGGCTCGGGCAGGCTGCGATGACAGCCTGTACCACACAATGACAATGAGGAGACATGCCATGAAGACATCCGTCACGCGCCGTCGGGCGCTGGGAACAGCGGCTGCTGCCGCAGGCGCGCTGGCCATGCCGGCCGTGGTCTGGGGACAGGCCAAGACCACCTTGAAGATCAGCCATTACTTGCCGGCCACGCATGGTTTCCAGGTGGATTTCATCGGGCCATGGGCCGAGATGCTCAAGCAAAAGAGCGGCGGCGCCATTGACTACAAGATCTACGATTCAACGACGGCGTTTGGCCGCGCCGACCGCCAGGCCGACCAGGCCAGGGCCGGCATCGCCGATATTGCGTTTGGCTTGTGCGGCATTCCGCGTGGCCGCTTTCCGCATTCGTCGGTGATCGAGCTGCCGTTTGTCGTCGACCGCGCCGATAGCGGCTCGCGCGCGCTGTGGCAGTTGTACCAGGACGGGCGCCTGGGCAGCGAATACGACGACTTCAAGGTCCTGCTGCTGATGACGCATCCGGGTGCTTTCGTGCACACCGTGGACCGCCCCATGCGCACGCTGGCAGATCTCAAGGGCATGCGGCTGCGCACGCCGGGGCCGGCGGTCAGCGCCATGCTTGAATACGAAGGCGCCAGCGCCCTGACGCTGCCGCCAGCAGAGATCTACCAGGCGTTGTCCAAGGGCACCATCGACGGGTTGACCACCACCTGGGACCTGGTGGCCACCGTGCACGCCAACGAGATCCTCAAGTACCACACCGACTGCCGGCTCTATGCCGCTGCGTTTTATTTCCTGATGAACCCCAAGACGTACGACGGTCTGGACGACGACGTGCGCAAGCTCGTGGACGAGAGCACCGGAGACGCCATGCTGCCCAAGGTCGGTCCCTGGTGGGACAAGTGGGAAGCCGCGGGCAAGGAAGACGCCGTCAAGCGCAACCACGAGATCATCGTCATCGACGATGCCGAGCGCGACCAGTGGCGAGAGCAGCTGCAGCCCATGATTGCCGACTACCTGGCGGGGCTGCACAAGCAGGGCATGGAAGACCCCAAGGGCCTGTACCAACGGGCGCTTGAGCTGGTCCAGCAATACCAGGCCTAGCGTTGGCCGCGCGGGACGAAGGCGCGGCCGCGCGGCCGCCCGGCGGCTGGTTTGTCCGCCTGACCGGGCTTTTTGCCTGGCTGGGCGTGCTCGCGCTGCTGGTGCCGACGCTGCTCATCTGCGCCGACATCATCTGGCGCCGCGTTGTTGGCGGCGCGTTCATTGACGTGTTTGACATCGCCCAGCTGGCGCTGGTGGCCGCGGCCAGCTGGTCGATTCCGTTTGCCTTCGTGCATGGCAACCACATCAGCGTGGACCTGCTGGTCGAGCGCCTGCCGCTGCGGGTGCAGCGCGCTGCCGACGCCGTGATTCACCTGGTCAGCGCGCTGCTCTTTGCGCTGCTGGCCTGGTTTGGCTGGCAGTCGGCACGGTTGCACCACGGCTATGGCGACACGACGCAGAACCTGGGCCTGCCGGTGCTGGCGTACTGGGTTGTCTTTCTCATGGGCCTGGCCCTGACCGTGCTGGCCTGCCTGTGGCGCGTCTGGCGCGCGCTGAAGGCCGGCGGCGCGGTGCAGGGGGTGCCGCCGTGATGGCTGCGTGGTCGGGCCCGCTCGGCTTTGCGCTGGTGCTGCTTCTGATTGCACTGCGCGTCCCCGTTGCCGTGGCCATGGCGCTGGTGGGCACGGCCGGTGCCATCTGGCTGGGCGGCTGGGACCAGGCCGCGTACATCCTGTCCAACCTGCCCTTTGAAGCGGTTTCGTCCGAGGGCATGATCGTGCTGCCGCTGTTCATCTTCATGGGCGTGTTTGCCGCCTACAGCGGGCTGTCGGCCAACCTGTACAACGGCGTGCACGCGTTCATGGGCCATCACCGCGGCGGCATCGCCATGGCCACCGTGGGTGCGTCGGCGGTATTTGGCGCGATCACCGGCTCGTCGCTGGCCACGGCCGCGACCATGGGACGCGTCGCCATGCCGGAGATGCGTGCGCGCGGCTACGCCGACAGCCTGGCCGCCGCGTCGGTGGCTGCAGGCGGGACGCTGGGGGTGCTCATCCCGCCATCGATCATCCTCATCCTCTACGCCATCCTCACGGGCAATTCCATAGGCGCCTTGTTTGCAGCCGCATTCATTCCCGGGATCCTGGCCACGCTGCTGTACATGGCGTCCATTTTCATCCAGGTGCGGCGGCGGCCCGAGCTGGCGCCCGGTGGCGAGAGGCTGGGCTGGAAGTCCCGCCTGGCGGCGCTGTACCGGACCTGGGATGCCGTCGTGCTCATGGTGGTGGTGATTGGCGGCATCTACGGCAAGATCTTCTCGCCCAGCGAGGCTGCGGCCGTGGGCGCGGCCGGCGCCCTGGTGGTGACCGCCGCGCACGGGCGCCTGACACGGGCCGTGCTCCGGGCCGGCGTCGTCGAGACCGCCGGCATGACCGGCATGATCTTCCTGATCCTGATCGGCGCGGCCATCTTCAACTACTTCATCGAGCTCAGCGGCCTGACCGATGTCCTGACCGGCGCCATCCGGACCTCGGGCCTGTCGCCGCTGGGCCTGCTGTGCCTGGTCATCGTGTTCTATATCGTGCTGGGCTGCTTCATGGACAGCCTGTCCATGGTGCTGCTGACCGTGGTGCCCATGTACGTGCTGGTCACCGGCGTGGGATACGACCCCGTCTGGTTCGGCATCCTGCTGGTCTGCGTGACCGAGATCGGGCTCATCACGCCGCCCATAGGCATGAACCTGTTCGTGGTGCAGGGCACGACGCCGGGCCTGAAGCTGGGCACCATCATCCGGGGCATCATGCCCTTCATCATTGCGGACGTGGTGCGGATTGCCATCCTGGTCGCGCTGCCGGTGCTGGTGCTGTTCCTGCCGCAGCGCCTGGGGTTGAGCTGAGCGCAAGCTGCCGCCTCTCAAGAAACACAAATCATAAGTAATTGATTTTCAAAGGTATTGAATCCGTGTTTCTTCGGGAGCACCGGGCCCGCCGCGCGGGCTTGAATGGCTGATTAGCAAGCATCGTCAGCTCACCGAATGACAGATGACCTCGACCCTTGCGGGCCTTTGATGGAAGCCGCCTGCGGCGACTGATGAAGGTTTGGCGTCAAGCGTTCAGCGTCTGCCCACCACGCTCAACGCTCAACCTCTTCAAACGCTCAACCTCCCCATCATGGCGGCGCAGCCGCAGTCATTGCAGCCGCGTAGCGGCAAAGTCATCAAAGCGGCAGCGAGATCATCGGCCATGCGCCCGGTGTTGCTGAACATCGTTTCCAATCAGGAGCTGCCGTGCTGCGGCAAGCTGGCTCAGTTCAACGGCAGGGCAAGGAAATGAACGCTGGGGTCATCGGGCAACATCTCGTCCGTGAAGCCCAGCGAGCGCGCCAGCCTGCGCATGCGCGTGTTCTCGCTCAGTACATACGCGGTCAGCCGGCGCGTGCCCGCGCTGCGCTGGTAGGCAATCAGTTTTTCCATGAGGATGCGGCCCAGCCCCCCGCCCTTCAGGTCCGGGCGCAGGATGATGCCGAATTCCGCATCGATGTTGTCCGGGTCGGCGCTGGCGCGGACCACGCCCAGGGTGACCTCCTGTCCATCCGGATCCGTGCGCGTGGCAACAAACGCCATTTCACGCGTGTAGTCTATCTGTACCATGCGTGCCAGCTCGCTGCGCGGCAGGCTGCGCCGGCTGTGGAAGATGCGCATGTGGATGTCGTCTGCAGCCAGGCTTTGCAGGAACGCCAGGTGCTGCGCCTCATCTTCCGGTCGCACCGGCCGCAGCGTCACCTCGTCGCCGTGCCACTGCCGCGTCTCGACCAGGTGCGCCGGGTAGGGCGCAATGGCAAAGCGGCCTGCACCGGCGGGACAGCTGGCGCTGATGCGCATTCGGGCATCCAGCGCCACGGCACCGGCGTGATCGACCAGCAGGGGGTTGATGTCCAGTTCGGCGATTTCCGGAATGTCGGCCAGCAGCTGGGAGACGGCCTGCAACGTGGCGGTGACGGCGTCCAGGTCAGCGGCCGGCACGTCGCGGTAGCCGGCCAGGATCCGGGCAATTCGCGTGCGCCCGACCAGCGCACGGGCCAGCGGCTCGTTCAGCGGCGGCAGCGCCATGGCGCTGTCCTGGTGGACTTCGGTTGCGGTGCCGCCCTGCCCGAACAGGATGACCGGGCCAAACAGCGGGTCGATGCTGGCGCCGACGATGAGCTCCTGCGCCTGCGGCTTGCGCACCATGGCCTGCACCGTCAGGCCGCTGATGCGCGCGCCCGGTGCGTTCTTGGCCGCGCGCGCCAGCATGGCTGCGGCCGCGCTGCGGACGTCGGCTGCATCGCCCAGGTTCAGCGCCACGCCGCCCACGTCGGACTTGTGGCTGATGTCCGGCGAGAGGATCTTGACCACCACCGGATAGCCGATGCGCCCGGCCTCGCGCACCGCCTGCTCCGGATCGGCCGCAACCGTTCGCGTGGCAGCAACAGCGATGCCGTACGCGGCACAGATGCGCTTGGCCTCCGGTTCGGTCAGCAGCTCGCGCTGCTCGGCCAGCACCTGCCTGACGATCTGGCGCGCCGTCTCGCTGTCGGGCGCGCGCGGCGCGTCCGCGCTGGCGAGCGCCGGCGCCTGCGTGAGTTCTTCCTGGTTGCGCGCGTACGCCTGGAGCATGGCGATGGCAGCCACCGCCTGCTCGGGCAGCGCGTAGCAGGCCAGGCCGGCTTCGGTGAAGCGGGCGCGGGCTTCGGCCACGGCCGATCCGCCCACCCAGGCGCTGACCACCGGCATGGGAAGCCGCCCCTTGGGTTTCAGCTCCGGCAGCATGGCGTCTGCAATCTCCACAGCCGGCACGATGGCAGTGGGCGCGTGAATGAACAGCAGCGTGCCGACGGCTTCGCGGTGGCTCACCAGCGCGCGGACCGCGTCCGCATGAAGTCCGGCTGACGCGTCGCCGCCAATGTCCACGGGGTTGGCTGGCGGCCCGTTGGCGGGCAGGACGGCGGACAGCTCGCGCGCCAGCTCGTCGGGCAGCACGGCCAGCGGCACGTCCTGGCTGGCCGCTGCGTCGGCAGCCATCACGCCCAGGCCGCCGCTGTTGGTGAGGACCGTCACCTGCGCGCCTATGGGCGCGCGGAATCGGGTCAGGATCTCTGCGGCGCCAAACAACTGCTCCAGCGTGTCGACGCGCAACATGCCGGCGCGCGCAATGGCCGCGTCAAAAACGGCCGTCGCGCTGCGCAGTGCGTTGCTGTGCGTCACCGCCGCGCGCTGTCCCGCTTCGCTGCGCCCGGCCTTGACCACGATGACCGGCTTGTTGCGTGCGGCCGCGCGTGCCGCCGACATGAATTTGCGCGGCTCCGTGATCGACTCGATGTACAGCAGGATGGCACGGGTGCGTCCGTCGCTGGCCAGGTAATCCAGCATGTCGCCAAAGTCCACGTCCATGGACTCGCCCAGCGAGACAAACTGCGAGAACCCGATCTGGCGTGCCTCGGCCCAGTCCAGCATGGCGGTGATCAGCGCCCCGGACTGCGACACGAAGGCCAGCTTGCCGGCCAGCGCGCCGCGCGGCGCAAAGCTCGCGTTGAGCCCGACATGCGGCGCCAGCAGGCCGGCGCTGTTGGGGCCGAGCAGGCGCATCAGCGTGGGACGCGCCGCATCCAGTGCGGCCTGCTTCTGCCTGGCGTCAAGACCCGGGCTCAGGATCACCGCCGCCTGGGTGCCGCGGCGCGCCAGCTGCCGCACCAGCGAAGCCACGGTCCGCGCCGGCGTGCAGATGATGGCCAGCTCGACCGGCTCCGGCAGCGCGCTGACGTTGGGGTGGCAGGGCTGGCCGGACAGGCTCTGGTATTTGGGGTTGACCGCATGGATCGTGCCGGCAAAACCCCCGCTGCGCACGTTGCGCCACACCGTGCCGCCCAGCGAGCCCGGCCTCTCCGACGCGCCAATGACCGCCAGCGAGGTCGGGGCCAGGAGGGATTCGAGGTTGCGTATGCTCATGTCTGGTTCTCAGCGTGGGGAGGTCGATGGATGGGGATGCGGGTGTTTGTCCATAATGCCTCTGGTGTGCAACAGGCGCCGCGCCGCGGGCCCGGGCTTGCGCAACGGCCAGGCGCATGGATCCTGCCTGGCCCGGTCAAACGCGTCGGAGCGATCCGCAGCGTGCGCCATTGAGCCGGAGGAAGACGGGAGGGATCCGCGTTTATGCAGGCGTTTGCTGCCATGGACATGCTGCGATCCACCATGATACTGGTGACGGCGGCGATGCGGGCCATCAGCGCAGGAGGTGGCGCGCCATGAACGAAGGTGGGAATACCGCCTGGATACTCACCGTGGTGCCGCTGGGCTGGATCGCCGGCACGGCGGTGCAGTTGCAACAGCGCGAGCTGCGCGATGACTGGGTCTATGGCGCGGCGCTGCTGCTGGCGCTGCTGCTTGTGGCTGCGGCGCGCACCGGCCGCCGGGCCGGGCGGGACGATTCAGGGCAGAGGCGGGTCGCGGCTGTCGCCGTGCTGGCCTGGCTGCTGGCCGCCCTGCTTGCAGCCTGGGGTGCCGCAGGCTGGCGCGCCGCGAGCATGCAGCAGCAGGCACTGGCGCCGGCGCTGGAAGGCGTGGACCTGCGCCTGACCGGCGTCATTGCCGCCATGCCGCAGCAAGGCGAGGGCGGCTGGCGCTTTCTCTTTGACGTGGAGAACGCAGAGCTTGAAGGTCGTGCCGTTGCGGTGCCGCGCAGGCTGCAGCTGAGCTGGTACACCCGTCCGCGCAACTGGGGCGATGCAGCGGCTGCGCCGTCGTCCCACCCCGAGCCCGGATTGCAGCAGCCCCTGTACGCAGGGGATCGCTGGCAGTTGACCGCACGCCTGAAAGCGCCGCACGGCAACATCAACCCGCACGGGTTCGACTACGAGCTGTGGCTCCATGCGCACCGCATAGCCGCCACGGGCTACGTCCGGATCAACAAGAAGACGCGGCCGCCCGAGCGCCTGGCGCAAGCCGTGGCGCATCCGGTGGAGCGCCTGCGCCAGTCGGTGCGTGACCGCATCCTTGCGCTGGCCGCTGCAGACGGCAGCAAGACCGCAGCGCAGCGGTTCGGCGTGGTGGCTGCGCTGGCCACCGGCGACCAGAACGCCATTGCACGGGGCGACTGGGACGTTTTCCGGGTGACCGGCGTCGCGCACCTGGTCAGCATTTCCGGATTGCACATCGGCATGATGGCCTGGCTGGCTTCGATGCTGGTCGGGTTTCTGTGGCGGCGCTCGGTCCGGTGGCGGCGGCTGATTCGCGTGGACTTGTGCCACTGGCTGCCGGCACCGCATGCCGCGCTGCTGGGCGCGCTGCTGTTTGGCACCGCGTACGCCGTTTTCAGCGGCTGGGGCGTGCCGGCGCAGCGCACCGTCATCATGCTGGCCAGCGTCATCGTGCTGCGCCTGGCCGGGCTGCGCTGGCCGTGGTGGCTGACCTGGCTGTGGACGTGCATGGCCGTGCTGGCAGTCGATCCCTGGGCCTTCCTGCAGGCCGGCTTCTGGCTCAGCTTTGTTGCCGTGGGCATCCTGTTTGTCACCGGATCACGCGCCGTGGGCGAGGCGGCGGGCTGGACCGGGCGCCTGCGCGGGCTGCTCGTCACGCAGACGCGGATCACCGTTGCACTGGCGCCGCTGACGCTCATCCTTTTCGGCCAGGCTTCGGTGGTCGGCCTGCTGGCCAACCTGGTCGCCATCCCCTGGGTGACCCTGATCGTCACGCCCACGGCACTGGCCGGCTTGCTGTGGCCTTTTTCGTGGCAGGTGGCGGCCTGGTCGCTGTGGCCGCTGCTGCCCCTCCTGCACGCGCTGGCCGCTCAGCCCTGGGCGCAGCTGACGGCTGCCGCCGCGCCGCTGCTGCTGGGACTGGCCGCCGCGGCCGGTGCGCTGCTCGTGGTCATGCGCCTGCCGTGGTCGGTCCGGCTGGGCGGCGTGCCGCTGTTCCTGCCGCTTCTGCTCTGGCAGCCGGCCCGGCCGCCCCCGGGTCAGTTCCACGTGCTGGCGCTGGACGTGGGGCAGGGCAGCGCGATCCTGGTGCAAACGGCAGGGCACACGCTGCTCTACGATGCCGGTCCCCGGTTTTCCCACCGCAGCGACGCCGGCGAGCGCATCGTGTTGCCACTGTTGCAGGCGCTGGGCGAGAATCTGGACATGCTCGTGCTCAGCCACCGCGACAGCGACCACACCGGCGGCGCCGCTGCCGTCCACGCGGCGTTTCCCCAAACGCCGGTGGTGGCCTCGCTGCACGCCGACGATGCGCTGCCAGGCGTCTCCGTCGGCGCGCCATGCCGCACCGGGATGCGCTGGAACTGGGACGGGGTGGCGTTTGAGGTGTTGTATCCCGATGACGGCGACGTGCCTGCGGCAGGCAGCAGCAATGCCATCAGTTGCGTCCTGCGCGTCAGCAACGCAAGCGTTGCGGCCCTGCTCTCCGGCGACCTGGAGGCAGCGCAGGAGCGGGCGCTGGTCGGGCGCGACGTGCCGCTGCGCAGCGATGTGATCGTCGTGCCGCATCATGGCAGCAACACCTCGTCAACCGACGAGCTGCTGCACGCCGTGCAGCCGCGGCTGGCGCTGATACAGTCCGGCTACCGCAACCGCTACGGTCATCCCACGTCAGCGGTCCTGGCGCGCTATGCCCGGCACGACGCCGTGACCTACGACTCGCCCGATTGTGGCGCCATGCACTGGCGCAGCAGCGCACCGGCGCAGCTGCGCTGCGAGCGCGAGCTGTCGCGCCGCTACTGGCGGCTGGACGCCGTGCGCGCGGCGCAGACCCGGGGAGACCGCCCGTGAAAACCCTGCTGGTCGTCTATCACAGCAAGACCGGCGGGAGCCGGCAGATGGCCGAAGCCGCCGCCGCCGCCGCGCGGCAGGAGGAGGGAATCCGCCTGCGCTTGCAGCGCGCGCCGGACACCGGACCGGAAGACGTGCTGGCTGCCGATGGCTACCTGTTTGTCGCGCCCGAAAACCTGGCGGCGCTGGCCGGCATGATGAAGGACTTCTTTGATCGCTGCTACTACCCGGTACTGGGGCAGGTCAACGGGCGGCCGTACGCGGCCATGATTTGCGCGGGCAGCGACGGCAGCAACGCGCTGCGCCAGCTGGACCGGATCGCCACCGGCTGGCGCCTGAAGGCGGTGGCGCCGGGACTGATCGTCTGCACGCACGCGCAGACGCCCGAGCGCATCCTGGCGCCCAAGACCATTGCCGCAGACGATCTGGCACGCTGCGCGGAACTGGGCGCCGGACTGGCGGCGGGGCTGTCGTCGGGCATTTTCTGACCTCGCGGGCAGCGTCCAGCGTCCAGCGAGGCGGCCGTCCAGCGCTCAACGCTCAACCTGTCCGGATGACAGATGACCTCGGCCCTTGCGGGCCTTGTATGAAAGCCGCCTGCGGGGGCTGATGAAGGTTTGGCGTCAAGCGTTCAGCGTCCAGCGTGCCCACCACGCTCAACGCTCAACGCTCAACCTCCCCACAGCGTCCAGCTAGGTTATCGGTCAAGCGCTACGCGCCACGCTCAACGTTCAACGCCAAACGCTCAACCTCCCCATGGCGCCAGCGAGATCATCCGTCATCCGTCACGCCAAACGCTCAACGCAATACGCTCAACCTCATCAAGGCGCCAGCGAGGTCATCCGTCATCCGTCATGCGCCACGCTCAACACCGCTTCGTGTCGTCGCACGGCGGCGATGGCCTGGCCCAGTTCAATCACGGCCATGGCGTAGTAGCTGCTGTGGTTGTAGCGGGTGACCACGTAGAAATTGTCGGTTCCGGCCGCGTAGCTGGGCGTGTTGCCGGCCACTGCCGGATTGCCGTTTTCCAGCCGGATCAGTGCCAGCTGGCCCTCGTGCGCCAGCGCGTCGGCGCGCAGGAACACGCCCAGGCTGCGCATTTGGGCGGGGCTGAACGCGGGCTTGATGTCCGGCGCAAGCAGCGTGTCCAGCTCCGCGTCGGGCGTGGGATACGCCGCGTAGTGCGTTGGCATGCCCGGCTGCCAGCCATGGCCGCGGAAGTAGCTGGCCACCGAGCCTATGGCGTCGGCCTCGCTGTGCCACAGGTCGATCCGCCCGTCGCCGTCAAAGTCCACGGCCCAGTTGCGCCAGCTGGAAGGCATGAACTGCGGGATCCCCATGGCGCCTGCATAGCTTCCCAGCGGATCGGCCGGATCCATGCCCGTTTGCCGGCACAACTGCAGGAAATGCCCCAGTTCGTCGCGGAAAAAGGCCTGCCGTTGCGCGGCACGCGGGTGTTCGGCCGGGAAATCCAGCGCCAGTGTGACCAGCGCGTCGCGCACGCCAAAGCCGCCGGTGTTGCGCCCGTAGACGGTCTCCACGCCGATGATCGCGACGATGATTTCGGCAGGCACGCCAAATTGCGCTTCGGCGCGTGCCAGCGTGGCCTCGTTGCGGTACCAGAACTCCACGCCGGCATGAATGCGGGTGCTGTCGACAAATCGGCCGCGGTACGCGCGCCAGTTCCTGAACGAGCCGCGTGCCGGCGGCCGCATCAGGCGCGCGGCTGCGGGCAGCGGCTCGGCCCGGGCAACCACGGCCCGGACCCAGTCGACATCAAGCTGGTGCCGGGCGGCAATCTCGCTTGCCATTTGCATGGCATCGGCACGGTGGAGGTAGCCGGGTGCGCCTTCGGCAGGCCGTGCTTGACCCTGTACCGACGCCACAAGACCGGCGCCCAGGACCAACGCGGCCAGCGCCCGCGCCGGGGCGCGAAGCAAAAGCCGAAGATGTTTGACACACAGGAGCATGATGTAGCTGGCCGGCAGGTTCAGGGGCTGATTTTTTTCAGTGCACGCCTGAGTGTAGCGAGCGAGTGCCGGCCGGGCGCGTCCGCCGGCGCGTAGCGCCAGCGTTCCAGCGCGCGGAGCCAGCGCTGCCACGCCGCCCGGTCGGCAGCCGGGAGCCGGCTTGCCGCGACGCGCGCCGCCAGCTCGCCCGGAGCGGCCTGGCGGCCCGCCACCACGCCGGCCCGCTGCAGCCGCCCGCGTGCGGCCTGCAGCAGCTGCAGCCAGGGATCGCGCCGGCGCCGGCGCAGGCTGGATGCAAGCGCCACGAGCAGCGCGGCCCCGGCCACCAGCCCGGCCAGCACCTTCAGCAGGTCCTGCCAGTTGGGCGCATCAAACCCCAGCTTTTTCAGCAGGTTGAACTGTTGGTGATCCGAATAGGCCAGCACCCACTGGTTCCAGCGGTTGTTGACCGCGTCCCAGGTCAATCGCAGCCGCAGCAGCAGATCGGGGCTGAGCGCGCGCAGCGCCGTTGCCGTGAATCCAGCCGGTGCCCTCAGGCGCTCGACCTCGTCAATGCGACCCGGCGTGACGGCGCCGGTGGGGTCCACGCGCGTCCAGCCCTGCCCGGGCAGCCAGACCTCGTTCCAGGCGTGTGCATCGGAGTTGCGGATGACCCAGTGGTCGTCAAAGGGGTTGCGCTCGCCGCCCTGGAAGCCGGTGACGATGCGCGCAGGTATCCCGGCACCGCGCATCAGGATGGCAAACGCAGACGCGATGTGCTCGCAAAAGCCCCGCCGCGTGTCAAACCAGAATTCATCGGCCGCATCCCGGCCGGTCAGTCCGGGCGCCAGCGTGTACTGGTAGCCA
This sequence comes from Ottowia sp., assembly GCA_023228705.1. Lineage (GTDB taxonomy): Bacteria > Pseudomonadota > Gammaproteobacteria > Burkholderiales > Burkholderiaceae_C > Ottowia. The sequence continues at coordinate 2,971 of JALOAS010000033.1, read as the reverse complement.
CCGCTGCGCAGCCGCTGCAGTGCCGCCTGGACCACGGCCCGGTCGGACGCGCCCGCCTGTTCGCGCAACTGCCGTGCCAGCGCCAGCGTGCGCGGATTGAACCCGGATGGCAGCGCCAGGTTGCGCGCTGCAGCCCAGCCATCGGCGCCGGGCCGGACCTGTTTACCGTACTCGAAGTCCACGTAGCTGCGCACCTCATACCGCAGCAACTGCGTCACCGGCCGGTTGGCCAGCCATTGCAGCGCATGCGTCTGGCGCGCCTGCCAGTGCGGCGGCAGCGCGGGCGCGTCGGGGGTGGCGTCCAGCGTCAGCAACCAGGGCTGGTCGCTGGGCTGCAGCGTGACGGTGTAGTCGGTGGGCGCGCCATGGACCTGCAGGTCGGTGACCGGTGCGCGGGCCGCCGCCCTTGCTGTCCGCGCCTGCCAGCTGTGCCCGTCAAACGCTTCCAGCACGGGTCCGCGAAAGTACAGGTTGCGCTGTGCGGGTGGGTCTGCCGCAAAGCGGACGCGCAACGCAACGCTGTCGTCCAGCGCAAGCCGGGCAACCTGGCCCACCTGCATCTGGCCGGACAGCCCGCTTCGGCCGACGCTGTCGTCCGTGGGCATGCTCCACAGCGGCGGCAGGCGCGGAAAGAACAGGAACAGGGCAATCATCAGCGGCAGCCCGGCAGCGGTGAGCCGGATCGCGGTGGCCGCCGACTCGCGCAACAGCGGCGTGCCCACGGGCCGCTGCGCGTTCACCAGCGCCGTCAGCAGTCCCAGCAGGGCCACGAACATCCAGGCCGCGGCCAGCAGCGACTGCGACTGCAGGAAGCTGGTGAGCAGCGTAAAGAAGCCCAGGAAAAAAATCACCAGCGCGTCGCGCCGGGCGCGCAGTTCCAGCGTCTTCAGCGCCAGCAGCGTGACCAGCAGGGTCACGCCGGCTTCAGGCCCGGCAAGCGTGCGGTACGTGCCCAGCGTCCCGGCAACGGCAATGGCCAGCAGCAGCACCAGCCAGCGCCGGCGCGGCAGCGGCCGGCTGCGCAGCGCCAGCGTGCCGCGCCAGACCAGGACCAGAACGATCAGCGCCGAGCACCACAGGGGCAAATGCGCAAGCTGCGGCAGGATGATCCAGGCGATCAGCAGCAGGCTGAACAGGGTGTCGCGCACTTCGCGCGGCCAGCGTCCGCCAGGCCGCAGCCAGGATGCGAGCCGGCCCGGCAGCGAGCTGGCTGGCCGGCGCTGCATGCGGCCCGGGTTCATGACGTGGCCAGCGCGTGCAGGCAGCGCTGGCGATGCGATGTGCCGCGCCCCGGCGCGATTTGCAGGGCCGGCAGCCGCAGGCCGTATTCCAGCTGGGCCGCGTCTGCGGCCAGGACCCACGCGGTCAGGCGCGACAGCCGTGCCTCCGGTTCCGCCAGGCCGGTTTGCGTCCAGTCCAGCCACAGCTGGCGGCCGTGTATCTGCGTGGTGTCCCGGCTGACCAGCTGCCCTGATTGCGCCCACTTCTTCCAGACGATGAGCTTGCTCGGGTCGCCGCGCCGGTACGCGCGTATGCCATCGAACTCGCCGGCAGCGCGGATGTTGCTGCTCAAGCCGCTGCCCGGGTGCGGCATGCCGTCCGGCAGCGGCGGGGCCTGTCGCTCGGGCCTTGGATAGACCAGGACCTGCGACTGCGGCTGCCACAGCGTCCAGACCCGGAAGATCCCCAGCGGGTAGCGCGTTTCGGCAATGAGGCGGGGGATGGGGTGCAGGCCGCGCTGTTTTGCGGTAAATGCAATGGGTGCGGCCGCAGTGCCGCGGGCGGGCACGTCGGCCCAGGTCCACTGCCGCGTTGCATGCAGCGCCACGCCTATGGCCGGGCGCGGCTTGCTGCGGGCGTTGAGCAGGCGGATGTTCAGCGTCAGCGCGTCGCCGGCAAACACGGGTTGCGGCTGCGACAGCGACAACCGCAGGCCACGCAAGACGCCGTGCCCGACGATCAGCGCCGATGCCCCGGCGCCGGCCAGCAGGAACGTGAGGGCGTAACCCAGGTTCAGCTGGTAGTTGATGGCGCCCACCAGCAACAGGCACAGGGTGACCCCGAACATCCAGCCCGCGCGCGTGGGCAGGATGTAGATGATCCGCTGCGTGAGCGTGATCGCGTCGCTCTCGCCGTGCCGGGCCAGCCACCAAGCGCGCAATGCGGCCCGCAGGCGCTGGTGCGGCGCGCGTGCGGGTGGCGGCGTGGTGGCTGGGCGGGTCTGCAACTCGTGTCCCGAAACGCGCGGTGGGCCGGGCGCGCTCAGCGCTTGGCGCCGGCGGGAAACTGCGCGCGCCGGGGCGCCTGGTTCAGCGCGGGCAGCGCGTTGCGCAGGATCCGGTTCCTGCGTCCGGTCGTGTCGTTGGGACGCACCGGATACGACACCACGGCTTCCAGCCACGCGTAGGTGTTGACCCGGAAATAAACGGTGGCTTGGGTCTGTTCGCTCACGGCCTGACGGTAATGGCTGGAAAAGTCGCGGTTTGCCGCGTCGACCAGGCAGGCTTCGACAAAGTCCAGGTCGCTGGTGTACGCAATCTGCAGCGCCGTCTCGTTCCAGATGAACGGCCGGAACGGCCCGGAGTAATTGATGACGTCCGATTTCAGGACCACGCTGTTGGGGAAGTGGATCATGCGTCCGCTCAGCCGGTCGTTGCCCAGGTACGAGCCGCTGCATTCGGCAAGCGTCGTGTCCAGGTAGCCAATCGCAACCACGTCGCCGCGCAACGCGGCCAGCTGGATCCGGTCGCCCACCTGGTAGGGGCGCCGAAAGACCAGGTAGAGCCAGCCTATGAACGAGGCAATGGGCGCCTGCAGTGCAAAGCCGAGGATCAGCGAGAGCAGACCGAAGCTGACCGCCGCAGCGTACAGGTTCTGGAACAGGAACGACGCCACGACGATGGCCATGAGGACAAAGGTCATCAGGCGCACGACGCGAATCAGGTTGTAGCGCGTGCCGGCGATCTCCGCC
>JALOAS010000031.1 GCA_023228705.1 Ottowia sp. | reverse complement strand
GTGGCGGGCGCCACGCCGCCGGTGGATAACTCTGCCGCCAGGGCTTGAATATCAAGCCCATACCTGTCCGCACAATGGGGGTAAGTCCACAACGCTCAACGCTCAACGCTCAACGCTCAACGCTCAACGCTCAACGCTCAACGCTCAACGCTCAACGCTCAACGCTCAACGCCGCGCGGTCAGGACAGGTGCTGGCCCACGATTCCGGCGAGCTTGAACATGCCCACGCGCGTCTCGCCGCCAAAGACGGGCTTGAGCTTGTCGTCGGCGACTATGGTGCGCTTGTCCTGTGGGTCCTGCAGGTCGTTGGCCTTGATGTACGCCCACAGCTCCTTCATGACCTGGCCGCGGCCAAACGGGCCGTTGCCGATGACCGCAGCCAGTTCCGGGCTGGGCCTGAGGTTGCCGGCGCGCGGTTTCCTGGGCGCCGCTGTCTTCTTGGCGGCCGCCTTCCTGGCCGTTGCTTTCTTGGCGGCGCTCTTGCGGGCGGTTCCGGCAGCGGCTGCGGACTTGCGCGCCGTGCGCGCGGTGCTGCTTTCCCGGGCCACGGTCTTCCCGGCCGGTTTGCGCGGCGGGTACTTGCTCTTGCCCTCGCGCGGCTCAAACTCGAAGCCGACCTTGCCGGCGTCGGGTTGCCAGGCCAGCCGCGCCTTGAACGGCCGCCGCGTGCGGTTGCTGATGAAGCGCTCGAGCAGGTCGGTCTTGCCGGTGGACAGCAGCTTCTTCATCTGTTCGGCGTCGACTTCCTGCTGCAGGATGACCTGGCCGCTCTTGAAGTCGCAACTGGGCGTGGGTTGTGCCTCGGTGGGCACGCTTTTTTCACAGACATAGCTCTTGCCGAACGCCTTGACCGGCGCGCCGCACTTGGGGCAGGGGCCCAGCGCTTCGTGGCCGGACAGGTCGACGATCTCGCCGGTCTGCTCGGCGCGTGCATCCTCGCCAAAGTCAAATTCAAGCTTCCAGTTGCCGGTCTCCTGATCTTGCACCAGCGCCAATTCGGCCACGAACGGCCAGCCCCGCTTGCTGCGAAACCCCTCCAGCGGTCCGATGTGCCGATCGTGCAGGAACGCCTCGGCTTCCTCGCTCGTGAAGGTGCGCCCGCCGGGCGTCTTGGTGAACGAGAAGCCGCAGCCGCTGTCATCCTGTGTCTTGCCGGTGCAGGCGTAGCGGCGGTAGTTCTCGCGCACCACGCCGCCGCAGTTGGGGCAGGGTGCCTGCAGCGTGGCGTAGTCGCCGGGCACCGTGTCGCGGTCGTATTCCTTGGCCTTGTTCACGATGCGCTCGGTCATCTCGGCGATCTCGCGCATGAACACCGAACGCGCAAGCTCGCCCTTCTCTATCTGCGCCAGCTTGTACTCCCACTCGCCGGTGAGCTCGGGCTGGCTCAGCTCGTCCACCTCCAGCCCGTGCAGCAGCGTCATGAGCTGGAACGCCTTGGCCGTGGGGACCAGCTCGCGGCCTTCACGCAGCAGGTATTTTTCCCGGATCAGGCCCTCGATGATGGTTGCGCGCGTGGCTGGCGTGCCCAGGCCCTTGTCCTGCATGGCGTGGCGCAGCTCGTCATCATCAACCAGCCTGCCCGCGCCTTCCATGGCGCCCAGCAGCGTGGCTTCGTTGTAGCGGGCCGGCGGCCGCGTCTGCAGCGCATGGACCTCGACCGTCTCGGCAAGGACCTGCTCGTCAGGCCGCACAGCCACCAGCGTCTTGTCCTTCTTGCCCGGCGCTTCGCCGTCGACTTCCCGGCCGTAAACCGCCAGCCACCCGGCCTTGACCAGCACCTTGCCGTCGCTGCGGAAGGCATACCGCTCGCCCTGCACCTTGGCCGTGGTCACGCGCTGCGTGATGCGGTACTCCGCGCTGGGGTAGAACACGGCCAGAAAGCGGCGCACCACCAGATCATAGATTTTCTGCTCGGCCTCCGAGAGGCGGCCCGGTGCCTCCGTCGTCGGGATGATGGCAAAGTGGTCCGACACCTTGCTGCTGTCAAAGATGCGCTTGTTGGGCCTGACGTAGCCGTCGTCCAGCGCCTTTTGTGCGTGTGGCGCCAGGTGGCGCTGGCCGCTGCCGGCAATCATGCCCAGCGTCTTGCGCGCCACGGGCAGGTAGTCGTCGGGCAGGCGCTGCGAGTCGGTACGCGGGTAGGTCAGCGCCTTGTGCCTTTCATACAGGCTCTGCGCCAGCGCCAGCGTGGTCTTGGCCGAGTAGCCAAAGCGGCCGTTGGCCTCGCGTTGCAGGCTGGTCAGGTCAAACAGCGGCTTGGCCGCTTCGGTGCGCGGCTTGCTGGTTTCCTCGACGCTGCAATGCCGCCCCTGCACGGCCTGCGCGATGGCCCTGGCCTGCGCCTCATCCCACAGCCGGTTGGCGCGCTTGTCCGCGTCCTGCGGGTCTTTCTTCCATTCCGGATCAAACCATTTGCCACTATAGCTGCCCGCCTCTGCGGCAAACGTGGTCTCGACTTCCCAGTAGTCGCGCGCGACGTGCTTGCGGATCTCGTTTTCCCGCGTCACCACCACCGCCAGCGTGGGCGTCTGCACGCGTCCCACGGTGGTCAGGAAAAAGCCGCCGGCCTGCGAGTTGAACGCGGTCATGGCGCGCGTGCCGTTGATCCCGACCAGCCAGTCCGCTTCCGAGCGCGAGCGGGCCGCATCGGCCAGGCCCTGCATCTGCTGCTCGCTGCGCAGCTGCTCAAAGCCGCTGCGGATGGCCTGCGGCGTCATGCTTTGCAACCACAGCCGCTTGATCGGCTTGCCCAGGCTCTTGCCGCCGCCGGCGTACTGCTCGATGAGGCGGAAGATCAGCTCGCCCTCACGGCCGGCGTCGCAGGCATTGATGAGCTGGCCCACGTCCTTGCGGCGCGCCAGCCTGACCACGGCGTTGAGGCGCGTCCTGGTCTTGGCCACCGGCTTGAGGTCAAAGTGGGGCGGCACCACCGGCAGGTTGGCAAAGCTCCACTTGCCGCGCTTGACCTCGTATTCGTCCGGCGCCTGGATCTCGACCAGGTGGCCAATGGCGCTGGTGACGATGTAGCGCTCGTTTTCCCAGTACTCGGCATGCTGCTGGAACTTGCCGCTGTCAGGCGCAAGTGCGTTCACGATGTCTCGTGCAACCGATGGTTTCTCGGCGATGACCAAAGTTTTCATAAGCGCGATTGTGAGGGGTGGATCCATCCCGGCGTGACGGGCTGGCGTTCAGATTTCAACGGTCGGGGCGTGGTTGCATCGGCATCCGCGTCGCGCGGCTCGGGGTGTCCGGCATGCACGACGTGGTGCTGCGCATCGTCCCGGCCGTCCGGCTCTTGACGTTTTCCCGGCCTGAAATCCCGTTTGGTACCAAAATCCGGTACAACGTTCCTGAGCGGCCGATTGTGCTGCAGCCCGGCCTGGATGCTGCCGGCGCTCCCGCCTCCGTAGAATCAGCAAAGGTCCGTCCAGGCGGACGGTGTTCTTAATTTAAGATAGCAAATTACGCAACCGTGTCCCGAAACCCGCGTTTTGTTCGCGCCAGGCGCCGTCGTTTCCAGGTTCGCCGCTCTCCAGTCCACGGCCGCGGCGTCTTCGCGCTGGTTGACATTCCCGCCGATACGCGGCTGCTCGAGTACACGGGGCAAGTCATCAGCTGGCAGCAAGCGCAGCAGCAGCATCCGCATGATGCTGCGCAGCCGAATCATACGTTTTATTTCCACGTCGACGACGAGCACGTGATCGATGCCTCGCGCGGCGGCAACTCGTCCCGCTGGATCAACCACAGCTGCGATCCCAATACCGTGGCCGACGAACTGGATGGGCGCATCTTCATCCGGACCTTGCGGCGCATTCGTGCCGGCGAGGAGCTCAGCTACGACTACGGACTCATCATTGACGAGCCGCTGACCGACGAGCTGCTGGCAGAATTTGCCTGCCATTGCGGCAGCGCCGGCTGCCGTGGCACCCTGCTTGCACTGGATGCGGACGACGACGAAAACAACGACTCGCCCGGCGCGCAAGGGGATGGAGCGGCGCATGGCTGAGATGATGCCGGACTGGTTCGTCCCGCTGTTGGCCAGAGCGCTGCAGGCGGTGGAGCCGGCGCTGGACGTGCAGGTGCTGCCGCAGGTCGACTCGACCAACAGCGCGCTCATGCGCCGCGTGCGTGGCGGCAGCGCCACGCCCACGCTGCTCGTTGCCGAGGTGCAGACCGCCGGACGTGGCCGCATGGGCCGGCAGTGGCGGCAGGGCGGAGCCGGCGCCGCACTGGCGTTTTCGCTGGCGCTGCCGCTGGCGCCGCGCGACTGGTCCGGCTTGTCGCTGGCTGTGGGCGTGGCGGTGGCCGAAAGCCTGGACCCGGCGATCCGGCTCAAGTGGCCCAACGACTTGTGGTGGCGCGGCCGCAAGCTGGGCGGGATCCTGATCGAGACGGCGGCGGCGCCCGGCGTCGCCGCGCCGCGCTGGGTCGTGATTGGCGTGGGGATCAACGTGCGGCCGCCGCCGGTGGACCCCGGCCTGTCGCCACAGCCGGCTTCGCTGCAGGACCTGGGATGCCAGGCCGAGGCGCCGGCGCTGCTGCAGCGCGTGGCGTTGCCCGTCCTGCGTGCGGTGCGGCAGTTCGAGCGCGACGGGTTCGCCCCCTTTGTCGCCGGCTTTGAAAAGCGTGACGTGCTGGCAGGCCGCCAGGTGCAGCTGTCCGACGGCACGCGCGGCGTCGCTGCCGGCGTCGACGCGGGCGGCGCGCTGTGCGTGCAGACCGGCGCGGGCTTGCAACGGGTGCACAGCCTGGAGGTCAGCGTGCGGCCCGAAGACGTGGCGGTTTCGCCATGACGCTGCGTGTCTTGGTGGTCCTGCTGCTGCTGGCCAACGCGCTGCTGTGGGCCTGGTCACAGGGCGCGCTGCGCGGGCTGGGACTGGCACCGGCTGACGTGGCAGCGTCCGGGCCCGTGGCGCGTCAGGTGCGCCCCGAAGCGCTGGCGGTCCGGCCGCTGGCCGAAGTCCACGCACAGCCCGAGACCGAGGACGATCCGGGGGCCGTGGCCAGCGCGCCGGAAGAAGCGGCGCCGCACGCCACGGCGCAAGTCGCTGGGCCACAGGCCGACGCGGCAGGCGCGGATGACGCGGCGCCGGAAGCAGCAGCCCCTGCCGAAGCTGCGGAGGCGCCGGTGCCGGTGCTGCCGCTGCCCGATCCCGACGCGGCGCAGGCCGGCTGGCACGAGCTGTTGCCCAACGAGCCGACAGCAGCAGCGGAGCAGGACGCTGATGATGCAGCGGCCGGCTTCGCCGTGCCGAGGGTGGAGACCGGCCCGCCGGACGCCGCGCCAGCCGGGCGCCCGCTGCCTGGCGCGATCATGCCGGAAGCTGCGGCACAGGCATCTTGCTGGCAGGCGGGCCCCTTCAACGCGGCGCAGGCGCAGCGCTTGCGCAAGGCCGCTGCGGCACTGCCCAGCGGCAGCTGGGAGTTGCAGCAGGCCAGCAGCCAGGCGCCGCGCTGGATGATCTACCTGGGCGAGATGGAGGACGAGCTGGCTGCGCTGGCCCAGCGCGCCGAGTTGCAATCCCGGGGACTTGACGTGGACCGGGCGGGCCCGGGGTTTGAACCCGGCCTGTCGCTTGGGCGCTATTCCAGCCGCGATGCGGCCGACAAGGCGCTGCAGATGCTGAGCGCCGAAGCGCGCGTGACCGGCGCCCGCGTGGTGCAGGAGCGCGTCGAAGAAGCCACGTTTTTCCTGCGTGCCGAATCGGCCGCCGAGGACTGGCAGGAGCGGCTGCAGGCGCTGCCGCTGGCCGGACGCAGCCTGCGCCGGTGCCGGTGACGGCTGTCGCGGCAGGGGGTGACGCGGCGCACGCCAGGGGTGCTCAGCGGTCTTCCGTATACGCTTCCAGCCCCAGCGCGATCACCGTTCCGACCTCGGCGCCCACGGCTGCGTTGAATTCGCGCTCGGCCTGCGCCACCGCGCTGCGGAACGCGGCCAGCCAGTCCAGCCCCGCCTGCGTGAAGACGATGCGTTGCGCGCGGCCGTCATGCGGGTCGCTCTTGCGCATGACCAGTCCCCAGGCCTCGCACTGCTGCACCAGCGTGCTCATGGACTGGCGCGTGAGGTTGGCCGCCAGCGCCAGTTCCGATATGCGTGCGCCTTCCAGCGGCAGGTGGCGCGTGATGTGAATGTGCGCCGCGCCCACCTTGTTGCGTGCCGCCAGGTTGGACAGCGCCAGCGGCGCCTCGTCGCTGGCCGCCATCAGCTGCAGCACGCGGGCATCAAAGCGGCGCATGGCTTCTCCCAGCAGGCGCCCCAGGTGCGTCTGCCGCCACCTGTCATCCATCAGATTCTCCTGCATGCGCATATGATAAGGCAAACTGACAAAAAATACGGTTTACTTTATCTATTGGATTGATATACAGTCTCTCGAGCACGCCGGGTCAGGTCGCATCGGGTGGCGGGCAAGGCAGAAAAGTTGAAATTGAAAGGCAGGAACATGGCAACCGTTGACAAGAGCGAAAAGGCCAAGGCGCTTCAGGCGGCCTTGTCGCAGATAGAGAAGCAGTACGGCAAGGGGACGATCATGCGTCTGGGCGAAGGCGAAGCGATCGAGGGCGTCCAGGTGGTGTCCACCGGCTCGCTGGGGCTGGACGTGGCGCTGGGCGTGGGGGGGCTGCCGCGCGGCCGCGTCGTCGAGATCTACGGGCCGGAGAGCTCGGGCAAGACCACGCTCACGCTGCAGGTGATCGCAGAGATGCAGAACATCGGCGGCACCTGCGCGTTCATCGACGCCGAGCACGCGCTTGATACGCAGTACGCGCAAAACCTGGGCGTCAACCTCAACGACCTGCTCATCAGCCAGCCCGACACCGGCGAGCAGGCGCTGGAGATCACCGACTCGCTGGTGCGCTCCGGTGCCGTCGACCTGGTCGTCATCGACTCGGTGGCCGCGCTCACGCCGCGCGCCGAGATTGAGGGCGAGATGGGCGACAGCCTGCCCGGCCTGCAGGCGCGCCTGATGAGCCAGGCGCTGCGCAAGCTCACGGCCAGCATCAAGAAGACCAACACCATGGTCATCTTCATCAACCAGATCCGCATGAAGATAGGCGTCATGTTCGGCAACCCGGAGACCACCACCGGCGGCAACGCGCTCAAGTTCTACTCGTCGGTGCGGCTGGATATTCGCCGCATAGGAACCATCAAGAAGGGCGACCAGGCCATAGGCAACGAAACCCGGGTTAAGGTCGTCAAGAACAAGGTCAGCCCGCCGTTCAAGAAGGCCGAGTTCGACATCATGTACGGCGAGGGCATCTCGCGCGAGGGCGAGATCATCGACATGGGCGTGACCGCCGGCATCGTTGACAAAAGCGGCGCCTGGTACGCGTACAACGGCGAGAAGATAGGCCAGGGCCGCGACAACGTGCGCAACTTCCTGCGTGAAAACCCGGACCTGGCCTTCGAGATCGAAAACAAGGTGCGCGCTTCGCTGGGCATAGCCCCCCGTGCCGACCTGCCGGTTGCGCCGCCCAAGAAGGAAGAGAAGGTCGAAGCCGAGGCAGCCGCCGGAGCCGCCTGACGCCGTGCCCCGCCAGCCGCTGTCACTGACCGGGCGCGCGCTGCGCTTCCTGGCCGCGCGCGAGCACTCGCGGCTGGAGCTGGAGTGCAAGCTGGCGCGCCACAGCGACGACGCAGCCGACATCGCCCGCGTGCTGGACGCGCTGACGGCCCGCGGCTTCATCAGCGAGCAGCGCGTTGCCGAATCCGTGCTGCACCAGCGCGCGCCGCGGCTGGGCGCAGCCCGCGTCGTCCAGGAGCTGCGCCGCAAGGGCCTGAGCGATGCCGTGATCGACGACGCTGCCGAACAGCTGCGTGCCACCGAACTCGAGCGCGCCCGCGCCGTATGGCAGAAGAAATTTGGCGAGGCCCCGGCAGATCCGCGCGACCGCGCGCGCCAGATGCGCTTTCTGGCCGGGCGTGGTTTTGCATCCGACACCGTGCGCAGGGTGGTACCGCGGTGCATCATCAGCTCACCGGATGACGGATGACCTCGCTGGCGCATCGATGACCGCGCCGCTGCGCGGCGATGATGGGAGGTTGAGCGAAGTGCGTCCAGCGTTTGGCGTTCGCGCAACGTCCAACGCTCAACGCTCAACGCTCAACGCTCAACGCTCAACGCTCAACGCTCAACGCTCAACGCTCAACGCTCAACGCTCAACGCTCAACGCTCCACGCTCAACGCTCAACGCTCAACGCTCAACGCTCAACGCTCAACGCTCAACGCTCAACGCTCAACGCTCAACGCTCAACGCTCAACGCTCAACGCTCAACGCTCAACCTCTTTTCAGAGCGCGTCCAGCTGCGCCAGGACCTTGCCAACGGCATCCCGCCCCGCAGCTGACAGCGGCGCCTGTGGCGGCAGCGGATCGCCCACGTCGTAGCCTTGCTGCTGCAGGCCGCCCTTGATGCAGGCTGCCAGGTTGTAGCGGGCAAAGACTTCGTTGATCGCCCACAGCGGGCGCTGCAAGTCCATGGCAGCGGCCCAGTCGCCCGCGCGACACAGCTCGTACAGCCGCACGCTCTGGCGCGGCACCAGGCAGGCCGGACCCGCCATCCAGCCCTTGCCGCCGATCAGCATGACCGCAGTGGTGATGTGCGACGAGGCGGCAAACACGTCCAGCTGTCCCTGCACCCGGTTCAGCACGGAGAGCAGGCGCCCGGTGTTGGTCGATGCGTCCTTGAGCGCCACGATGTTGGGTACCCGGCTCAGCCTGGCAATGCTGTCCAGGCTGAGCGGCGCCTTCTGGAAGCTGGGGTTGGTGTAGAGCACCACGGGCAGGCTGACCGCGCCGGCAATGGCGCTGAAGTAGGCCACCACGGCCGCGTCGTCCAGCGGGAAATACGCGTCCAGGATGGCGAGGATGCCATCGGCCCCCGCGGCCTCGCAGGCGCGCGCCTGCCGCACCGCATCGCTGGTTGCACAGGAGGCGACGCCCGCGATCACCGGGACGCGGCCGGCGGCGGCAGCCACGGTGGCCTGCACCATGGCCAGCCGCTGCCCGGGCTGCAGGTAGGCAAACTCGCCGGTCGACCCCAGCGGCGCCAGTCCGTGCACGCCCGCTGCGACCAGGTCGTCCACGAGCCGCGTCAGCACGCTTGTGTTGATTTCCCCCGCCGCGGTCAGCGGCGTCACCAGGTACGGCATGACGCCATGCCAGCCCGGGTCGAGCCGGCCGCTCATGGTGCCAGGCCAAACATCAGCTGCATGTTCTGCACCGCCGCGCCGCTGGCGCCCTTGCCCAGGTTGTCCAGGCGTGCCACGACGATGGCCTGCCCCGCCTCGTCGTTGCCGAAAACGCGTATTTCCAGGTGGTTGGTGTCCTTGAGTGCCACCGCGTCCAGGCGCCCTGCCGCCTCGGCCGGCTTGACGCTGACCCAGTCACCGCCGGCGTAGTGCGCGCTGTAGACCTGCTGCAGGCTCGCCAGCGTGGGGCTGCCCTGCAACAGGTCCAGGTACAGCGGCAGCTCGACCAGCATGCCCTGGTCGAAGTTGCCCACGGCGGGAACAAAGATGGGCCGGCGCCGGAGCTTGCCGTACTTCATGATCTCGGGGACGTGCTTGTGCGCCAGGCCCAGCCCGTACAGCTCGAACGGCGGCGCGGTTCCGGCTTCGTGGGCTTCAATCAGGCTGCGGCCGCCGCCGGTGTAGCCGCTGACCGAGGGCAGCGTGACGGGGTAGTCGGGCGGCAGCACGCCGGCGTCGACCAGCGGCCGCAACAGCGCGATGGCGCCGCTGGCGTAGCAGCCGGGGTTGGCGACGCGCTCGGCGTTCTGCACCGCCTCGCGCTGGCCCGGAGCCAGTTCCGGAAAGCCGAACACCCAGCCATCGGCCACGCGATGCGCCGTGCTGGCGTCTATGATGCGCGGCTTGGTGCCCGGCAGGCCGTCGATGATGGCCACCGATTCGCGCGCGGCGTCGTCGTGCAGGCACAGGATGACCAGGTCCACGCCCGCCATGAGCTCGCGCTTGGCGCTGGCATCCTTGCGCAGCGCAGGATCTATGCTGATGACGTCAACGCCGGACATGCGGTCCAGCCGGTCGCGGATCTGCAGCCCGGTGGTACCGGCTTCACCGTCTATGAATACTTTGAGCATGCCGGCATTTTCGCGCATCCACGGGTTGTGTGTGCGTACCGGCTGCCGGCTCGCGTGATACATTTGGGCCTTTCTCCGTTGCGGACCCGCTTGGCCGCAGGCTTGCCCGAGTCTGCGCAAACAGCGGCTTGACTCATTTCAGAAGGGGCTTCATGAAGATTCACGAGTACCAGGGCAAGGAGATCCTGCGCCAGTTCAGCGTGCCGGTGCCGCTTGGCATTGCCGCATTCACCGTGCAGGAGGCCGTCGAGGCCGCGCAGAAACTGGGTGGTCCCGTGTGGGTCGTGAAGGCGCAGATCCATGCCGGCGGACGCGGCAAGGGCGGTGGCGTCAAGGTCGCCCACAGCGTGGAGGAAGTCAAGCAACTGGCGGGCCAGATCCTGGGCATGCAGCTGGTCACGCACCAGACCGGCCCCGAGGGGCAGAAGGTGCGGCGCCTGTACATCGAAGAAGGTGCCGACATTGGCAAGGAATATTACCTGTCGGTGGTGACCGACCGTGCCACGCAGAAAGTGGCCATCATTGCGTCCAGCGAGGGCGGCATGGAGATCGAGGAGGTGGCCCGCCAAACGCCGGACAAGATCATCAAGGTCTTTGTCGACCCGCTGCTCGGGCTGTCCGATGCGCAGGGCGCCGAGCTGGCGCGCGGCGTGGCCATGCCCGAGGATTCGGTGCCCCAGTTCATGGACCTGTGCCAGAAGCTCTACACCTGCTACATGGAGACCGACGCGTCGCTGGTCGAGATCAACCCGCTCAATCGCGACAGCCAGGGCAATGTCATGGCGCTGGATGCCAAGTTCAACTTTGACAGCAACGCGCTGTTCCGGCACCCGGACATCGTCAAGCTGCGCGACCTGGACGAGGAAGACCCGGCCGAGGTGCAGGCCAGCAAGTTCGACCTGGCTTACATCAGCCTGGACGGCAACATCGGCTGCCTGGTCAACGGCGCCGGGCTGGCCATGGCGACCATGGACACGATCAAGCTGTTTGGCGCCGAGCCGGCCAACTTCCTGGACGTGGGCGGCGGCGCCACGCCGGAGAAGGTCACCGAAGCGTTCAAGATCATGCTCAAGAACGCGCGCGTCAAGGCCATCCTGGTCAACATCTTTGGCGGCATCATGCGCTGCGACACCATTGCCACCGGCGTCATCAGCGCGTCCAGGGCGGTGGACCTGAACGTGCCGCTGGTGGTGCGCATGAAGGGCACCAACGAGCAGCAGGGCAAGCAGATGCTGGCCGAGTCCGGCCTGCCCATCATCAGTGCCGACACCATGGCCGAGGCCGCACAAAAGGTGGTGGCAGCGGTCCAGTGACGAATGACCTGGCCGCTGGCGCGGCCCTGATGACGGATGACCACGTTGTTTGTCATTGAAGGTGCCCCACACCGCGGTCATGCGAGCGCAGCAAGCGTCATGCAACAGGAACGATCATGAGCATCTATATCGACAAGAACACCAAAGTCATCACGCAGGGCATCACGGGCAAGACCGGCCGCTTCCACACCGAAAAATGCATGGAGTACGCCAACGGCAGCAACGGCTTCGTTGCCGGCGTGCACCCCAAGAAGGCAGGGCAGACCATTTTTGACCTGCCCATATACGCCACGGTGCATGAAGCCGCGCAGCAGACCGGCGCCACCGTCAGCGTGATCTACGTGCCGCCGGCTGGCGCGGCAGCTGCGATCTGGGAGGCCGTGGAAGCAGACCTGGACCTGGTGATCTGCATCACCGAGGGCATTCCGGTGCGCGACATGCTGGTGGTGCGCAGCCGCATGAAAGCCAAGGAGGCTGCAGGCGGCAAGAAGACGCTGCTGCTTGGCCCCAACTGCCCGGGCCTGATCACGCCCGACGAACTCAAGATCGGCATCATGCCCGGCCACATCCACAAGAAGGGCCGCGTGGGCGTGGTCAGCCGCTCCGGCACGCTGACCTACGAGGCCGTGGGCCAGCTCACCGAGCTGGGTGTGGGCCAGTCCAGCGCCGTTGGCATTGGCGGTGATCCCATCAACGGACTCAAGCACATCGATGTGATGAAGGCGTTCAACGACGATCCGGAGACCGACGCGGTCATCATGATCGGCGAGATCGGCGGCCCCGACGAGGCCGACGCGGCGCGCTGGTACAAGGACAACATGAAAAAGCCCGTCGTGGGCTTCATTGCCGGCGTCACCGCGCCGGCTGGCAAGCGCATGGGGCATGCGGGCGCCCTGATTTCAGGCGGCGAAGACACGGCCGAGGCCAAGCTCGCGGTGATGGAGGAATGCGGGTTTACCGTGACGCGCAACCCTTCGGAAATGGGTAAACTCCTGAAGCGCCTGCTCTAGCGCACTCACTGCGCAACCCGCGGGCAGCGCGACACTGTGAGTCCATGTGGATTTCATCTCCGAATTCCTGACCACGCATTTCTGGGTCGCCGTTGGCCAGATCGCGGTCATTGACATCCTGCTGGGCGGCGACAACGCGGTGGTCATTGCGCTGGCCTGCCGCAGGCTGCCCCGGCACCAGCGGACCAAGGGCATCGTCCTGGGGACGGGCGTGGCCATTGTGCTGCGCGTCATCCTCATCTTCTTTGCCATGGCGCTGCTGCGCGTGCCGCTGCTCAAGCTGGGCGGTGCCGTGCTGCTGCTGTGGATAGGCGTCAAGCTCATCGCGCCGACGCCCGAAGCCGATCACAAGAACATCAGCGCATCGGAGCACCTGTGGGCCGCCGTGCGCACCATCGCGATTGCCGACCTGGTCATGAGCCTGGACAACGTCATCGGCATCGCGGCCGTCGCGCAGCAGGCCGGCGAGCAGCATGAGATGGTCCTGGTCGTCTTTGGCCTGCTGCTCAGCGTGCCCATCATCATTTTTGGCAGCCAACTGGTGCTGCGGCTCATGGACCGGTTTCCGATCATCATCCTGGGCGGCGGCATGCTGCTGGGCTGGATCGCCGGCGGCATGACGCCATCCGATCCCATCCTGCAGCCGCACATTCCGCAGACCGCGGCCTGGCATTACGGCGCTGCGGCAGCCGGCGCGCTGCTGGTCCTGCTGCTCGGCCTGCTGCTGCGCAAGCGGTACCGGCGACAGCGACCGACGCCGGCGTGACGTCGCGCCGGCTGCGGGCCGCGTTGTGACGCCTTGCGCCGAAACGTGTGGCTGCAGTCATAATACGGACCGAGACGGTCTGATACGATCCGCCTCGCCCGGTACCGTCTGCCCGCGCTTGCGCAAGCGAGCCGGCAGCCGCTGACGTACACGAAGAACAGGCATGCCCCGACTGGTGATTTCACTCAATGCTGCGATGGTCAAGGAAGTGGCGCTGGGCCCGGGCCGCACGACGATTGGACGGCGTCCGTACAACGACATCGTGCTCGAGCACCCCACGGCCAGCGGCGAGCACGCGGTGGTCCAGGTTGCGGAGGGTCGCATCGTCATCGAGGACCTGGGCAGCACCAACGGCACCTACGTCAACGGCGTGCGCATACAGCGCCAGGAGGTGGTCTCCAACGACATCATCGAGATCGGCAAGTACGAGGCGCAGTACTTTGACGACGACCCGGTCGCGCCTGCGGAGCATGCGGCCGGTGGCAGGCCGGCGCGCTTGCGCGTGCTCAGCGGCGACGCCAAGAACCGCACGCTGCAATTGACCAAGCCGGTCATCACGCTGGGCAAGCGCGGCGGCTCCGTGGTTTCCATCACGCGCAAGCGGCAGGGCTACCAGCTGGCCTGGGTCGAGGGGGACCTGATTCCCGAGGTCAATGGCGTCTCGGTTGCCGATGGCCCCATCCTGCTCTGCCACGGCGACCAGGTCAACATAGGCTCGACGCAGATGATCTACGAAGAAGAATAGCGCCGGTCCCGGCCCGGTGGCCCGCCGACGCGCGCGGTGTCAGGCGCGGGGCGCGCGCCAGTGGCCGGACTTGCCGCCCTGCTTCTCCAGCAGCCGGATGTCGGTCATGGTCATGCCGCGATCCACGGCCTTGCACATGTCGTAGATGGTCAACAGCGCCACCTGCACGGCCGTGAGCGCTTCCATTTCAACGCCCGTGGGCCCGGTGGTCTGGACCGTGGCGGTACAGGCGATGCTGGCGCCGGCAGTCCCATGGTCGGGGTCATCCACGTTGAAGTCAACGGCCACGCGAGTCAGCGCCAGCGGATGGCACAGCGGGATCAGCTCGCTGGTCTTCTTGGCGGCCATGATGCCGGCGATGCGCGCCACGCCCAGCACGTCGCCCTTGCTGGCCTGGCCGGAGGTGACCAGCGCGTGCGTGTCCGGCTGCATGAGGATGCGCCCGGTCGCGCGCGCCACCCGCTGCATTGCCGGCTTGGCGCCCACGTCGACCATGTGCGCATGCCCCTGTGCGTTGAAGTGCGTCAGCGGGGAATCGGTGGATGGCGTGTCAGGCATGGTGTGCAGGCAAAAGCATATCAAAGGCGGCGGCCGGCTTGCGGCGCGCACGGACAGCGGTTATCGTGGAACGCGTGCCGCCATCGGGCATCATATGACCATGAGCCATCGCGTTCCATTCCCTTGCGCCGCATGCGTATGCTGAACGGCATTGCGCGTCGTGCAGCCCGCGGCTTGCGTCTTGGCCACCGCCCGCTGGCGGTGGCCGTGCTGGCGTGCCTGCTCGTGCTGGCAGCGGGACTTTCCGGGGCCGCGCTGCGTGCGCAGGACCGCGGTTTTTCAGCACTTCCGGCGCTGGGCGACGCCGGCGAGCTCACGGCGCTGGACGAGCGCAAGCTGGGCGACCTGGTCATGCGCGACGTCTACCGCGACCCGGAGTACATGGACGACGCCATCCTCTCCGAGTACGTGGACGGCATCTGGCAGCGCCTGCTGGCCGCTGCGCGCGAGCGCGGCGAGATGTCGGCGGACGTGGCCGATCACTTTGCCTGGACGGTGGTGCTGGTGCGCGACCGGACCATCAACGCGTTTTCGCTGCCCGGTGGCTACTTCGGGCTCAATCTGGGGCTGGTTGCCACGGTGAGCTCGCGTGACGAGCTGGCGTCGGTGATGGCGCACGAACTCAGCCACGTGACGCAGCGGCACATCGCCCGGCTCATCGGCCAGCAGAAGCGCCAGCAGCCGTTGCTGATTGCCGCGATGGTGCTGGGCGCGCTGGCCGCCAGCCAGGACCCCCAGGCTGGTGCGGCACTGGCCACGGGCGGGCAGGCGGCGTTGATCCAGCAGCAGCTCAATTTTTCGCGCAGCATGGAGCGCGAGGCTGACCGCGTGGGCTACGGCATCCTGACGCAGGCTGGATTTGCGCCGCAGGGCTTTGTCAGCATGTTTGAAAAACTGCAGGCCGCCTCGCGCCTGAGCGACAACGGCGACTGGCCCTGGCTGCGCACGCACCCGCTCACGACCGAGCGCATCGCCGACATGCAGCAGCGCCAGCACCGGCTGCCGCCGCGCGCTGACGCAGCGCCCGACGTCGAGGCGCTGCTCATGGCCGCGCGGGCGCGCGTGCTGGCCAGCCCCGGCGTGGACCGGTTGCAGCGCTGGGTGGCCGAACCGGCGCGCAGCGACTTTGACAAGCTGGCGCCGGCGCAGCAGGCCGGCATTCTGTACGCAGCGGCGCTGGCAGCAGCGCAGCTGCGTGATGCGGACACAGCCGCCGCGTTTGCCCAGCGGCTGCAGCAGCGGGTGGACGACCCGGCGGGCAGCCGGCAGGTCGTGCTCCTGCGCGCGGAACTGGCGCTGCGCGGCGGGCAGGCCGGGCAGGCGCTGGCGCTGCTGTCGCAGTTGCCGCCGCCTGCTGGCCCGCCGGTGACGGGCGCACAGGCCGGTCGGGCAGTGCTCTTTCTCAAGGCGCGCGCCCAGCTGGCAACCGGGCAGGCCCGGCCGGCTGCGTCTGCGCTGCAGGGCTGGCTCAGCGAGCATCGCGCGGACGCGGCGGGCTGGCAGTTGCTGGCCAGCGCACTGGACGCGCAGGGCCGCAAGGTGGCTGCGCTCCGCGCCGAAGGCGAAGCGCAATTTGCCCGCCTGGACTATGCTGGCGCCATCGACCGCCTGCGCGCGGCGCAGGACCTCTCGCACCAGCCTGGCGGTGCCGCCGACCGCATCGAGGCCAGCATCGTCGACGTGCGGCTCAACCTCGCGCGTGAGCGTCTCAAGCAGCAGGAGCGCGACGAGAAGGAGTGGGATTGAGGACGCTCAACCTCAACCTCATCCGGCCATCACCCGCGCCATGTCCAGGCAGCGGTTGGAGTAACCCCATTCGTTATCGTACCAGGCCACCAGCTTGACGAAGGTCTCGTCCAGCGCCAGCCCGGCGCCCGCGTCAAAAATGGCCGAATGCGCGTCCAGCATGAAGTCGCTGGAGACCGCCGGTGCGTCGGTGTAGGCCAGCACGCCCTTGAGCGCACCCTCGGCCTGCGCCTTCATCTCGGCGCAGATGGCGTCGTAGCCGGCGGCCTGCTCCAGCTCGACCGTGAGGGCCACCACCGACACGTTGACCACCGGCACGCGCAGGCTCATGCCGGTGAGGCGCCCGGCCAGCTCGGGCATGACGCGGCCCACGGCCTTCGCCGCTCCCGTGGTGCTGGGGATGAGGTTGGCCAGGCCGCTGCGGCCCAGGCGCCAGTTCTTGTGGTTGGTGCCGTCCACCGTCTTTTGCGACGCGGTGACCGCGTGCACCGTGGTCATGAGGCCGCGCTTGATGCGCCACTTGTCGTGCAGCACCTTGGCCACCGGCGCCAGGCAATTGGTGGTGCAGCTGGCGTTGCTGATGACGTCCTCGCCAGCGTAGGCGCCGTGGTTGACGCCGTACACGAACATGGGCGTCGCGTCCTTGCTCGGTGCGCTGAGCATGACCTTGCCGGCGCCCGCGTCCAGGTGCGGTTGCGTGGACTCGCGCGTCAGGAACAGACCCGTGCACTCGATGACGATGTCCACGCCGCTCCAGTCCAGCCGGGCCGGATCGCGCTCGCACATGCGGCGGATGCGCTTGTCGCCGACCACCAGCTCCTGCTCGCTGGCCGAGACGTCCTGGCCAAGGCGGCCAAAGACCGTGTCGTGCTGCAGCAGCCAGGCCATGTGGTCGGGCTGCTGCGTGCCGTTGAACGCCACGATTTCCATATCGGGGTGGTTTTGCAGCGCGGCGCGGAACACGCCGCGGCCTATGCGTCCAAAGCCATTGATGCCTATGCGGATGCTCATGTCAATCTCCCTGTTGCCCCAGCACGGTTTGCACGGCCTGGGCCACGTGTTCTGCAGTAAAGCCGAAATGCGCCAGCAGCTGGCCGGCCGGCGCCGATTCCCCAAAGCGGTTCATGCCGACGACGCCGGCGCAGCCGTATTTCCACCAGCCGTCCGTGACGCCCATTTCAACGGCGATGCGCGGCACGCCCGGCGGCAGCACGGCTTGCTGATAGTCTGCATCCTGGCGATCAAAGACGCTGGTGCTGGGCATGGATACCACGCGTACCGCGGTGCCTTTGTCGGCCAGCAGCTTTTGTGCCTGCACGGCCAGGCCCACTTCGGAGCCGGTGGCAATCAGGATGGCCTGCGCTCTTTGGTCCAGCCCGGCGTTGCGCGGCTCGCTCAGCACGTAGCCGCCGCGCTCCACGTAGGCCTCGCTGCGCTTTTTCAGGTGCGGCAGGGCCTGCCGGCTCAGCAGCAGCGCCGTGGGCCGGTTGCGGCTTTGCAGCGCGGCGGCCCAAGCGTATCCGGTCTCGGTGGTGTCGGCCGGGCGCCACACGTCCAGCCCCGGGATCAGCCGCAGGCTGGCCGCCTGCTCCACGGGCTGGTGCGTGGGCCCGTCCTCGCCCAGTCCTATGGAGTCGTGCGTGAAAACCAGGATCACGCGCTGCTGCATGAGCGAGGCCATGCGGATGGCGTTGCGGCTGTAGTCGCTGAAGGTGAGGAAGGTGCCGCCGTACGGAATGAAGCCGCCGTGCAGCGCAATGCCGTTCATGATGGCGGTCATGCCAAACTCGCGCACGCCGTAATTGATGTGCCGCCCGGGCCGGGGCGCGGATTCGGCGCCGTCGCCCTGCTGCGCGTCGGTCATGACGACGGCGCCGCTGTCCTCAAAGCGCAGCGGCGGCGTGCTGGCGGTCTCGGTGAGGTTGGAGCCGGTCAGGTCGGCGCTGCCGCCCAGCAGCTCGGGCAGGGCGGCGGTCAGGTGCTCGAGCATGCGCTGGCTGGCCTTGCGGCTGGCCATGGCTTCCCGCTTCTCAAAGGCCTCGTCCAGCATGTCAGACACCACGCGCGAGAAGTCGCCCGGCAGGATGCCGGCCATGCGCCGCGCCAGCTCGCCGGCGAGTCGGGGGTGGTCTTTCTTGTACGCGGCAAAGCGCGCGTCCCAGTCGGCCTGCCGCTGCGCGCCGGCGGCCCGCGCATCCCAGTCGGCGTAGACGTCGTCCGGAATTTCAAACGGGGCATGCGGCCAGCCGATCTGCTTGCGCGTGGCGGCGATTTCTTCTTCGCCCAGCGGCGCCCCGTGCGCGTCGGCGGTGCCCTGCTTGGTCGGTGCCCCCTTGCCTATGTGCGTCTTGCAGATGATCAGCGTGGGCTTGCCCGTGGCTTGCCGGGCCTGTGCCAGCGCCTGGTCCACCGCGTCCACGTCGTGGCCATTGATGGGGCCGATCACGTTCCAGCGGTACGCGGCGAAGCGGCCCGCCACGTCGTCGACGAACCAGGGCGCCACCTGCCCGTCTATGCTGATCCCGTTGTCGTCGTACAGCGCCACCAGCTTGTCCAGCTTCCAGGCGCCGGCCAGCGCGCAGGCCTCGTGGCTGATGCCTTCCATCAGGCAGCCGTCGCCCACAAAGACCCAAGTGTGGTGGTCGACGATGGCATGGCCCTCGCGGTTGAACTCGGCGGCCAGCAGCTTTTCGGCCAGCGCCATGCCCACGGCGTTGGCCAGGCCCTGCCCCAGCGGCCCGGTGGTGGTTTCCACGCCCGGTGTCAGGCCCCATTCCGGATGCCCGGGGGTCTTGCTGCCCAGCTGGCGGAAGTCCTGCAGCTCGGACAGGGGCAGGTTGTAGCCGCTCAGGTGCAGCAGTGCGTACAGCAGCATGGAGCCGTGCCCGTTGGAGAGGACAAAGCGGTCGCGGTCCATCCAGCCGGGGCTGGCCGGGTTGTGCTTGAGGTGCTGGGTCCACAATGCCACCGCCATTTCGGCCATGCCCATGGGGGCGCCGGGGTGGCCGGACTTGGCTTTCTGCACGGCGTCCATGGCAAGCGCACGGATCGCATGCGCCATGCGGGTGGGTTGGGACATCTGGGAACTCCGGGACGATGGGTCGGGGACAACCTTGAGATTCTAAACGGCGCCCTGCGCCCCTCCGGAGCGGCGCGGACATGGACCCGATCCTGCGCAATCCGCAGCACAGTGCCGCGCCCTGTGTTAAACATGAGCCATCCTGATGGCAAACACAACCCGGAGGCACGGACATGCGTTTTTCTCCATGGCACTTCATTTCGCGCATCCTGGCGCTGGTCTGCGGCCTGGCGCTTGCGGCAGCAGCGCACGCCATGCCCCAGCAGGCCCTGGTTGAACTGGCCGAACAGATGCAACCGGCCGTGATCGAGCAGCTCGGCGAACTGGTGCGGATCGAGTCGGGGAGCAGGCAGCCAGCCGGCCTGGCGCAGATGGCCGACGTGCTGGAGGCACGCCTGCAGGCGCTGGGCATGCAGGTTGAGCGCCACCAGGCCACTGCAGGTGTTGGCGCCGACATCCTGGTCGCCACCATTCACGGCAGCGGCAGCGCCAGAATCATGCTGCAGGGATATATGGATACCGTGTACGGGCCGGGCATCCTGGACGAGCAGCCGTACAAGGTGGACGGCAACCGCATCCAAGGCCCCGGCAGCGCCGACGACAAGGGCGGGCTGGCGCTGATGCTGGGTGCCCTGCACATGGCCCGGGCCACCAACTGGAGCGACTTTGACACCGTCACGGTGCTCGTGAATCCGGACCATGAGGTCGGCTCGCCCGGCTCCAGGGACCTGATTGCCGATCTGGCCAGCCGGCACGACGTCGTGCTCTCGTTCGAGCCCGGCGCCGTCGGTGCGGATGCAGCCAGCCATACCCTGCTGCTGGGCGCCGCCGGCGTCGGCAACGCGCGGCTTGAGGTCACCGGCCAGGCCGCGCACGCCGGCGACGCGCCCAGCGAAGGGCGCAACGCGCTGTACGAGCTGGCGCAGCAGCTGCTGGCCACGCGGGACATCGCCACGCAGGTGGACGGCGCGAGCCTGCAGTGGACGGTGGCACAAACCGACGGCAACCCGTCCGGCCAGGTCCCGGCCAGCGCGCATGCCGTGGCCGATGTGCGCATCACCGAAGCGGGTGCCGACAAGGCGCTGGCCGCCGCGCTCAAGACGCAGGTGCAGGGTGGCCAAATGGTGCCCGGCACTGAAGTCTCGGTCAAGCTGGACATGCTCCGGCCCCTGTACCAGGCCACAAACGAGAGTCGCGCGCTGGCTGAAAAAGCGCAGGCCATCTACAGGGAGCTGGACCTTAAGCTGACGCTGGTGCCCATGGCCCGCATCGGCACCGACGCCGCGTTTTCCGCGCAGTCGGGCCAGGCCGCCGTGGTCGCGGGCCTGGGACTGGCCGGCGCCGGCTACCACGCGCACGATGAATACGCCGATGCCGATTCCATCGTGCCGCGGCTGTACCTGACGATGCGGCTGCTGCAGGAGATCGGCGCGGGCCGCTGATCCCGGCGCATGGGCCCGGCGACCGCCCGACCACTGAGTTAAGCTTGGCGCGGTTTTCATCATTCCGGAGCGCCACCTTGTACCACCAGACG
Organism: Ottowia sp.; assembly: GCA_023228705.1. GTDB lineage: Bacteria > Pseudomonadota > Gammaproteobacteria > Burkholderiales > Burkholderiaceae_C > Ottowia. Next base: position 9,183 of record JALOAS010000031.1, on the reverse strand, counting down.
GCAACCCCAGACACCAACACATTGCCGCCTGCGGTCCCGCCCGGCTTCCGCCCGCTTGAGGCGGGCGGCCCGTTCATGGGCGTCAACGGGCCGCTGTATCTGTATCACGAGGGCGAGGTCGTGAAACTGGGGCTGCGCGTGCAACAGCGCCATGTCAACCCCATGGGCAACATGCACGGCGGCATGACGGCGACCTTTTGCGACATGCTCTTGCCGCTTTCGGTGCACCACAAGAGTCCGGAGGTGGGACACCGCTTCTTGCCCACGATCAGTCTGCAGATCGACTATCTGGCGCCGGCGCCGCTGGGCTGCTGGCTGGAGGGCACGGGCGAGCTGCTGCGCGCCACGCGCAGACTGGTGTTTGCGCAAGGCCTGGTCACGGCCGACGGCGTGCCCTGCGCCCGTGCCAGCGGCGTGTTCAAGATCGGCCCCGAATTCCCGGGTGGTGTTCATCCGTGAGCGCCACGCGTGCGCTCATCCTGGCGGCCGGCCGCGGCCAGCGCATGCGCCCGCTGACCGACACCTGCCCCAAGCCGCTGTTGCCCGTGCGCGGCAAGCCCCTGCTCGACTGGTGGATCGCGGCGCTGGCGCGCGCCGGTGTGCGCGAGCTGGTCGTCAATACCGCGTGGCTGGGCGATCAGATCCACGCGCATCTGGCCAGCGTGCAGCAGCCCACGGTGCACTTCTCCGACGAGGGCGCCGATTTTGGCCACGCGCTGGAGACGGCCGGTGGCATCGCCCGCGCGCTGCCGCGGCTGGCCCCGCACGCCGGCGACGTGTTCTGGGCCGTCGCCGGCGACATCTTTGCGCCTGATTTTGAATTTGCGCCGGCTGCGGTGCAGGCGTTCATCGCCAGCAGCAAGTTGGCGCACCTGTGGCTGGTCCCCAACCCGCCGCAGCATCCGGACGGTGATTTCTGGCTGGCACCCGACAGCTGGGTGCACGCGCAGCCCCAGCCGGGCGCGCAGCCGCTCACGTTTGCCGCCATCGGGCTGTACCGGCGCGCGCTGTTCGAGCTGCCCTGGTCGGACATCCCGGCCGGCAACCGCGCCGGGACGTCCGCGCCGCTGGCGCCGCTGCTGCGCAAGGCCATGGCTGCAGGGCAGGTCAGCGGCGAGCCGTACCCGGGCTTCTGGGCCGACGCAGGCACGCCCGAGCGCCTGGCGGCGCTCAACCAAAGTTGCCGCAGTACCATCTGAAAATGCAAAGAGCCCCGAATTTGCCCTACGCCGCACGCCGCGCGCGGCTGGCCGCGCAGCTGGGCGCCGATGCGCTGGCCATCGTTCCCACCGCGCCGCAGCAGCAGCGCAACCGCGACAGCGACTTTCCGTACCGGCCCGACAGTTATTTCTACTACCTCACCGGATTCACCGAGCCCGACGCCTGGCTGCTGCTGGACGGCAGCGGCCGCAGCACGCTGTTTTGTCAGCCGCGGGACCCGGACCTGGAGACCTGGACCGGCTACCGCCTCGGCCCCGACGCCGCACCGGACGCGCTGGGCGTGGACGCAGCACATGCGGTGGATGAGCTGGACGGGCTGCTGCCGCAGCTCTTGGCCAACCGCGCCGCGGTCTGGTTTCCGTTTGCCACCCACGACGGCCTGCAACTGCAGGTCGAGGACTGGCTGCAGGCGGTGCGGGCGCAGGCACGCAGCGGCGTGCTGGCGCCCGACGCGCAGCGCGACCTGTGCGCGCTGTTGGACGAGATGCGGCTGGTGAAGGATGCGCACGAGCTGGCGATCATGCGGCGCGCGGGCCGCATCAGCGCGCGGGCGCATGTGCGCGCCATGCAGCGCAGCGCCCGCATGCTGCGCGCCGGCGAGACCGCACGTGAATACCACCTGGAAGCCGAGCTGCTGCATGAGTTCCGGCAAAGCGGCGCGCAGTTCCCCGCGTACACCAGCATCGTCGCAGCTGGCGCCAACGCCTGCGTGCTGCACTATCCGGCCGGCGATGCGCTGCTGCGTGACGGCGAGCTGGTCCTCATAGACGCCGCCTGCGAGCTGGATGGCTACGCCAGCGACATCACGCGCACGTTTCCGGCCGGCGGCCGCTTTACGGACGCGCAGCGCACGCTTTACGAGCTGGTGCTGGAAGCGCAAAAGCAGGCCGTAGCCGCCACCCGCGCCGGTGCCCGCTTTGACGACCCGCATGATGCGGCCGTGCGCGTGCTCACGCAAGGCATGCTGGATCTGGGCCTGCTGGACAGCAACCGCGTTGGCAGCGTGGATGAGGCCGTGGCGCAGCGCGCCTACGCACGCTTTTACATGCACCGCACCAGCCACTGGATGGGCATGGACGTGCACGACTGCGGCAGCTACGTGGAGCCGTCCGAGCGCGATCAGATCACCGAGCAGCGCGACCCCTTGTCCGGAAAGCAGGTGCAAAAACGCCCCAGCCGCATCCTGCAGCCGGGCATGGTGCTGACGATAGAGCCGGGAATCTACGTGCGCCCCACCGAGGGCGTTCCAGAAGAATTCTGGAACATCGGCATCCGCATCGAGGACGACGCCGTGGTGACGCCAGACGGCTGCGAGCTGCTGACGCGCGACGTGCCCGTGGCGCCGGACGAGATCGAAGCGCTGATGCGCGCTTGAGCAGGTGCCGCAGCCCCGCATCGTCAGCATCAGCACCGGCCCGGCAGCACCACTCCGGACGCTGGGCGGGCGCAGCGTGCTCAGCGGCATCGCCAAGACGCCGGTCGATGGCCCGGTGGCGGTACGCCCGCTGGGCCTGGAGGGCGACGAGCAGGCCGACCTGGAGGCGCACGGCGGCCTGCGCAAGGCAGTGTACGCGTACCCGCAGGAGCACCTGCCATTTTGGGTGCAACAGCGGCGCGAGCACGGCGTGGCGCCCTTTGACGCGCCGCTGGCGCCGGGCTTCATCGGCGAGAACCTGCTGCTGTCCGGCCTGCTTGAAGGGGATCTGTGGATAGGCGACACGCTGCACTTTGACGGCAGCAACTGCGTGCTGCGCGTGACCTGGCCGCGCGAGCCCTGCTACAAGCTGTGCGCGGTCATGGGCTTTGCCACGGCCGCGCGGACCATGGCCAGGCAGGGCAAGACCGGCTTCTACATGGCCGTTGACCAGGTCGGCAGCCTGCGCGCGGGAATGTCCATCCGCGTCACGCCGGGACAGCGCGGCCTGTCGCTTGCCGAGGCCACCCGCTCCCGCTGGGCCAAGCAGCGCAACCCCTAGTTCAGGGCCTGGCTGCGTGCGCGCCCGGCGCAAGCTCCCAATCGGCCAGAGGGCTGGCTTCCTACAGGCGCAACAGGCCGCCACACCGCTGTTTCTTCGAGCACACTGACCCCGACCGCAGCAATGGCCCCGTAACAGCTTCTGCCCCTGTGCCCGTCCTGAGAAGCGCAGGACCGAGCATCGCAGGCTGCCCCAATGCGCGAGCATTGGGGACACGGGCAACGGGGACGCCTTCTTTTGCGTCCTTTTCCTGGCGTCAAGCAAAGAAGGTGCGCCGCCGGGCGCAGGTCCCGGCTGCACGCCGCGCACCGGACCGCGACTCCCCGAAAATGTATCCTTGGCTGCGCATCGTCGTCAATGGGCTTGCGCAATGAGGTATCGTGTGTATGGCGGGCCGGCAGCGGCCAGGCGCATCTTCTAGCAAGCGGCGAATCCACCCGCGGCGTGCGGGCGCAGTCCGGCTCGGGCGGCTGTGGCTGCGGCAACGTTGGCCCGGTTCTACCCACCGCGGGTCCGTCACATGGATCTGCAAGCCATTGTGGAGGAAAGTGATGAGTACAAAAAATGCCATCGTCGTTGCCGTCGACGGTTCGCCCGCGAGCCAGACCGCCGTGCGCTGGGCTGCAGCAGCGGCGGCGCAGCGCCGCAAGACCCTGCACATCGCCGCATTCTGGGACCTTTTGCCGATGGTCCCGGCTGCGCACGACGAGGCGGTCAGGATCGCGCTGCGCGGTGAAGCAAGCGACAACGCCGAAGCAGCGCGCAAGCTGGCGGCCGAGATCGCGCCCGAGCAGCCGATCGAGCATGCGGCGCACGAGGGCCGTCCGGCCGAGGGGCTGATTGCCATGAGCCGCGATGCCGCCATCATCGTCATGGGCGCCCGTGGCCTGGGGCTGCTCGGCGGCGCGCTGATGGGGTCGGTTTCCGCAGCCGTGCTGGGGCATGCTACCTGCCCGGTCGTCATCGTGCGCGAGGACATGCCGCTGGACGCCATTGCTCCGGACGCGCCGGTGGTCGTGGGGATAGACGGCTCGGACAACAGCCGCCAGGCGGCCGAAGCGGCCTTCCTGGAAGCGGACGCGCGCGGCGTGGCCGTGCACGCGGTGGCCAGCTGGCTGGACCGCAACATCTACGCGTCGCCCGCTGCGCTGCACGCACTGAGCAAGCACGCCGAGAAGCTGCAGGCCGAGCAGCAGGCCATGTTGCAGAAGTTCCTGCGTGGGCTGAGCCGGCGCTACCCGGACATAGCGCTGCAGCAGATCGTCAGTCAGGGCGCACCGGCTGACGCGCTGGCCGACGCGGCGCAGACGGCGCAGCTGCTGGTCGTGGGGTCGCATGGCCGGGGCGGTTTCATGTCCACCGTCCTCGGCTCCACCTCGCGGGCGTTGCTGCACAAGTCTCCCTGCCCGTTGATGGTGGTGCGCCCGCAGTCTTGAGCGTGTGCGGGGGCGCGCTCCGCTGCGGCGTGCGTCCACCGATAGGATTGGTTGCTCGCGGGCCGGTATCGGCTCTCGTGGCGGCCGGGCTCCGCCGCGTCGGGGAGCAGGTGCGCGACGGATTTCCAGATGCTTGAGCGAGCCCGCCCGGGGTGTGGCCGGTGGCACGGCTACCGCGGCCGCGCCTCAGCGCGTGGCGCCGGTTACCGTCCAGGCACTGCCCCGGATGCGCCAGCCCAGCGTGGCCAGCCGCGCGCCCAGGAACCCGGCAACAAAGGCAAGCATGAGCCAGGCCAGGCCGGCGGCGCCCGTGGGTGCCGCCCAGAGCACCACCAGCGCAGGCGGCAGGAACGCGGCGAGGTTGACCACGCCGGCCAGCCCCAGGTAGCGCATGTCGCCCGCGCCCATGAGCACGCCGTCGAGCACCCAGACCAGCGCGCCGAGCGGGACCGACAGCCCCAGGATGGCCAGCGCCGGCGGCAGCACGGCGCGCACGGCGGCATCTTGCGTGAACAGGTAGCCAATGACGCCGCTGCCAGCCAGCAGCGCCAGCCCCAGGAGCAGGCCGGCGCCCACGCCCCAGCGCAGGCAGCGGCGCAGGATGGCGCGCGCCTGCGCTGGCTGGCCGGCACCCAATCGGTGGCCGATGAGCGCCTGCGCGGCAATGGCCAGCGCGTCCAGCGCAAACGCCACGGTGGCAAACAGCGTCATGGTCACGTGGAAAGCAGCCAGCTCGGCCGGCCCCAGCCGCGTTGCCACGTAAACGGCCAGCAGCATGGCCGCGCGCAGCGTCAGCGTGCGCAGGAACAGCCAGCCGCCGTCGGCAGCGCCCAGCCGGACGCCGCGCCAGTGCGGCCACCAGCGCGCGCCCGTGGCACGGCGGTGGCGGGCGATGACCCACAGGTACGCGGCGACCATGCCCCACTGCGCCAGCACCGAGCCGATGGCAGCACCTGCAATGCCCAGCCGCAGCCCGTACATGAGCAGGTAGTTGAGCGCGATGTTGGCGCCAAACCCCACGCTGGCCACCCACAGCGGCGTGCGCGTATCCTGCAGGCCGCGCAGCAGCCCGCTGGCGGCAAAGACCAGCAGAATGGCCGGGACGCCGGCCATGGACCAGCGCAGGTAGATGGCCGACTGCGCGGCCACCTCCGGTGTGGCGGAGAACGCCGCCACCAGCGCCGGCGTGGCCAGGGCGCCTGCGACGGCAAGCAGCAAGCCCAGCGCCAGCGCGGTCCACAACCCGTCGACGCCCACCGCGACGGCGCCGCGCCTGTCCTGCTGGCCCAGCCGGCGCGCCACCGCGGGCGTGGTGCCGTAGGCCAGGAAAATCATCAGTCCGGCCAGCGTCTGCAGGACTGCGGCCGCAAGCCCCAGCCCGGCCAGTGCCGGGCCGCCCAAGTGGCCGACCATGATGGAATCTGCCAGCAGGAACAGCGGTTCGGCAATCAGCGCGCCCAGCGCGGGCAACGCCAGCGCCAGGATCTCGCGGTCCAGCGGCTGCAGGCGCCATCGCGGCCGCTGGCGCGTCATCGGGCTTTGGTTGCGCGTGGCGGCTCAGGCGGCATGGCCCTGGCGCGTCCGTGGCCGGCTGTCCATGCCGTCCAGCGTGTCCGGCGCGCGCGCCGCATCGGCGCCGACGAAACCGCCGGTCTGCCGCTGCCACAGCCGCGCGTACAGGCCGTTGCTGGCAATCAGCTCGTCGTGCGTTCCCACCTCGACGATGCGGCCGTCGTCCATGACCACCAGCCGGTCCATGCGGGCGATGGTCGAGAGCCGGTGCGCAATGGCAATCACGGTCTTGCCCGCCATGAGCAGGTCCAGGCTCTCCTGGATCGCCGCTTCCACCTCGGAGTCCAGCGAGCTGGTGGCCTCGTCCAGCAGCATGATGGGTGCGTCCTTGAGCAGCGCGCGCGCAATGGCGATGCGCTGGCGCTGGCCGCCGCTGAGCTTGACGCCGCGCTCGCCCACCAGCGCGTCAAAGCCGGTGCGCCCGGCGCTGTCGACCAGCTCGGGGATGAACGCGTCGGCACGGGCCTTGCGCACGGCTTCGCGGATGTCCGCGTCGCTGGCGCCGGGCCGGCCGTAGAGGATGTTGTCGCGGATGGAGCGGTGCAGCAGCGAGGTGTCCTGCGTGACCACGCTGATCTGCCCGCGCAGGCTCTCCTGCGTGATCGCGGCAATGTCCTGGCCGTCTATGGTGATCCTGCCGCTGTCCAGGTCGTGCAGGCGCAGCAGCAGCTTGGTCAGCGTGGACTTGCCCGCCCCCGAGGGGCCGACCAGGCCTATTTTCTCGCCCGGCGCAATGCGCAGCGTCAGGCCCCGAATCACCTCGTGGCCGGCGCTGTAGGAAAAGTGCACGTCCTTGAAGGCAATGGCGCCGGTGCCGACCCGCAGCGGCACCGCGTCCGGCCTGTCCTGCACCTTGCGCGGCTGCGAGATGGTCGTGATGCCGTCCTGCACCTTGCCCACGGCTTCGAACACGCTGTTGACCACCATCATGATCCAGCCGGACATGTTGCTGATGCGGATCGCCAGCCCGGCGGAAAACGCAATTGCGCCCGTGGTCACGCTGCCCTGGTACCAGAGCACCATCGCCAGCCCGGTGGTGCCGGCGATGAGCAGGCCGTTGAGCGCGGTGATGCTGGAATCCAGCGCGGTGGTGATTCGCGTCATGTGCGCGAGCTTTTGCGTTTGCTCGAGCACGGCGTCGGCCACGTACTGCTGCTCGTGCGCCTGGTGCGCGAACAGCTTGAGCGTGAGCACGTTGCCGTAGCCGTCGACGACCCGGCCCATGAGCTTGGAGCTGGCAGCCGACGCCTTCCAGGCGCGGTGCTTGAGCCGGGGGACGAAGTACGCCAGCATGGCCACGTACAGGCCAAACCACAGCAGCAGCGGCAGCGCCAGCCAGAGGTCGGCCTGCGCAAACAGCGCCAGCGCGCTGAACACGTAAACGACGGCGTACCACAGCGCGCTGGTCACCATCATGGTTGATTCGCGCACCGCGGCGCCAGTCTGCATGATGCGGTTGGCAATGCGGCCGCCATAGTCGTCCTGGAAGAACGCCATGCTCTGGCCCATGACCCAGCGGTGGTTCTGCCAGCGGATGCGGTTGGTCAGCGCCGGCACGATGGCCTGGTTGGTCAGCAGCCCACGCAGGAACGTAAAGAAGGGCCGTGCCGCCACGACCACAAGCGCCATCAGCGCAAGTTCAAGCCCGTGCCGGCGCAGGAAGCCGGGCCCGGGCCCGTCAGCCGCCATGTCGACAACGCGGCCGATGAAGGCAAACATTGCCACCTCGATGCCGGCGACAAAGAGCCCGGCCACCAGCATCGCCAGCAGCACCGGCCAGACTTGCCGCAGGTAGAAGAGGTAAAAGCCCCAGACCGTGGTGGGCGGCATGCCGCCGCTGGGCTCGGGCAGCGGATCGATGAGCGATTCAAACCAGCGGAAGATCCTGATTCCGGATTCAGCAGTCGGCCGTTTCTTTGTGTTCATGTCTTCTTGTGATCAAAGGGAAAGCCATGCTTGCACAAGTACACCATTTTGATGAACACGCTGTGCGTTCAAGCGCATCGAACTGCTGAATCCGGGAGGATTGCCATCCTCTCACACCGGCGGCCGTGCTGCTGCGGCCGCTGCCGCCAGCTGGGCCCTTGCGTCGGGCAGCATGAGCGCCGTTGCGCCGCCAACCAGCAGGATGGCCACCGAGCCGCCAAAGGAGATCCAGTGCGTGCCAAACACCTCGAAGCCCCAGCCGCCCAGCCAGGCCGCGAGCATGCCGGCCAGCTGCTGGCACAGGAAGGCAACGCCATAGAGCACGCTGATCAGCCGCACGCCATATATGTCGGCCATGATGGCAGACGACACCGCCATGGAGCCGGCCCACACCAGCCCGCCGACAAAGGCCACGCCGTACAGGCCCTGCCTCGTGGCCACGAGCATGAGCGCGACAAACGCCGCGCCGCGCACGAAGTAGATCGCGGCCAGAATGTACCGGCGTGGAAAGCGATCGGCCATGCGCCCCAGCACCAGCGTGCCGGCAATGGCCACCAGGCCAATCAGGCCGATGCCGTACGCCGCGGTTTGCGCGCTGAACCCATGGTCCACCAGCATGGGGATGCCGTGCGTTCCCAGCAGCGTCATGCTGTAGCCGTTGGCCAGCAGGCCGATGGTGATGAGCCAGAATGGCCGGCTGGCCAGCGCGGACCACAGGCCGTAGCGCGGCTGCACTGCGCGCCGCGGCAGCGGCGTGGTCCGCGCCGCGCTGCCGTCGGCCTCGTCCGGCGGCTGATCGTCCATGACCAGCAGCGTTCCCGGCACGGCGATGAGCGCGAGCAGCAGCACGTATCCACCCAGCGCCCAGCGCCAGCCCCAGAGGTCAACGGCCCAGGTCAGCGCCGGCGTGACCACCGCCAGCCCGGCCATGCCGCCGGTGGACAGGAAGAACAGCGCCATGCCGCGCTGGCGCACGAACCAGGTGCTGACGATCTTGGTCAGCGTCACCGGGCTGACCAGCGCCAGTCCCAGCGACAGCACCACCGAAAACG
>JALOAS010000030.1 GCA_023228705.1 Ottowia sp. | reverse complement strand
GTCGATGCGGCGGGTGTCGGCCTCGGGCCAGGGGGCCACGGCAACCATGTCGCCAGTCTTGCCGGCCAGCGGCGCCACCGCCTGCCACAGCGCCTCGGTGACGAAGGGGATGATGGGGTGGGCCAGCCGCAGCGTGGTCTCCAGCACCTTGAGCAGCGTGCGCCGCGTCGCCCGCTGCTGCGCCGCGTTGCCGTGCTGGATCTGCACCTTGGCGATTTCCAGGTACCAGTCGCAGTACTCGTTCCAGACGAAGTCATAGATGGCGCTGGCCACCACGTCCAGGCGGTAGTCGGCGAAGCCCCTGGCGACCTGCTGCTCGGTTTTTTGCAGCAGGCTCACGATCCAGCGGTCTGCGGCCGAGCGCTGCAGCTCGGCGTCGCCAGCCATGCCGCAGTCCTCGCCCTCGCAGTTCATGAGGACGAAGCGGGTCGCGTTCCACAACTTGTTGCAGAAATTGCGGTAGCCTTCGCAGCGCCTGGTGTCAAAGTTGATCGTGCGCCCCAGCGTGGCCATGGCGGCAAAGGTAAAGCGCAGCGCGTCGGCACCGTAGCCGGGGATGCCTTCGGGGAATTCCTTCTGGGTGTCGGCACGCACCTTGGGTGCGGTCTCGGGCTTGCGCAGGCCGACCACGCGCTTGTCCAGCAGTTCGTCCAGGCTGATGCCCTGGATGAGGTCGACCGGGTCCAGCACGTTGCCCTCGGACTTGCTCATCTTCTTGCCGTGCGCGTCGAGCACCAGCCCGTGGATGTAGACGTCGCGAAACGGGACCTGGCCGGTGAAGTGCGTCGTCATCATGATCATGCGCGCGACCCAGAAGAAGATGATGTCGTGGCCGGTGACCAGCGTGCTGCCGGGCAGGTAGAGCGCGAGGTCTTCGGTCTGCTCGGGCCAGCCCAGCGTGGAGAAGGGGACCAGCGCGGAGGAATACCAGGTGTCGAGCACGTCGGGGTCGCGCGTGAGGGCGCCGGTGTAGCCGGCGGCGCGGGCTTTTTCAGTGGCCGCGGCTTCGTCGTGCGCCACGAACACCTGGCCCGCGTCGCCGTACCAGGCCGGGATCTGGTGGCCCCACCAAAGCTGGCGGCTGATGCACCAGTCCTGGATGTTGTTCATCCACTGGTTGTAGGTGTTGACCCACTGCGGCGGCACGAAGCGCACCTGGCCGCTGGCCACCGCGTCCATGGCTTTTTGCGCAATGGACTTGCCGGCAGGGTCCTTGTCGCCGATCCGGGTCATGGCGACGAACCACTGGTCGGTGAGCATGGGCTCTATGACTTCGCCGGTGCGCGCGCAGCGCGGCACCGTGAGCCTGTGCGGCTCGGTTTTCACCAGCAGGCCCTGCGCCTCCAGGTCGGCCACGATGGCCTTGCGCGCAGCAAAACGGTTCATGCCGCGGTATTTTTCCGGCGCCGCGTCGCTGATGTCGGCGGACAGCGTCAGCACCTCGATCAGCGGCAGGTCGTGGCGCTGGCCAACGGCGTAGTCGTTGGCGTCATGCGCCGGCGTCACCTTGACGACGCCGGTGCCAAACGCCTGGTCCACGTAGTCATCGGCAATGACCGGCAGCTCGCGCCCGACCAGCGGCAGCGTCACGGTCTTGCCGACCAGGTGCCGGTAGCGCTCGTCATCCGGATGCACCATGACCGCCACGTCGCCCAGCATGGTCTCGGGCCGCGTGGTGGCAACAACCAGCTTCTCGCCACTGCCGTCTGCAAGCGGGTACGCGATGTGCCAGAGAAAGCCGTTTTCTTCCTCGCTCTCCACCTCCAGGTCGCTGACCGCGGTCTTCAGCACCGGGTCCCAGTTCACGAGGCGCTTGCCGCGGTAGATCAGCCCCTGCTCGTACAGCCTGACAAAGGTGTCAGTGACCACCCTGGACAGCTTGTCGTCCATGGTGAAGTACTCGCGGCTCCAGTCCACCGATGCGCCCATGCGGCGCATCTGCGCCGTGATCGTGTTGCCCGATTCTTCCTTCCACTGCCACACGCGCGCGACGAAGTTCTTGCGCCCCAGCGCGTGCCGGCTCGTGCCTTCTGCCTGCAGCTGGCGCTCGACGACGATCTGCGTGGCGATGCCGGCATGGTCGGTGCCGGGCAGCCACAGCGTGTTGTCGCCGCGCATGCGGTGCCAGCGCGTCAGGCTGTCCATGATGGTCTGGTTGAACGCATGCCCCATGTGCAGCGTGCCGGTGACGTTGGGTGGCGGCAGCTGCATGGCAAAGTTGCGGCCCGCTGCAGCAGCTTCGCGGTCGGCCTGGCCGGTACCGCGCCAGCCGGCGGTGCCCAGGCCGCGCCGCTCCCACTCCGCTCCCCAGTGCGCCTCGATGGCGTGCGGCTCAAAGGACTTGGACAAGCGCTGCAGGCGCGGCTGTTCGGTTGCGTTGGACATGGATGTCAGGAGCTTGCGGCAGGATGCGGTGCATCGCGTGTTGTGGTGTTAAAAGCCCGCCCATTGTATGAAGGCGGCCGGCTGCTCCCGCGTGCCTGCGCCACGGCGGCAACCTTCCTAAAATGAGCCGATGCTCTCGGAGTCCGACGTCGCACTGCTGACCCGCTGGGTGCTGCTGGCCACCTTTGCGCTGTCGGCGGCTTTTGGCGCCATCGTGCAGCGTACCGATTTTTGCACCATGGGCGCCGTGGCCGACATCGTCACCATGGGCAGCTGGACCCGCATGCGGCAGTGGGCGCTGGCCGCCGGCGTCGCCATGCTGGGCTTTGCCGCCCTGTCCGCCGGCGGCTGGATACGGCCCGCCGATTCGCTGTATGGCGGCCCCGACTGGATGTGGCTGTCGGCGCTGGTGGGCGGGCTGCTGTTTGGCTTTGGCATGGTGCTGGCATCGGGTTGCCTGAGCAAGAACCTGGTGCGCGCGGGCGCGGGCAACCTCAAGTCGCTGGTGGCGCTGCTGGTTGCCGCGCTGTTTGCATACATCACGCTGCGCGGCGTCACCGCCGTGCTGCGCGTGGCCACCGTGGACCGGGTGTTTGCCCGCTTTGACGGGCCGGCAACGCTGGGCTTTCTGCTGCAGGGCATCAGCGGCTGGCCGCTGGCGAGCGCGTTGTTGCTGGCCGCGGCGGGGGTGGGCGGCATCTTCATCGCCTGGGCCCTGCTGGGCCGGCATTTCCTGAATGCCAACAACCTGCTGGCAGGCGTGGGCACAGGCGCGGTCGTTGTCGGCATGTGGTGGGTGGCGGGCCACCTGGGCTACGTGGCCGAGAATCCGGCCACACTGGAAGCGGTTTACCTGGGGTCGCGCTCCGGGCGCATGGAGGCGCTGAGCTTCACCGCGCCGCTGGCCGAATCCATCCACTGGCTCATGTACTACAGCGACGCCAGCCTGCACCTGGGAATGGCCGTGGTGTCGGTGGTCGGCGTCATCGCCGGCGCCTGCGCGCACGCGCTGCTGACCCGCAGCTTCCATTGGCAGGGCTTTCGCAGCACGGAGGACCTGGCCAACCACCTGGCCGGCGGCGCGCTCATGGGCGTGGGCGGCGTCACGGCGCTGGGCTGCACCGTGGGCGAGGGGCTGAGCGGCCTGTCCAACCTGAGCCTGACCGCGTTTGCCGCCACGGCCAGCATCATTGCCGGTGCGGTGGTTGCGCTCAGGTACCAGGCCTGGCGCATGGAGCATCTGCTGCAATGACCCCGGATCTGGCGCGGCGCTTTGGCGGCGTGGCCCGGCTCTACGGCCCGGCTGGCGCTGAACGGATTGCCGGCGCACACGTGGCGGTGATCGGCATGGGCGGCGTGGGCTCCTGGGCTGCCGAGGCGCTGGCGCGCAGCGGCGTGGGCGAGCTGACCCTGATCGACCTGGACCACGTGGCCGAGTCCAACGTGAACCGGCAGATCCACGCGCTGGACGAGACGCTGGGGCAGGCCAAGGTGCTGGCCATGGCCGAGCGCATAGGCCGCATCAATCCGGCCTGCGTGGTGCACGCGGTCGACGCGTTTGTCGATGCGGGCAACTGGCCGGCGCTGCTGCCGGCTCCGGTGGATGCCGTGCTCGATGCCTGCGACCAGCTGCGCGCCAAGACCACCATGGCCGCGTGGGCCTTGCGTGCCGGTTCGGCATTTGTCACGGTGGGCGCCGCCGGTGGCAAGCGCCAGGGCGAGCGTGTCGAAGTGGGCGACCTGGCGCAGGTCACGCACGACCGGCTGCTGGCCGGGCTGCGCTATCGCCTGCGACGCGAGCACGGCGCGCCGCGCCAGGGGCGCCTGGGCGTGGCCTGCGTCTTCAGCCGCGAGTCCATGGTGCTGCCGCTTGCCGGCGACCTGCCCGCGGCGACCGATGGCAGCCTCAGCTGCCACGGCTACGGCTCCGCGGTGGCCGTGACCGCGACCTTTGGCCTGTGTGCCGCAGGCTGGCTGCTCAATCATCTGTCTGTCGAAAAGACCCGCACGTAATATAATTGCACGTTTGCCGCATTTTGTAGACAGCGTGCTGAAGCGGCGGTGGGGTCGTTAGCTCAGCTGGTAGAGCAGTGGACTTTTAATCCATTGGTCGTGGGTTCGAATCCCGCACGACCCACCAGAGACAGACACAAGATGGCGGGCACGGCCCGCGGCAGCGGCCCGTGGCTGCCATAATGGCCTGCCAGCATCGGGATCTGTGGGGCGTTAGCTCAGCTGGTAGAGCAGTGGACTCTTAATCCATTGGTCCAGGGTTCGAATCCCTGACGCCCCACCAGTTCACGTGTTCTTGCCGAGGCGCCAGGCCGCTGCGGGCGCGTGGCAAGCACGCGTGCCCAGACACAGGCGTGGTTGCTGATCGCCGATGGGGTGGCGGCGCGCAGCGCCAGGGTAGCATGATTCAGATGGAAAAATCCGATTTGCCCAAGCGTGCACGACAGACACGAATCATCAAGAAATATCCCAATCGCAGGCTTTACGATACCGAGACGTCGTCGTACTTCACGCTGGCCCAGGTTCGACAGCTGGTGCTCGATCGCGAGGCCTTTGTCGTCCAGGACAACAAGAGCGGCAAGGACCTGACCCGTGCGGTGCTGCTGCAGATCCTGCTGGAAGAAGAGGCCGGGGGCGAGCCCATATTTTCGGAGAAGGCGCTGGCCGAAATCATCCGGTTTTACGGTTGCACCATGCAGGGTTTTGTCGGCGCCTACCTGGAAAAGAACATCCATGCCATGGTCGAGCTGCAGGCGCGGCTGGCGCGCCAGTCTGGCGAACTCACGCCCGAGCTGTGGACGCACATGGCGCGCATGCAGTCGCTGATGCTGCAAAGCATGATGGCCGGGCACGTGGAGCAGTCGCGCACGGCATTTGCCCAGCTCCAGGACCAGATGACCCGCCACGCCGAGCAGATGTTCAACGCCTTTGGCATGCTGGGGTCGCGCTGAAGCTGCTGCCGGCGGGCTGCGCCTGGCGTCAGGCAGTGCCCTGGCTGGCCGGTGCCGGCGGATCGATGATGATGCGTCCGCGCATGACGATCCAGTGGAACAGCCCGCCCAGGAACGCGCCTATCATCCAGCCAAAGCCGCTGAGGTTGTCGGCCAGCACGGGAACCCAGACCGTGGCAATGGAAAAGAGCGCAGCCACGCCAACCGCCGACAGCGCCCGGTAGTTCCAGCCATTGTTGAAATGATAGACGCCCCGCGGCGACATGGTGAACATGTCGCGCACGTACAGCCGGCCCTTGCGCAGGATGTAGTAGTCGCAGACCAGCAGCCCATACAGCGGCGCGAGGACGGCGCCCAGCGTGTCGACAAACCTGGGGAAACCCATGGGCGCGATCACGGCCACCCACAGCACGGCAATGACGAATCCGATCGCTGCCGTGATGAGTCCGCCGATGCGGAACGTGATCCGTGCCGGCCACAGGTTGGCCAGGTCGTACGCGGGCGGCACGAAGTTGGCGACCAGGTTGATCCCCACGGTGGCAATGAAGAAGGTGAGCGCGGCAATGAGCGTGAGCGCGGTGTTGTCTATCAGGCCCACGATGTCGGCCGGGTTGGTCAGCGGCTCGCCCTGGCCATCCTGGAACGCGATGTACGCGCCGGCGGTGATGAACAGCGCCAGGAAGGTGAACAGCGTGAGCGAGACCGGCAGGCCGTAGAAGTTGCCGCGGCGCATGCTCCTGAGCGAGCGGGTGAAGCGCGAGAAGTCGCCATAGTTGACGACCACGGCCGCAAAGTACGCCACCATGGTGCCGACCACGCCAAAGAAGGACGATACGGCGGCCCAGCCGCTGATCTCGGACTGGAACAGGTGGCCGACGCCTTGCAGGAGCTCGTCGCCGGCCTTTGTCCAGATCGCGATCAGCAGCAGGATCATGACCACGTAGACCGCAGGTCCGGCAAAATTGAGGAAACGGGAGATCCAGCCTATGCCGCGAATGAAGATGAGCAGTTGAAACAGGGTGACCAGCACGATGGACAGCCAGCCTATCCAGGTCAGCGACCACAGCGTTGCGGTCGAGGCATGGGGCAGGAGCGCATGCAGCGCCAGCGCCAGCGCAGTGGAGGCAAAATAGGTTTGTGCGCCAAACCAGAACATGCCGACGATGCCGCGCAGCAGGGCCGGGAAGCGGGCACCCAGCACGCCCATGTTGGTGCGGGCCATGACGGCGTATGGAATGCCGTACCGCACGCTGGGCTTGCCCGAGAGGTTGACCAGGAACATGACGATGACGCTGGCCAGGATGATGGCGACAAAAACAAGCCAGCCATTGATGCCGGCCGTGATGAACAGGCTGGCCGCCAGCGTGTAGCCGGCCAGCGATTGCACGTCGTTGGTCCAGACGTTGAAGAGTTCCAGTGCGCCCCAGCTGCGTTTGGACGCGGGCACCGGCGCCAGGTCCGCGTTGTGCAGCCGTACGTCGCGGTCGGTGAGGGCATAGTCGGTGTCTGCGAGCAGGCCCGTTGTTTGCGAGATGTGCTGTGTCGGGTCACCTTGCATGGGGCATCCTTGTCTTGTTTTTTGCGCCCGCGGGCGCGGTGGCAAGCCGGTGGGGTCATCGGGCAGCCGGCGGAGCGGACAACCCGAGTTATCCTAGATTCCGCAGTTGGATGCGCTTGAGCGTGCAGCGAAGGGCGTGTCAGGCAAGGCGCGACAACGCCGCAGACTACTGTCTGCAAGGCGGAGCAACGCAGCATGGTGCGTCCAGCGCTGTGCGAACAGGCGCATAGCGTCTTCATCTGATGGGTGGACATTGAAAAACGCAAGAACTCGAGCAATAACAAATAGCTGCCAAAGAAAATAAGCGGTCAACTGCGGATTCTAGGGTTATACCTGATCGCGTTTTTTGCAAGTGCCGACGACCAGCGCGCCATGCCGCGCTGCCGTCCCGGCCGCCCATATACTGGCTTTGCTGGCCATGCCTCCGTGCCCGGTGGCAGACAATAGGATGATCGCGGCGCGCAACCCGCCACAGTTGGAGAAGAAGATGAAAGAATGGAACAGTCCGGTCGTTGTTGGTTATGACACGTCCCGGGAAAGCGAATTTGCCCTGAAGTGGGCGGCAGAGGTGGCGCAGCGTCGCGCCGTGTCGCTGATCGTGGTTCACGCCACCAGCGTCGAGCATCCGGCGGTCGAGATGGCGCGTGCCGGCATCCTGGAGATGTACCAGCAGCGCGCGCAGGAAATTGCCGAGCAGGGCGCCGCACAGGCACGAACCCTGGCGTCCATCCAGGTCACTGCCGCAGGCGTGCAGAGCGGCGCCGCCGCCGCGCTGGTTGATTATTCGCGCCGGGCGTCGCTGGTGGTGGTTGGCCACCGCGGCCGCAGCCTGCTGTCAGGCGCCCTGCTGGGCAGCGACGCAGCTGCCGTGGCCACGCACGCAGCCTGCCCGGTGGCGGTCATCCGGCAATCGCCCCGGCCGCTGCCGTCGATGCAGCATCCGGTGGTCGTTGGCGTGGATGGCTCGGAGCACAGCACGCGTGCGCTGGACGAGGCGGCGTTGCTTGCCGAAGACACGGGCTCGTTCCTGCGCGTCGTCGTGGCCTGGCGGCCGCCCGAGAAGCATCTGTGGTCGGGGCTGTTTGCGCAGCGGCAGGCACCGCCTGCGGGGGCGCATGCCGACAAGGCGGCGCCGGTGGCGCTGCCCGGCGCTGAGGCGTTCCCGCAGGCTTGGCGTTCTGCGGATGAGCAGGCCGGTTTGTACGACCAGCTGGCGTCCGACGTGGCCGAGCGCGCGGCAGAAACGGCACGCTGGGCCACCGAGCGTGTCCATGCACGCCATCCGGACCTGAAAGTCGAGCAGGTGGTCAGCGAAGGACGTGCTGCGCAAGCCATCGTCGCTGCCGCCGCAGATGCCAGCATGATTGCCGTGGGCGCCCGGGGCCACGGCGACCTCAAGACCCTGCTGCTGGGTTCAGTCAGCAGGAAAGTCATGCAGCGCGCCGAGTGCGCGGTGTATGTGATTCGTTGAACAGGCGCCATGCGGGGCGAGAGGCAGGCCCCGCTGCGCGTGTTTCTTGACAATGCGTGCGCAAGAGGCTCCGTTTGGAGCTGGCGCATGGTGTTTGGTGCCCAGGAGAGGACTCGAACCTCCACGGTTTTACCCGCTAGTACCTGAAACTAGTGCGTCTACCAATTCCGCCACCTGGGCTTCAGAACTTGGAGATTCTATATCAATCGCTCAAAAAATGCCGGCATGCCTGCCGGCGAAATCATCGGAACCGTGCAGGGCCATGCGTCAGGCCACGGTTTTGTCATTCGCGACGATGGTGAACCCGACGTTCACCTGTCGTCCAGGGAGATGGCCGCCGTCCTGCACGGCGACCACGTCCGCGTCAAGCTCATGGGCCACGACCGGCGCGGCCGGCCCGAAGGGCGCGTCGTTGAAATCCTGCGGCGCGGGGCGCGGCTCCTGATCGGGCGCCTGTTGCAGGAAGACGGGCACTGGCTGCTTGCGCCGGAAGACCGGCGCTATGGCCGTGATGTGCTGATCCCCAAGCGTGCGCTGGCGTCTGCGCAGGACGGGCAGGTCGTCGTGGTCGAGCTGACCGAGCCGCCGGCGCTCTACGGACAACCGGTGGGCCGGGTCGTTGAGGTGCTGGGGGAGGTGGACGACCCGGGCATGGAAGTCGAGATTGCGGTGCGCAAGTTCGGCATCCCGCATGCGTTTTCGCAGGCGTGCCTGGACACGGCGCAGTCGCTGCCCAACAAGGTGCGCTCGGCCGACCGCCAGGGGCGGGTGGACCTGGGCGATGTTGCGTTTGTCACCATAGACGGCGAGGATGCCCGCGACTTCGACGACGCGGTCTACTGCGAGCCGGCCGTGGTCACCGGGCGCGGCAGGAAGCCCAATGGCTGGCGCCTGCTGGTGGCCATTGCCGACGTCAGCCACTACGTGCACGATGGCGATGCCATCAATGCCGATGCCTACGCGCGTGCAACCAGCGTTTATTTCCCGCGCCGCGTCGTGCCCATGCTGCCGGAGAAGCTCAGCAATGGCCTGTGCTCGCTCAATCCGGACATGGACCGTCTGGCGCTGGTGTGCGACATGCTGGTCAGCGCGCGCGGCAAGATCCATGCGTACCAGTTCTACCCCGCGGTCATCCGCAGCCAGGGCCGGCTCACGTACGACCAGGTGGCGGCTGCGCTGACGCCGGACAAAGGCAGGAGCCAGCCGCTGGACAACGCGGAGCTGCTGCCGCACCTGCGCCACCTGCACGGGGCATTCCAGTCGTTGTTGCAGGCACGCCAGCGCCGGGGCGCCATAGACTTTGATACGGTGGAGACGCAGATCATCTGCGACGACCAGGGGCGGGTCACCAGCATAGAGCCGAGTCCGCGCAACGACGCGCACCGGCTCATTGAAGAGTGCATGCTGGCGGCCAATGTCTGTTGTGCCGACTTCGTGCGCCAGCACAAGGACGCCTTGGCACTGTACCGGGTGCACGAGCCGCCCCCGGCGGAAAAGGTGGAGGCGCTGCGCGCGTACCTGCGGGCGCTGGACGTGAAGGTGTCGGTGGGCGACGAGCCGTCACCGCAGGTGTTCCAGCAGATTGCCGACGCCACGCGGGACCGGCCCGACGCCGAGCAGATACAGATGCAGCTGCTGCGCGCGATGAGCCAGGCCGTGTACAAGCCGCAGAACAAGGGGCACTTTGGCCTGGCATACGACGCGTACATGCACTTCACCAGTCCGATCCGGCGCTATCCGGATCTGCTGGCGCACCGGGTCATCAAGGCACTGCTGGACGAGAGGCAGTACAAGCTGCCCGAATTGCCCGAGGCCGGCGAGCTGGAGGCCGAGTTTGCCAAGCGGCTGCAAAAACGCAGCGGCGAGCCAGCGCAAGAATCCGGCCAAAAGACGGGTGCGCAGGCACAGCGCTGGGAACTGGCCGGCCTGCACTGCAGCGCCTGCGAGCGGCGCGCCGAAGAGGCCAGCCGCGACGTCGAGGCCTGGCTCAAGTGCCAGTACATGCGCCAATACCTGGGCGAAGTCTTTGCCGGCACGGTGACCAGCGCGACCAGCTTTGGCCTCTTCGTCTCGCTGGACGAACTGTACGTGGAAGGCCTGGTCCACATCAGCGAGCTGGGCGACGAGTACTTCCAGTTTGACGAGGTGCGCCAGCAGATCCGCGGCGAGCAAAGCGGCACGGCCTATGCCATTGGCACGCCGGTGCGCGTGCAGGTCAGCCGCGTGGACCTGGATGCGCGGCAGATTGATTTTCGGCTGCTGGCCGACACGCCCGCCGCGGATACGCGCGGCAGCGGCAAGAAGCAGTCGGCCCGCAAGTCGGCGCACAAGCCGGACAAGGCGAACAAGAAGCCGGCTGCAGCCAAGGCGGGGAGCCGCACGGCGCGCACGGCCAAGAAGCACAAGGCGCGCTGATCCGGACCGGCCGGGCCGCCGCGTCGCTTGGGAATCGGTTCACGGCGGGTTGGGCGCAGGCTATGGCCTGGGCAGGACAGGCAGGTCGCGCTGCCGCCTGCAGAGGGCTGCCGTGCCGCGAGCGGTTCAGGCAACCGCTGCAGCCGGCCATCGCGTTGCAAGAGCTGCAGCGGTCAGCGGCATTGCCGCAGGCCAGGCGTCGGCGATCGCGCCGTGCTGGTAAACGGCGAGGCAGGCCGCTGCCAGCGGTGGGCTGCCGCTGGCAAGGCCAGCGGCTATGAAGCCGGCAAGCACATCTCCGGTGCCGGCGCAGGCCAGGCGCGCGTTGCCACTGGGATTGATGCGTGGCGCGTGTCCTGGCGCGGTGACGACGGTGCCGGACCCCTTGAGCACGACGGTGCAACCGTAGCGCTTGGCCAATGCCTGCGCCGCATGCAAGCGGTTGTCTTGAACCTGCGCCGTGGTTGCTTGCAGCAGCCGCGCGGCTTCCAGCGGATGCGGCGTCAGCACCGTGGCCTGCCCGGCGGCACCCCGCGCCGCCAGCCGCTGCTGCAGCGTCCGGCTGCGCGCCACGGCGTTGAGTCCGTCGGCATCGAGCACCAGCTGACCTGCTGTCGCAAGGATGGGGTCCATCAGCGCGATGATGGCGTCGCCGCCGCCGCAGCCGGCCACCACCGTGAGTTCGGGCAGCGGCAGCGCGGAGAAGCGGCGAAACATCAGCTCGGGCTGTTGCGGGCCAAGCAGCGCCGCGTCCTCATCGAGCAGGCTCACATGGACGCGGCCGGCGCCGGCATGCAGCGCGGCGGATGCCGCCAGCAAGGCGGCGCCCTGCATCGCGATGCCGCGCGCGCGGTTTGCCGCGCCGCCGACCACGGCCACGCTCCCGTAGGAGCCCTTGTGGCTTGCGTGTGCCCGGGGCGCCGCGGGCTGCGGCCGGTTCAGCCAGGCCGCGGGCGCGGGCGCGGGCGCGGGCGTGTCAGGCTGCGCCGCGCCCAGGTCGTCGAACCAGATGCGTCCGCAGGCATCGCGCCCCTGCCCGGTGAAGAGCCCGGGCTTGCAGGTCAGCAGCGTGAGCGTGTGGCGCCGGCAGGCTGGCATCGCGCTGTCGGCCGCGGCGCCAGCCGCCAAGAGCTGGCCGCTGTCCGCATCCAGGCCCGTGGGCACGTCAACGCTGAGCAACCGGGCCGGAGCGGCGTGCAGTTGCCCGAGCAGCTGCGCCATGTCGTTGGCTGGTGCCCGGGACGCGCCTATGCCCAGCAGCGCATCAATGCACAGGTCGTTGCAGGTCAGGCCGGCCGGCATGGTGGTGGCAAAGCGCACCTGGGCGGCTTGCGCACGCTGCAGCGCAGCCTGCGCGTCCTGGGGCAGGCGCGCCGGGTCGCCCAGGTGGATGACGGTCACGACCTTGCCGCGTGCGCGCAGCCGCGCGGCGGCGTCCAGGCCGTCGCCGCCGTTGTTTCCGGGGCCGCAGGCGATCACGAAATGCCGCGCATGCGGCGCCAGCGCCAGCGCCAGCCGCGCCGTGGCCCGGCCGGCGCGCTGCATCAGCGTGCCGGCCGGCAGGCCGGCTGCGGCCTGGCGTTCGATTTCGCGCGTGGCGGCCACGTCAAACAGCGGCGTGGGTCGGGTGCTGGCGTCCAGGGGTTGTGGCATGCGCTTATTGTGCCTCTGGCCCAGGCGGGCGGCCGCGTGGCGGCGCGTCAGCGGCCGGCCCGGATTTTCCCGGATGGAGGTTATAATCAGTAGGTTCTGCCGTGAGCGGGGCGTGGGCGCATGTTGCCTGCATCCGGTGCGGCGGAGCAAATCGCAAGCCGGTCTGGCGCCGGCGCGGTGGCCTGTTGGTGCCTTCGCGCCGCTGCTTGTCAAGGTGTTGCCCGGGCGCTGGGTTGAGCCGCGCCATGCGGGCAATGGTAGGCCGGCTTATGAACCCAACCTTGCAGAGGAAAACCATGCCCGTCACCATGCGTGAAATGCTGGAAGCCGGTGTCCATTTTGGCCACCAGACCCGCTTCTGGAACCCCAAGATGGCCCCATTTATCTTTGGCCATCGCAACAAGATACACATCATCAACCTGGAAGCGTCGCTTCCCATGTTCCAGCAGGCGCAAAAGTTCGTGCGCCAGCTGGTTGCCAACGGCGGCACGGTGCTGTTTGTCGGCACCAAGCGCCAGGCGCGGGAAATCATGTCCGAGGAAGCCCAGCGCGCCGGCATGCCGTACGTGGACCAGCGCTGGCTGGGCGGCATGCTGACCAACTTCAAGACGGTCAAGAGCTCGATCAAGCGTCTCAAGGACATGAAAGCGCAGCAGGAAGAGGGTCTGGACGCCATGACCAAGAAAGAGCAGCTGATGTTCACGCGCACCATCAACAGGCTGGAGCGCGACATCGGCGGCATCCAGGACATGAGCGCGCTGCCGGACGCCATCTTCGTCGTCGACGTGGGCTTCCACAAGATCGCCGTGGCCGAAGCGCACAAGCTGGGCATTCCGCTGATCGGCGTGGTTGATTCAAACCACAATCCCGAAGGCATTGACCACGTGATCCCCGGCAACGACGATTCGGCCCGGGCCATCCTCCTGTACGCGCGCGGCATGGCCGACGCGGTGCTCGAGGGCAAGAACGATGCGGCCAGCGCGGTGGTGCACGCGGTCGAGCCGGCAGACGGTGACGACGACTTTGTCGAAGTCCCGGGCGACGTGGCCGCAGCGGGGCCAGCGCAAGCGCAAGCAGGCGAGGCTTGAGCGATCGCTGACAAACGGCCAGGGCGCCTCTGGTGTGGACCAGGACAGGGGCGCTTGTGGCGCCCTTTTTCATGGATTTGGGTTGCGGGCAGGCCGCCCGCGACACGACAGACAGAACGGAGTAATGGCAATGGCAACGATTACAGCAAAGATGGTGGGCGAGTTGCGCGCCAAGACCGATGCGCCCATGATGGAGTGCAAGAAGGCGCTGACCGAGGCCGATGGCGACATGGCCCGGGCCGAGGAGCTTTTGCGCATCAAGCTGGGGACCAAGGCGGGCAGCAAGTCGGGCCGGGTCACGGCCGAGGGCGTTGTGGCCGCGCACGTGGACGGCAACGTCGGCGCGCTGGTCGAGGTCAACTGCGAGACCGACTTCGTCACCAAGAACGAGATGTTCCAGAACATGGCGCAGGCTGCGGCGCGCCTGGTGGCCGAGCACGACCCGGCCGACGTGGCGGCGCTGGCCGGCCTGCCGTACGAGCAGGATGGCTATGGCCCGACGCTGGACGACGTGCGCAAGGGACTGGTCGGCAAGATTGGCGAGAACATGGGCTTTCGCCGCTTTGCGCGCAAGGCCGGCGGCAATCCGCTGGTGACTTACCTGCACGGCGGCCGCATCGGTGTCCTGGTCGAGTACGAGGGCGACGAGGCCGCGGCGCGCGACGTGGCCATGCAGGTGGCGGCCATGAAGCCGGTGGCGCTGTCCGAAGCCGAAGTGCCGGCGGCGCTGCTGGAGCAGGAGCGCAGCGTTGCCGCTGCCAAGGCGGCCGAATCGGGCAAGCCGGCCGACATCGTCGAGAAGATCGTCGAGGGCTCCGTCCGCAAGTACATGAAGGAAGTGGTGCTGCTGGACCAGGCCTTCGTCAAGGACGACAAGCAGTCGGTCGGGCAGATGCTCAGGGACAGCAACACGCGTGTCGCCAGTTTTGTCCTCTACGTGGTCGGCGAGGGCCTGGAGAAGAAGTCGGACGACTTTGCAGCCGAGGTTGCCGCGCAGATGGCCGCGGCGCAGGGTGCAGCGTGACCGCACGCGAATTGGTGGGCCGGATGGGTCTCCATGACCGAAGCAGACAGGTGAGGACGGGCTGGACCGGGGGCGACCATGACTGAAGTTCTGCCCGTGCACCGGCGCGTGCTGCTCAAGCTCTCAGGCGAAGCGCTGATGGGCGAGCAGCCGTTTGGCATCGACCGCGGCACCATCGAGCGCATCGTCAGCGATATTGCCGAGGTGGTGGCCATGGGCGTGCAGGTGGCCGTGGTCATTGGCGGCGGCAACATTTTCCGGGGCGTCTCGGCAGGCTCCGAGGGCATGGATCGCGCAACGGCGGACTACATGGGGATGCTGGCCACCGTCATGAACGCGCTGGCGCTGGCCGATGCCATGAACCGCCAGGGGCTGACCGCGCGGGTCATGTCAGCGATCAGCATCGAAGAGGTTGCCGAGCCCTACGTGCGGCCCAAGGCGCTGCAATACCTGGAAGAAGGCAAGCTGGTGGTGTTTGCCGCCGGCACCGGCAACCCGTTTTTCACCACCGATACCGCTGCGGCGCTGCGTGGTGCCGAGATTGGCGCCGAGGTCGTGCTCAAGGCGACCAAGGTCGATGGCGTGTACAGTGCAGACCCCGAGGTGGATGCTTCGGCAACGCGTTATGCTCAACTCAGCTTTGACGAAGCCATGCGGCTCGGGCTCGGCATCATGGATGCCACGGCCTTTGCCCTGTGCCGGGACCAGAAGCTGCCGATACGGGTGTTTTCCATTTTGAAGCCGGGCGCGCTGGTCGGTATCCTGTCCGGATCGGACGAGGGCACGCTGGTGCATGTTTGAGGCCTTGCCGCCAGCCCGCGTGGTGCGGGCGTGCAATGCAGGAGTGTTGTGATGACGACCATAGACGAAATCCACAGGGACGCAGAGCGCAAGATGAGCCAGTCCATCAGCGCCCTGAAGGGCAACCTGGCCAAGATCCGGACCGGTCGCGCCAATCCGCAGCTGCTCGACAGCGTCCAGGTCGAGTATTACGGCAGCGAGGTGCCGCTGTCGCAGGTGGCCACCGTCTCGCTCATAGACGCGCGCACCATCAGCGTGCAGCCGTGGGAAAAGGGCATGGGCGCCAAGATCGAGAAGGCGATTCGCGAGAGCGACCTGGGCCTGAACCCGGCCAGCCTGGGTGATCTCATCCGCGTGCCCATGCCGCCCATGAGCGAGGAGCGGCGCCGGGAGATGACCAAGATCTGTCGCGCCGAGGGGGAGCAGGCCAAGATCGCGGTGCGCAACCTGCGTCGCGATGCCAACGATGCCGTCAAGCGCATGGTCAAGGACAAGGAAGCGACCGAGGACGACCAGAAGCGCTCGGAAGCGGCCATCCAGAAGGCCACCGACGAGCACGTGGAACAGATCGACGAGCTGATTGCCGCCAAGGAACAGGACATCATGGAGGTCTGAGGCAGGGCAACGGGTCCGGGAGTTCCGGTCCGGTGCGCTGTGACCCCATCCTCCGCTGCGATCCATGCCTGCCGAACCTGCCTGTTCGCCGCTTCCCGCGCATGTGGCCATCGTCATGGATGGCAACGGGCGCTGGGCACGCCAGCGTCACCTGCCGCGCATTGCCGGTCATCGCCAGGGCGTGGACGCCCTGCGCCAGTGCATGCGGGCCTGCGTCCGGCGCGGCGTGGGCGTCCTGACCGTCTTTGCGTTTTCTTCCGAGAACTGGCGGCGGCCGGTGCCCGAGGTCAACGGCCTCATGGACCTCATGGGCAAGGCGCTGGTGCGCGAAGTGGCCGAGCTGCAGAAGAACGCCATCCGCCTGTATGTCGTGGGCGACCGCGCTCGCCTCTCCGCGCGCCTGCAGGACGGCTTGCGCCGGGCCGAGGCCGGGACGGCAGGAGGTGAGCGCATGATCTTCAACGTCTGCTTCAACTATGGCGGCCGCTGGGACATTGCGCAGGCGGCCGCGCGCGTTGCCGCCAGCGGCCAGGACATGACCGAAGCGGCGCTGGGCCGTGCGCTGGCGCTGGCGCACGTGCCCGACCCGGACCTGCTCATCCGCACCGGCGGCGAGCAGCGCATCAGCAATTTCCTCCTGTGGCAATCTGCGTACAGCGAACTTTATTTCACCGACACGCTGTGGCCGGATTTTGACGACGCGGCGCTGGACGGTGCGCTGGCGGCGTACGCCGCGCGCGAGCGGCGCTTTGGCCGTACCTCCGAGCAGCTTGCACCGCCGCCGCAGGCGCAGGGGGCGGCCGCATGCTGATGCAGCGCGTGGCCACCGCGCTCATCCTGGTCGCCATCCTCGCGGCGCTGCTGTTTGCCGCGCCCCCGGCCTGGTTTGACGCCGCGCTGCTGGTCGCCGTTGCCGCTGCGGCCTGGGAGTGGGGGCGCATGAACACGCCCATCGTGCTGCTGCAATGGGCCTGCGTGCCGCTGACCCTGCTCCTGTGCGTGCTGCTGCTTGCCGTGGGCGACGATGCGACGCTGCCGCTGTGGGCGCTCGCTGCGCTGCTGTGGCTGCTGGGCGCCAGCGCGGCCCTGCGCGCCGGCGTGGCCGGCTGGCCGCGCGTGCCCATGATCCTGCGCGTCCTGGCGGGTCCCGTACTGCTGGCGCTGGGCTGGCTCGCTGCCGTGCACTGGCGCGCGGCCGGCATCAATGCACTGCTGTCGGTGCTGGTGCTGGTGTGGGCCGCAGATACCGGCGCGTACGCGGCCGGGCGCCGCTGGGGTCGCCACAAGCTGGCGCCTGCCATCAGCCCCGGAAAGACCTGGGAAGGCGTGGCCGGCGGATTTTGCCTGGCCGCAGCCGTTGCCATCCTGTGGTTCTGGCTGGATACGCGGCTTGCCGTGGATTCGGCCAGTATTTATACGCGGCTGCATGCGCTGGGTGCCTGGGGGCTGGCGGTTGCCGTTGCGCTGCTGGTTGGCGTCAGCGTGGCCGGCGACCTCTTTGAATCGCTGGTCAAGCGCAGCGCCGGCGTCAAGGATTCCAGTGCCTTGCTGCCCGGGCACGGTGGCGTCCTGGACCGCATCGATGCGCTGCTGCCGGTCCTGCCCATGGCCTGGCTGCTGGTGCAGCTGGCGCAGACTGGAGGCGCCTGAGCATGCAGCGCGTTGCCGTCCTGGGTTCCACTGGCTCGGTAGGCTGCAATACGCTGGATGTCATCGCGCGGCATCCGGATCGTTTCGAGGTCGTGGCGCTGACCGCGGCAACCCGTGTCGAGAAGCTCCTTGAGCAGTGCCTGCGGTTCCGGCCACAGGTTGCGGTCATGGCCGGCAGCGGGCACGCTGCCCGGCTGGAGCGCAAGCTGCGCGCACGCGGGCTCACGACGCAAGTGATGCATGGCGAGCGCGCGCTGGAGCAGGTTGCCAGCGATGCGGGGGTGGACACCGTCATGGCGGCCATTGTCGGTGCCGCGGGGCTGTCGTCCACTCTGGCTGCCGCGCGTGCCGGCAAGCGCCTGCTGCTGGCCAACAAGGAGGCGCTGGTCGTTGGCGGCGAGCTGTTCCTGGCGGCGGTGCGTGACGGGGGCGCAACGCTGCTGCCCATAGACAGCGAGCATTCGGCGATTTTCCAGGCGCTGCCGCAAGACCGTGCCACCTGGCCCGAGCGGGTGGATAAGATCATCCTGACCGCGTCGGGCGGGCCGTTCCTGCGACACAGTCCGGCCGAGCTGGCGCAGGTGACGCCCGAGCAGGCCTGCGCGCACCCGACCTGGGTCATGGGGCCCAAGATTTCGGTCGATTCGGCCACCATGATGAACAAGGCGCTGGAAGTGGTCGAGGCGCATTACCTGTTTGGGCTGGCGCCGGCGTCCATAGAGGTCGTCCTGCACCCGCAGAGCGTCGTGCACTCCATGGTTCAGTACAGTGACAAGTCGGTGCTCGCGCAGCTGGGGACGCCGGACATGCGCGTGCCCATCGCGTATGGCCTGGCCTGGCCCGGGCGCATGGCGTCGGGCGCTGCCGCGCTGGATTTTGGCGCGCTGCGCGACCTGAGCTTCGAGCCCATGGACAGCGATGAAAACCGCGCGCGCTTCCCGGCGCTGGCACTGGCCTGGGAGGCGCTTGCCGCACCGCCGGGAACGTGCGCGGTGCTCAACGCCGCCAACGAAGTGGCCGTGGCGGCGTTCCTGGCGCGGCGCATCCGCTTTGACCAGATCCATGCGGTCATCCATGGCACGCTGGCGCAGGTGGCGCCGGGGCGGCTCCAGGACCTGCCCGCGCTGCTGGCGCTGGACACGGAAAGTCGCGCCACGGCAACGTCATTGCTGGCACACTTGCGGCAATGAAGACCGAATGCACGGGCCATGGCCTCTGCCACGGCCCGCTCCTGATGCCATGCTGGTGACGCTGCTTGCCTTTGTCTTTGCACTGAGCGTGCTGATCGCGGGCCACGAGTGGGGGCATTACCGCGTTGCCGTGGCCTGCGGCGTGCGCGTGCTGCGCTTTTCCATCGGCTTTGGCCCCGTGCTGCTGCGCTTCAAGCCCAGGCGGCAGCATCCGGGACAGGACACCGAATTCGTCATCAGCGCCATTCCGCTGGGCGGCTACGTCAAGATGCTTGACGAACGCGAGGCAGCCGTTCCCGACGCGTTGCGGCACCAGGCGTTCAACGTGCAGCCGCTGGCCAAGCGCACGCTGATCGTGGCGGCCGGGCCGGTGGCCAACCTGCTCATGGCGGTGATCCTGTACACGGCCGTGAACTGGATAGGCGTGCAGGAGCCGCGCGCCCTGCTGTCGGCGCCACCGGCGGCGTCGCTGGCGGCGCAAGCCGGCCTGCACGGCGGCGACCTGGTGCAGGAAGGCGCGCTTGCGGGCTCGGACCTGAAGCCGCTGGCCTCGTTCGAGGAGCTGCGCTGGCTGCTGACCCGGGGTGCGCTGGCGCGGCGTGACGTGGTGCTTGATGTCCGCCCCGCAGATCATGCCGGCGGGGCCGAGCGCGTGACGTTGCCGCTGTCCGCGCTGGCCCGGGCGGAGCCCGACGCACAGCTGTTTCGCGAGATAGGCATCGTTGCGCCGGCGACGCGGCCGCTGATCGGCGACCTGGTTGCCGGCGGGGCCGCCGAACGCGCCGGGCTGCAGCCCGGGGACCTGGTGCTGCAGGTGGATGACGTGGCCATCGCCGACGGCCAGCAGCTGCGCAGCCTGATCCGGGACTCGGGCCGGGCTGGCGCACCGGCGCCACAGCACTGGCGCGTGCTGCGCGCAGGCCAGGAGCAAGAGCTGGTCGTCACGCCCGACCTGCAGCAAGAAGACGGACGGACCCTGGGCCGCATTGGCGCCCTGGTCGGTGCCGCGCCCGAGATGGTTCTGGTGCGCAAGGGGCCCCTGACCGGCGCCTGGCTGGGCGTGACGCGCACCTGGGAAGTGTCTGCGCTGTCGCTGCGCGTGCTCGGCCGCATGGTCGTGGGTGCGGTTTCACTCAAGAGCCTGAGCGGCCCGGTTATGATAGCCGACTACGCGGGAAAATCCGCCGAGCTTGGGCTGGTCTACTATCTCGGATTTCTTGCGTTTATCAGTGTCAGTCTTGGGGTGCTGAACCTGCTTCCTGTTCCTGTTCTGGACGGTGGGCACCTGATGTATTATTTGTGGGAGGCGGTGACGGGCAGGGCCGTCGCGGGCCGGTGGCTGGCGTATCTGCAGTACGCGGGGGCGGCCGTGCTGGGCGCCGTCATGACTCTTGCCATCTACAACGATGTCGTCAACCTGCTGGGCTGAGCGCCGCTGCCTGGC
Organism: Ottowia sp.; assembly: GCA_023228705.1. GTDB lineage: Bacteria > Pseudomonadota > Gammaproteobacteria > Burkholderiales > Burkholderiaceae_C > Ottowia. The sequence continues at coordinate 10,338 of JALOAS010000030.1, read as the reverse complement.
AGCCCGGCCGGCCACCCTGCCATCATTCTTTCTGCTGCATCCATGAAGTCAACCGCTCATAGCTTTTTCCTGAACCTGGCGCTGATGCTGGCGGGCCTGTTGCTGGCGGCGCAGCTGGCCTTGGCGGTGGAGCCATTCACAGTCAGCGACATCCGGGTCGAGGGATTGCAGCGGGTCGAACCCGGTACCGTCTTCGCGTCATTGCCGCTGCGCGTTGGCGACGAGTACGACGACGACAAGGGCGCCGCGGCCATCCGCGCGCTGTACGGGCTGGGCGTGTTCAGCGACGTGCGCCTGCAGGTCGACGGCACGGTGCTGGTCGTCGTCGTCCAGGAGCGGCCATCGGTTTCAGCCATAGAGTTTGCCGGCAACCGGGAGTTTGACGACGACCGGCTCAAGGCCGTGCTGCGCGACATAGGCGTGACCCCGGGCCGCCCCTACGACAAGGCGCTGCTGGACCGGGCCGAGCAGGAGATCAAGAGCCAGTACGTCAACCGCAGCCTGTACGGCGCCGAAGTGGTGACCACCGTCACGCCGGTGCAGCGCAACCAGGTGAAGCTGACGTTCAACATCACCGAGGGCCGGCCAGCCAAGATCACGGACATCCACATCATTGGCAACCAGGCGTTCTCGGAGAAGCAGCTCACCGGCCTGTTTGACCTGGACACCGGTGGCTGGTTGTCCTGGTACACCAAGAGCGACCGCTATTCGCGCTCCAAGCTCAACGCCGACCTGGAGGCGCTGCGCTCGTTTTACCTGGCGCGCGGTTACCTGAATTTCAACATCGACTCCACGCAGGTGGCGATCTCGCCCGACAAGGAGTCGATTTCCATCACGGTCAACATCACCGAGGGCGACCGCTTCGTGGTCTCGCGCGTGGCACTCGATGGCGACTACCTGGACCGCAAGGACGAGTTCAAGTCGCTGGTCAGGATCAAGCCCGGAGAAGCGTACAACGCCGATGAAGTGGCTGAAACCGTGCAGGCGTTCATCGAGCACTTCGGTACGTACGGCTTTGCCTTTGCCTCGGTGGACGCCGTGCCGCAGGTGGACCAGGCCAGCAACCAGGTGGCGGTGATCCTGCGCGCCGATCCGCAGCGGCGCGTCTACGTACGGCATATCAATATCCAGGGCAACACGCGCACGCGCGACGAGGTGATCCGCCGTGAATTCCGGCAGTACGAGTCGTCCTGGTACGACGCGGAGAAGATCCGCCTCTCGCGCGACCGCGTCGACCGGCTGGGCTACTTCACGCAGGTGGCTGTTGAGACCTCGCCGGTCCCGGGTGCGCTCGACCAGGTCGACCTGGACGTAACGGTCGAGGAGCGGCCCACCGGCAGCATCTCGCTGGGCGCCGGCTTTTCCTCGGCAGAAAAGCTCTCGCTGACCTTTGGCCTGTCGCAGGAAAACGCGTTTGGATCGGGCAACCGGCTGGACCTGCAGGTCAACACGGGCAAGTTCAACCGCACATTCAACCTGAGCACCACGGACCCCTACTTCACGATCAATGGCGTCTCGCGCACCGTGGACCTGTACTACCTGAGCCAGCGACCGTACCAGGACCAGGGCGGCAACTACCGGCTCGTGACCATGGGCGCCGGCCTCAAGTTCGGCCTGCCGGTGACCGAAATCGACACGGTCTACGTCGGCATGAACGCCGAGCAGACCGAGATCAAGCCAGGGACCAACATCCCGGCCGCCTACCTCAGCTATGCCAACCAGTTCGGCTACACCAGCACGTCGTTCCCGTTTACCCTGGGCTGGTCCCGGGACTCGCGCGACAGTGCGCTGGTGCCCAACGAAGGGCGCTACCAGCGGCTGAGCGGCGAGCTCAGTCTGATGGGAGACGCCAAGTACGTCAAGGCCGGCTACCAGTACCAGCAGTACGTGCCACTGAGCAAGAAATACACGCTGGCGTTCAACGGCGAGGTGGGCTGGGGCGAGGGCCTGGGCAGCCGGCCGTTCCCGGTCTTCAAGAATTATTTCTCCGGCGGGCTGGGGTCGGTGCGCGGCTACGACCAGGGCACGCTGGGGCCGCGTGATATCACGGGCGCCTACGTTGGGGGCACGCGCAAGTTCACGTTCAGCACGGAGTTCATGACGCCGTTCCCGGGCGCGGGCAACGATCGCACCCTGCGGCTGTTCGGCTTTGTTGATGTCGGTGCGCTGTACGGTGAAGATGAGAAAATCAGTTCGGACAGGTTGCGCTATTCAACCGGCGTCGGCCTGTCCTGGATATCGCCGCTGGGGCCGTTGCGCTTCTCCTATGCTGCGCCGCTGCGCAAGCGGCCGGGCGATAGAACCCAGCGTTTTCAATTCCAGATCGGAACCTCATTTTGATGTCAGTACTTTCCCGTTCCCTGATGGTGGCCGCGTTTGCTGTCGCCGTCGCGCTCTCGCCCGCGGTCCAGGCACAGGACGGCGTGCGCATCGGCTTTGTCAACACCGACCGCCTGCTCAGCGAAGCCGCGCCGGCCAAGGCGGCACAGGCCAAGCTCGAGCGTGAATTCTCGCAGCGCGAGAAGGAGCTGGACGCGGCAGCCAAGGCGCTGCAGGCCGCGTCGGACCAGTTCGAGCGCAATGCGGTGACCATGAGCGACGGCGACCGCGCCGCCGCGCAGCGGCGCCTGGTCGAGCAGGACCGGGACTTCCAGCGCAAGCGCCGCGCGTTCCAGGAGGATCTGGACGCGCGCAAGCAGCAGGAGCTGCAGCAGTTGCTGGACCGGGCCAACCAGGTGGTCGTCCAGGTGGCCGAGCGCGAGCGCTACGACGCCATTTTTCAGGACGCTGTCTACATCAACCCGCGGCTGGACATCACCGACAAGGTGCTGAGTGCGCTGAACGGCGGCAAGTGAGCGCTGGCCGGGCGGCCTGAGGACGGGTCCGTGCGCTGGCCTGCGCGCGGCAGCGGGTACAAACCGGGAGTGAGTCGTGGCGGTACGGATGGGTGCCATAGTCGAGGCGCTGGGCGGCGAGCTGCATGGCGCGGCGGACCGCGTGGTGACGCGCATCGCGTCGCTGGAAAGCGCGACCGAAGACGCGCTGAGCTTTCTTGCCGACGCCACGCAGGCTGCCGCGCTGGAACAAACGGCTGCGGGCTGCGTCATTGTGGGCCCGGCCTTTGCCGACGCGGCGCGGCGCCGCGGCGACTGCCTCGTGGTCGATGATCCGCTGCTTTACTTTGCGCGCGTGACGCGCTTCTGGCGCGCGCGTCACGGTGGCGCAGCCGAGGCAGGCATTCATCCCAGCGCAGTGGTCGAGCCCGGCGCGCAGATAGACCCCAGCGCCAGCGTGGGCGCGCTGTGCTTTGTCGGCCGCAACGCGCACATAGGTGCCGACACGGTGCTCAAGCCGCGCGCGACCGTGGGGCACGACTGCGTGGTGGGCGCACGCTGCCTCATAGAGAGCGGTGCCGTCATCGGTGGCGAGGGCTTCGGCTTTGCGCAGAAGGACGGGCAGTGGATCCGCATCGAGCAGCTGGGCGCGGTGCGCCTGGGCGACGACGTGGAGGTGGGTGCCAACACCTGCATAGACCGCGGCACGCTGGACGATACCGTGATCGAAGATGGCGTCAAGCTGGACAACCTGATCCAGATCGGGCACAACTGCCGCGTGGGCAAGCACACGGCCATGGCCGGCTGCGTCGGTGTGGCCGGCAGCGCCGACATAGGCGCGTATTGCACGGTGTCTGGCGCCGGCATGATTGCCGGGCACATCAGCATCTGCGACCACGTGCACGTGATGCCCGCGACCATGATCACGCATTCCATCACCAAGCCGGGCCGCTACAGCGGTTATTTCCCCACCGACGAATACGCGGTCTGGGAGAAAAACGCCGCCACCCTGCGCAACCTGTACAAGCTGCGCGGCCGCGTGCGCGACCTGGAGAAGCGGCTGCAGGCCGCCGAGCAGGGCAAAGCATAGAATGGGCCGGCACCCGGCTGCCGACCCTCGAAGAAGAACACACCGCAATGATGGACATCTACCACATTCTTGACAAGCTCCCGCACCGCTATCCCTTTCTGCTGGTGGACCGGGTGCTTGACATCGACGTGTCGGCGCGCACCATACGCGCGGTGAAGAACGTGACGGTGAACGAGCCCTTCTTCACCGGCCACTTTCCGCGCCGGCCCGTCATGCCGGGGGTGCTCATCATCGAGGCCATGGCGCAGGCCTGTGCACTGCTGACCTTCGAGGTCGAGCAGGTCGCGTTGCAGGACAATCAGGTCTTTTATTTTGTCGGCGTTGACGGGGCGCGTTTCAAGCGGCCGGTGGCGCCCGGCGACCAGCTCATCCTGCATGGCGAAATCGAGCGCGCCCGCGCGCTGGTCTATCGGTTCAAGTGCAGGGCCATGGTGGACGACGAGCTGGCCTGCGAAGCCATCGTCATGTGCACCATGCGCGAGGTCAGCTGAGGCCGCAGGCGGCGGACAGCAGGCATGGCGCAGAATCCGGGCGGCATCCATCCGGCAGCCATCGTCGATCCGGGCGCCCGCATAGACCCGACGGCCCGCATCGGGCCTGGCGCAGTCATAGGTGCAAATGTGCACATAGGCGCGCACACGGAGGTGGGCGCGCACAGTGTCATAGAAGGGCACACGCGCATCGGCGCGCGCAACCGCATCTTCCAGTTCACCAGCGTGGGCGCGCAGCCGCAGGACATGAAGTACGCGGGCGAGCCCACGCGGCTGGAAATCGGCGACGACAACACCATCCGCGAGTTCGTCACCATCAACACCGGCACGGTGCAGGACCAGGGCGTGACCCGCGTCGGCAGCAACAACTGGATCATGGCGTACGTGCACATCGCGCACGACTGCCAGCTCGGGGACCACCTGATCCTGGCCAACGCCGTGCAGCTGGCCGGCCACGTGCACCTGGGCGACTGGGTGTTCCTGGGCGGCCTCACCGGCGTCCATCAGTTCGTCCACGTGGGCGCGCACGCGATGACGGCGTTCCACACCCGGCTGACGCAGGACGTGCCGCCCTTTGTCACCGTGGGCGGCAACCCGGCACACGCGCAAAGCATCAACGTCGAGGGACTGCGCCGGCGCGGCTTTTCGGCCGAGCGCATCGCCCGCATCAAGCAGATGTACCGCATCATCTACCGGCAGGGCCTGGCGCTGGACGCGGCCTGCGCCCAGATCAGCGCGCTGGATCCCGCCGATGAAGCCCAGGCACGGGCGGACCAGGCGCTCATGCATGACTTCCTGGTGTCGGCCCGCCGCGGCATCGTGCGGTAGCGGCCATGACGCTGGAACTGGCGCTGGTTGCTGCCGAAGCCTCGGGCGACCTGCTTGGCGCGCACCTGCTGCAGGCGCTGCGCCTGCGCTGGCCGGAGCTGCGCGCCGCAGGCATAGGCGGCGAACACCTGGCCGGCGCCGGCTTCGAGGCCTGGTGGCCCATCGAGCAGCTCTCGGTGCGCGGCTACCTGGAAGTGCTGCCCAGGCTGCCCGCGCTGCTGCGCCTGCGCCGTGCGCTGGTCGCGCGCCTGCTGCAGCAGCGGCCGTCGCTCTTTGTCGGCGTGGATGCACCGGACTTCAACTTTGCCGTCGAGACACGACTGAAGGCTGCCGGCATCAAGACGCTGCATTTCGTCAGCCCGTCGTTCTGGGCCTGGCGGCCGCATCGCCTGCGCGTGCTGCAGGCCGCGGCGGACCACGTGCTCTGCCTCTTTCCGTTCGAGCCGGCGCTGCTGGCTGCGGCCGGGATTGCGGCCACCTACGTCGGTCATCCGCTGGCGCAGACCATTGCCGCCGAGCCCGACCAGGCGGCGGCACGTCGCGCCCTGGAACTGCCCGAAGACGCCACCGTGGTGGCGTTGCTGCCGGGCAGCCGCAACGCGGAGGTCGGGCACCTGGCGCCGCGTTTTCTGCAGGCTGCCGCGCATCTGCACGCCCGGCAGTCGGACCTGTGGTTTGTGCTGCCTGCGGTGCCATGGCTGCACGATCGCATCCGGCAGATGGCGCGGCAGCCTGGTGTCGCGACGCTGGCGCAGAGGCTGGTCGTGGTCCGCGGCCAGTCGCATGCGGCGCTGGCCGCCTGCGATTTGGCGCTGGTGGCCAGCGGGACCGCGACGCTGGAGGCCGCGCTGTTCAAGCGGCCCATGGTCATCGCCTACGCCATGCCGCAGCTCAGCTACCGCTTCATGCGCCGCAAGCGCCAGCTGCCCTGGGTGGGCCTGCCCAACGTGCTGTGCGCGCCCACCGAGTGGCTGCAACCGCTGCCCCCTGCAGCGGCCCGCGCGCGCGCCGATCGCCGCGACGCGCCCCTTGTCGTGCCCGAACTGATCCAGGATGCAGCCACGCCCGCCGCGCTTGCAGCGGCCCTGCAGGCCTGGCTGGACGCACCCGGCCGCATGGCCGCGGTGCGCCAGCGTTTTGCCGCGCTGCACCAGACGCTGCGCCAGCCCACCGCAACGCTTGCCGCCGATGCCATTGAAAACCTGCTCCAGAACTGAACCACTGCCGCTGGGTGGCGGCGCGCAGGCCGGCTGCGTCGCCGGCGTTGACGAGGCCGGCCGCGGGCCGCTGGCCGGGCCGGTGGTGGCTGCCGCGGTGATCCTGGACCCGGCGCGGCCCATTGCGGGGCTTTGCGATTCCAAGAAGATCACGCCGCGGCGCCGGGAGCAGCTCTTTGACGCCATTTGCGACCGTGCGCTGGGCTACGCGATTGCCGAGGCAACGGTGGCCGAGATCGACCGCTTCAACATCCTGCAGGCCACGCTGCTGGCCATGCAGCGTGCCGTGTCGGCGCTGGCGCCCGCGCCCCGGTTGGTACTGGTCGACGGCAATCACCTGCCCGTGCTGGCCGTTCGGGCACAGGCCGTGGTGCGGGGCGACGCGCAGGTCGCGCAGATTGCTGCGGCATCCATCCTGGCCAAGGTGCACCGTGACCGCTGGTGCCTGGGCGCCGACCGGCGCTGGCCCGCGTATGGCTTTGCCGCGCACAAGGGCTACGGCACCGCCATGCACCTGGCCGCGCTGCAGCAGCATGGACCCTGCCCGCTGCATCGGCGCAGCTTCGCACCGGTGGCGCGCTGGGCGCCATGAGGTTGCGTGGTCGCTGCCATCTCAAAAAGCACCAGGTCCGGCGGTGGGCCGGAAAAATCAGAATAGAATAAAGAGCTTTTCAAACCGCGTCGCCTGTGCCGCTTGAGAGCAAATTTTGCTGAAGGCTGCCATGGCAGCCGCAGCACGGGCGGCCACCACCCCAATTCGTGGAGAACCCCGTGCTTTCTTCCCTGGCAGGAAAATTTCCGGTTGCCATCCTGGCATTGTCTGACGGGACCGTACAAGTCGGCGAGTCCATAGGCGCCGAAGGCCTGGCTGCCGGCGAAATGGTCTTTCACACGGGCATGGCCGGCTACCAGGAGGTGCTGACCGACCCCGGATACCATGGCCAGTTGCTGACCATGACGTATCCGCACATCGGCAACACCGGGGTCAATGCGCAAGACGCGGAATCCGACCGGGTGCAGGCAGCGGGGCTGATCATCAAGAGCCTGTCGCCCGTGAGCAGCAGCTTTCGGGCCAGCGAAGACCTGGGCAGCCACTTGAAGGCCCAGGGCACCGTGGCGATCAGCGGCGTCGACACGCGCCAGGTTACCGTTTTCTTGCGCGAGCAGGGCGCGCAGCGCGGCGCCATCCTGGCACTCCCGCAGGGCGAGGCCGCCACGCCAGTGCACATGGAGAGGGCGGTGGCTGCGGCGCGGCGGCCCCGTGGCGAGCCGGCACCGGATCGGGTATCGCAGGTCAGCACCGAGCAGGCATACCGCTGGCCGGACGCGGAAGGCGGTGTGCGCTTCCAGGTGGTTGCCGTTGACTTGGGCTTGCGCCGCAGCACCCTGCGTGCGCTGGCGGCGCGGGGCTGCTCCGTCACCGTGGTCCCGGCCGGTACCGCTGCAGCCGACGTGCTGGCGTACAAGCCCGACGGCATCCTGCTTTGCGGCGGCCCGGGCGATCCGGCAGCGTGTACGTCAGCGATTGCCATGGCGCGCGAGTTGCTGGGCAGCGGCGTGCCGCTGTTCGGGTTGGGGCTGGGCCACCAGGTGATGGCGCTGGCAGCCGGCGCGCGCACATCGCGCACCGGCCGCGCGGCGCGCGGGAACAACCACCCGGTCCGGAATCTGCAGTCCGGGCAGGTCACCGTCACCGGGCAAAGCCACAGCTACGCGGTGCAACGCGCGTCGCTGCCCGGTGACGTCCAGGCCACGCATGTCAGCCTGTTTGACGACACGCTGCAGGGCCTGCGGTGGACCGGCAAGCCGGCGGCCTCGTTCCAGGGCACGCCGGACCCGGCGGTGCACGATCCCGGCGATGGCGACGACATCCTGGGCCGCATTGTCGCGGCCATGTCGGACCGTGCGGCCTGAGCGACTGCGGCTGCCACCACTGTCCGTGCCCGTGCCGGCGCGGCGCGACCCCGTATTTCCAGTGAGCGCAACCAAATGCCCAAACGCAACGATATAAAAACCATCCTCATCATCGGCGCCGGCCCCATCGTGATCGGCCAGGCCTGCGAATTCGACTACTCCGGCGTGCAGGCGTGCAAGGCGCTGCGCGAGGAGGGGTACAAGGTGGTGCTGATCAACAGCAACCCGGCCACCATCATGACCGACCCGGATACGGCCGATGTCACGTACATCGAGCCCGTCACCTGGCAGACGGTGGAGAAGATCATCGCCAGGGAGCGGCCGGATGCCATTCTGCCGACCATGGGCGGGCAGACGGGGCTGAACTGCGCGCTGGACCTGTGGCACCAGGGCGTGCTGGCCAAGTACAACGTCGAGCTCATCGGCGCGCAGCCGGAGGCCATAGACAAGGCCGAGGACCGTCTCAAGTTCAAGGAGGCCATGACCCGGATTGGGCTCGAGTCGGCGCGCTCGGGCATTGCGCACAGCCTGCAGGACGCCTGGGAGGTGCAGAAAACCGTGGGCTTCCCGGCCATCATCCGGCCCAGCTTCACGCTGGGCGGCTCCGGCGGCGGCATTGCGTACAACCCGGAGGAGTTCGAGGCCATCTGCAGGCGGGGGCTGGACGCGTCGCCGGCGCGCGAGCTGCTGATCGAGGAATCGCTGCTGGGCTGGAAGGAGCTGGAGGTGGAGGTGGTGCGCGACCGCGCCGACAACTGCATCATGGTCTGCACCATCGAGAACCTGGACCCCATGGGCGTGCACACCGGCGACTCGATCACGGTGGCGCCGGCGCAGACGCTGACCGCGCGCGAATGCGACGCCATGCGCGAGGCCAGCTTCAGGATCCTGCGCGAGGTCGGCGTAAACGCCGGCGGCTCCAACATCCAGTACGCGATCAACCCGGCCGATGGCCGCATGATCGTCATCGAGATGAACCCGCGCGTGTCGCGCTCATCGGCGCTGGCGTCCAAGGCCACCGGCTTTCCCATCGCGCGCATCTCGGCCAAGCTGGCCGTCGGCTACACGCTGGACGAGCTGACCAACAAGATGACCGGCGGCAAGACGCCGGCGCTGTTTGAGCCGACCATAGACTACGTCGTGACCAAGGTGCCGCGCTTTGTCTTCGAGAAGTTCCCGACCGCACGCGACCGCCTGACCACGCAGATGCAGAGCGCCGGCGAGGTCATGGCCATAGGCCGCACGTTCCAGGAGTCGTTCCAGAAGGCGCTGCGCGGACTGGAAGTGGGCGTGGACGGCATGAACCAGAAGACGCAGGACCGCCAGCTGCTCGAGCGCGAGCTGGGCGAGCCCGGCCCGGACCGCATCTGGTACCTGGGCGATGCCTTTGCCTCAGGCTGGACGCTGGAGGAGGTGCATGCGCTGACAAAAATAGACCCCTGGTTTCTCGTGCAGATCGAGGAGATCGTCCAGATCGAGCTGGATCTGGACGCGCTGGCCGAGCAGGCTGGCCCCGACGCGCTGGCGCGGCTGTCAGGCGCCGAGTTTCGCAAGCTCAAGCAAACGGGCTTTTCTGACCGCCGGCTCGCGCACCTGCTGCAAACCGATGAAAAGGCCGTGCGCGACGCACGCCATGCGCTGGGCGTGCGCCCCGTGTACAAGCGCGTGGACACCTGCGCCGGTGAATTTGCCACCGACGTCGCGTACCTGTACTCCACCTACGAGCGCGAATGTGAGGCGCGCCCCACCGAGCGCAAGAAGATCATGGTGCTGGGCGGCGGCCCCAACCGCATTGGCCAGGGCATAGAGTTTGACTACTGCTGCGTGCACGCGGCGCTGGCCTTGCGCGAAGACGGCTACGAGACCATCATGGTCAACTGCAACCCGGAGACCGTCTCCACCGACTTTGACACCTCCGACCGCCTGTACTTCGAGCCGCTGACGCTGGAGGACGTGCTGGAGAT
>JALOAS010000029.1 GCA_023228705.1 Ottowia sp. | reverse complement strand
GTTAGTGCATCATCCTTTCTGTAATTTCATTGCCCGTGGTCTTCGCCCGCAGTTGCCGGCATGCCGGCCACTGCGGGCGGCACCAAGCGCATGAGGCCGTGCAGACTCTTCGGGGCACTTCATGCCAACTGTACAGAAAGGAATTCGTATCATGGCACAACGTGTTCAAGAGCACCCACTGCAACAAGCCTTTGAGGCGTTGCTGGACAACGGACTGGACGGCGCCGGCGAGGCGCTGCGCATCTTGGTCAACGAGGCCAGCAAGATCGAGCGCAGCCAGTACCTGAACGCCGCCCCCTATGAGCGCAGCAGCGAGCGTGTCGATCATGCCAATGGCTACAAACCCAAGACCGTCATGACGCGCCTGGGCAATCTCACCTTTGATGTGCCGCAGGTGCGCTCGGGCGGCTTCTACCCCTCGGCGCTGGAGAAGGGCTCACGCTCGGAGCAGGCGCTGAACCTGGCCTTGGCCGAGATGTACGTGCAGGGTGTGTCCACGCGCAAGGTCTGCGACATCCTGGTCAAGCTCGTGGGCCCGCAGGTGGCTATCTCCTCGACACAGGTCAGCCGCATTGCCGCCCGGCTCGACGAGGGTCTTGCCGCTTGGCGTGAGCGCCCGCTCGATGAGACGCCCTACGTATTGCTGGATGCCCGCTACGAGCGCGTGCGCGAGGCTGGCCGCATCGTGGACTGCGCGGTGCTGGTGGCCGTGGGCATCACCGCCAGCGGCCATCGCCGGGTGCTGGGCGTGTCGGTGGCGCTGTCGGAGGCGGAGGTGCACTGGCGCGCATTCTTGCAAAGTCTGGCCGCCCGTGGTCTGAAGGGACTGAAGTTGATCGTCTCCGATGATCACGCAGGGCTGAAGGCCGCACGCCGCGCGGTGTGGCCCAGCGTGCCCTGGCAGCGCTGCCAGTTTCATCTGCAGCAAAACGCAGGGGCCTACGTCTCGCGCATGGAGCAACGCAAGTCGGTGGCGTCGCGCATCCGTGCCATCTTTGGCGCGCCAGACAAGCTGGAGGCCCAGCGCCTGCTCGATCAGGCGCTGGAGCATTGGCGCGGCGAGGCGCCCAAGCTGGCCGCTTGGGCCGAAGACAATCTGCCCGAGGGCTTTGCCGTGTTTGACTTGCCAGAGGGCCATCGCCGGCGGCTGCGCACCACCAATGGGCTGGAGCGCATCAACCGCGAGATCAAGCGCAGAACGCGCGTGGCCTCGATCTTCCCCAATACCGCTTCTTGCCTGCGGCTCGTATCAGCGCTGCTGGCCGAGCAAGACGAGCAGTGGTTGACGGCCAAGGTCTACCTCACCATGAACAACTGATTAAACCTCGCTCCGATGAGTCTGGAAACGACAATTTACAGAAAAAGGGTTGCACTATCGCATACGGAACTTCAAAGAGCCACCTGACAAAAGTTTCAGTGCGGTTCGGTCAAGCTGAGCGTTGGCATCCACAACGGGGAAGTAAGCGCTGCCGCCGTGCGATCAGTGCGCCTGCCCTGCTGACCGCGCTCGCCGCTGGCCATCCCAGAGCATGAGCACGCCCAGCAGCGCAAGCGCAACCAGCAGGACCAGACCAGGCACATAGCCACGCGCGGGCGTCCACAACAAGCCGACAAGCAGAGGCGTGGCCGCGCGCGCCAGCGCCAGCGGAACGCCGATGGCGCCGTTCAGTGCACCCACATGGGCCACGCTGACGTATCGCGCCATGACCGTGCCGCGAACGATGGTCAGCATGCCGTTGCCCACGCCGTAGAGCAGTGCAAAGACCAGCGCCGCGATCCACTGGCCGCTGCCGGCCAAAAGCGCCAGCAGCGCCAGCGGAATCAACGCGGGTGCCCAGTGATTGGTGGCGTCCACGTCCAACCACTTGTCTCCGGCGTAGAGCAGGATGCGGCCCAGCACCTGCAGCACGCCTATGCTGGCGGGCAGCGCGATGGCCCAGCCGGGGGGCAACCCGCTCTCGCGCAGCAGGCTGACCAGATGCGGCGGCACCGCGGCGGTCACGCCAAGCAGCAGGACCATGAACGCACCCAGCCGCCAGAACACCGGGCTGGCCAGATGCGCTTTCAGCGCAGCGCCCGTCTCCGCGTCGGGCGCGTCCGCCTGCAAAGCTTCCGGTGGCGGTGGCGCGTCGCGCAGCAGCCACCAATGCAGCGGCGCGCACACTGACAGGTTGATTGCAGCCAGTGCCCCTGACGCGATGCGCCAGTCCCAGTGCCGGATCAACCAGTCGGTGAACGGGATGAACACCGTGCTGGCCAGGCCGCCGAGAAAGGTGATGACGATGATCACGTCGCGGTAGCTGCCGGGGAACCGGCGGGTCACGACTGCGAATGCCGGCGTGTACAAGGTGGCGGCCATGGCCGCTCCGATCGCGGCCCAGGCCAGGTAAACCCTGCTGCCGAGTGAACCAGCCCATGCCCGATCAGCGCGACGCCCGCGAGCACCGAGCCGCCGGTCATCAGCACGCGCTCGTGCCCGGCGTCTATCCAGCGGCCCACGCGAAACGCAAGCAGCCCCTCCACCAGCAGCGCGAGGCTGAACCCCAGCGAGGTCTGGGCCCGGCTCATTTCCAGCGCGACCTCGACCGGGTCCAGGAATACGGCAAACGAGTACAGCAGGCTGCCCCAGGCGATCAGCTGCACCAGTGACAGGCCCAGAACCAGGGTGCGCCGGCCGGGCTGGCGCCCGGTTGCGGGTGTTTGGTCCGGATTCATGAAGGTCATGGTGGAACAGACCGCAGGCTGCTTCCCCTGCTGCCGACCAGCCCGCAAGCCGCAACCCCAACCGGGCGCGCCCACAGTACCCCTGCGGCCATCGTGGCGCGCAGGCCACGAGCCAGGGCCCCGGAACCTGCCACGCGCAGCGCATCCGCCCGATGGGGCAGGCACGAGCCGCTGGCAGCCCACCGGTACGGCAGCAGGCAAACACGCATGGCTTTCAGCAGCGTATTGTCGACGCAAAGGCCGCTTTGGCTGCGCTCGCTGATGTGCAGCGTCGCAACGAATCCGGGGCCCGCAGAGCACGGCGCGCGTGGCACGGCCAGCGCATGCGGCCGCTGCCACGGAACCGCTGCGCCTGGCGCGCCGGGATTCAGCCCTGGGGCTTGCTGCATCATGTGCACGGGGATTTGGCTCTCGGCTGCTTGCGTTTGGCGGCATGCTGCCGGGTTTTGGTTACCATCACCCATGGAGTGCGGATCCGCCATTGTTCAGCAGCGCCTCCAGTTCCGCGCTTTTGGCGCAGCCATCACAGGAGTATTTCCATGCAGGCCATCAACGTGCCAGTGGACGAATTCATCACCCCCGATCCAGTCACGGCCAGCGAGGACATGGACACCGACGAGCTGCGCGAGCTGATGCAGCGCCATGACATCCGCCACCTGCCGGTGATGCGCGGCGATGCCGTGGTGGGTCTGATCAGCGACCGCGACGTGCGCCTGGTCTCGGGCCTGACCGTGGCTGAGAAGCTGCAGGTGCGCGCAGGCGACATCATGCGCACCGAGCCGCTGTCCGTGCCTGCCACAACGCCGCTTGCGGAGGTGGCCGAGATCATGGCCAGGCAAAAGATCGGCAGCGTGATTGTCACCGGCGCCGAGGGCCGGCTGGCCGGCATTTTCACAGCTACCGACGCGCTGAACGCACTGGTCGAGATTGCCCGCGGCTCGGGAACGCGCTGGACGCACGCCGGATAAGGTGCCCGCATCCGCTGCCGGGCGCCCGCTTTGCAGCACGGACGGTGCGAAGCGGAACTGGCCCCAGTCGCCCGGGATCGGTCCGCTGCCTGGGCGATCCGGAGCCACCGGACCAAGCTACCCGCGGAAGCCTTCAGGTGCCGCGACGTCGCCACATTGCGCGCGGTGGCGCAGCGCGTGGTCCATGACCACCAGCGCCAGCAGCGCCTCGGCAATGGGCGTTGCGCGCAGGCCGACGCAGGGATCGTGGCGGCCCTTGGTGATGAGTTCGACGGCCTGGCCGGCGGTATCCACCGACTGCCTGGGAACCAGGATGGAGCTGGTCGGCTTGATGGCAATCGCCACCTCCAGGTCCTGCCCCGTGCTGATTCCGCCCAGCGTGCCGCCGTCGTGGTTGCTGGCAAAGCTGCCCAGCGGGTCGGCACGCAGCGAATCGCCGTGCTCGCTGCCCTTTTGCGCGACGCTGGCAAAGCCGTCGCCGATTTCAACGCCCTTGACCGCGTTCAGTCCCATGAGCGCGTGCGCAATGTCGGCATCCAGCTTGTCGTACAGCGGCTCGCCCAGGCCCACCGGCATGCGCCGCGCCGTGATGCGGATGCGCGCGCCGCAGGAGTCGCCAGCCTTGCGCAGCGCGCGGATGTAGTCCTCGATGGCGCTCACGTCCGCCACCGGCGCAAAAAACGGATTGTTGGGCACGTGCTCCCAGCTCTCGAAGTCGACCGCCAGCTCGCCCACGTGCGTCATGCATCCGGCAAAGGTGGTGCCGTATCTGTGCTGCAGCCATTTCTTGGCCACGGCAGCGGCGGCGACGGTGGGCGCGGTCAGCCGTGCTGAAGACCGCCCGCCGCCCCGCGGGTCGCGCAGGCCGTATTTGCGCCAGTACGTGTAATCGGCGTGGCCGGGGCGGAACGTCTGCGCAATGTCGCTGTAGTCCTTGCTGCGCTGGTCCTCGTTGTAGATGATCAGGCAGATGGGCGTGCCGGTGGTCTTGCCCTGGTACACGCCCGAGAGGATCTGCACGCGGTCGGCCTCCTTGCGCTGGGTGACGAACTTGCTCGAGCCAGGCCGGCGCCGGTCCAGGTCGGGCTGGATGTCATCCTCGCCCAGGTTCAGGCCGGGTGGGCAGCCATCGATGACGCAGCCTATGGCCGGCCCGTGCGACTCGCCAAAATTGGTCACGGCAAAGAGCTTGCCCAGCGTATTTCCACTCATGAGACGATTATTCCAGACATTGGCGGCGCGTTTCCCCCTGCCCCGCCGCGTACCCGATTTGCCGTCAGTATGATGGCAGTTTGCCCAGAACCCCACAACCCGCAGCAAGGAGACCCTATGGCCGGCTATTCCGACCCGGGCTTTGACACCCTGTCCGTGCACGCAGGCGCGCAGCCGGACCCAGTCACCGGCGCACGCTCCACTCCGATTTACCTCACGACCTCGTTCAACTTCGGCTCCAGCGAGCGCGCGGCCAGGCTGTTCAACTACGAGAGCTCGGGGCACATCTACTCGCGCCTGAGCAATCCCACCAACGCGGTGCTCGAGCAGCGCATGGCGGCGCTGGAAGGCGGGGTCAGCGGCATTGCCACCGCCAGCGGCGAGGCGGCGCTGCACCTGGCCATTGCCACGCTCATGGGCGCGGGCAGCCACATCGTCGCCAGCTCGGCGATCTACGGCGGCAGCCAGAACCTGCTCAACTACACGCTGCGCCGCTTTGGCATAGAAACCACCTTCGTGCATCCCACCCGGCTCGACGAGTGGAAGGCAGCGATCCGGCCCAACACGCGGCTGCTGTTTGGCGAATCGGTGGGCAACCCGGGCCTTGACGTGCTGGATATCCCCGCCGTGGCCGAGATCGGGCACGCAGCCGGCCTGCCGCTGCTGGTGGACAACACATTCACCACGCCCTACATCGTGCGGCCCATAGAGCATGGCGCCGCGCTGGTCTACCACGCTGCCACCAAGTTCCTCAGCGGCCACGGCAGCGTCATGGGCGGCGTGCTGGTCGATGGCGGCAGCTTCGACTGGGACCGGTCGGGCCGGTTCCCGGAGCTGACCGAACCCTACGATGGCTTTCACGACATGGTCTTCACCGACGAGAGCACCGTGGGCGCGTTCTCGCTGCGCGCGCGGCGCGAGGGCCTGCGCGATTTTGGCGCCTGCCTGAGCCCGCACAGCGCCTGGCTCATCCTGCAGGGCGTGGAAACGCTGTCGGCGCGCATGGACCGGCATCTTGCCAACGCCGAAAAGGTGGTCTGGTTCCTGGCCGAGCACCCGTTTGTCGACGAGGTGCGTCACCCGCTGCTGGGCGCGCACCCCAGCCACGCCACCGCCGAGCGGCTGCTGAAGTTCGGCGCCAGGGGCGCCGGCGCCGTGTTCAGCTTTGGCATCAGGGGCTCGCGCGCGCAGGGCAAGGTGTTCATCGACAAGCTGCAGATCTTCAGCCATCTGGCCAATGTGGGCGACAGCCGCAGCCTGGTTATCCACCCGGCCAGCACCACGCACTTTCGCATGAGCGACGAGGCGCTGGCGCAGGCCGGCATCGGCCCGGGCACGATCCGGCTGTCCATAGGGCTGGAGGATGCGGACGACCTGATCGATGACCTGAAGCGCGCGCTCAAGGCCGCCGAGAAAGCAGGAGCCTGACATGTACCTCTCCGTTCAAGGCCACAAGCTCTATGCCTACAGCGGCGGCCATGCGTTTGACGCCGCCAAGCCCACGCTGGTGTTTGTCCACGGCGTCCTCAACGACCACAGCGTCTGGGTGCTGCAGAGCCGGCACTTTGCCTACAACGGCTGGAACGTGCTGGCCATCGACCTGCCGGGCCAGGGCAAGAGCGCGGGCGCGCCGCCCGAATCGGTGGAACAGGCGGCAGACACGGTGCTGGCGCTGCTGGATGCCGTGGGCGCGAAGCAGGCAGCGCTGGTGGGCCACAGCTTTGGCTCGCTCATTGCCATGGAGGCCGCAGCCCGCGCGCCGCAGCGCGTCAGCCACCTGGCGCTGCTGGGCACCGCGTTTCCCATGAAGGTGGCGCCGGCGCTGCTGGACGCTTCACTGCACGAGCCCGAGAAGGCCATCCACATGGTCAACGTGTTCTCGCACAGCACGCTGTGCCCGCCGCCATCTGCACTGGGCCCCGGCACCTGGGTATACGGTGCATCGCGCGCGCTCATGCGGCGCGTGCTGGCGAGCAACCGGCAGACCAACGTCTTCCACGTCGGGTTCAAGGCCTGCGACGGCTACGCTGGCGGCGAGCAGGCGCTGGCCGGGCTGGACTGCCCCGTGCTGTTCATCGTCGGCCGTCACGACCGCATGACGCCGCCGCGGTCGGCGCGCGCGCTGGCGCAGCATGCCGCACAGGGCCGGGTCGTCGAGGTCGACGGCGGCCACGCCATGATGCTGGAAGCGCCGGATGAGGTGCTGCTGGCGCTGCGCGATTTTCTTGGCGTGCCAGGCCAGGCCGCCGGCTGATCGGGCCGCAGCAGCGGCGACGCGCTGCGCCGCAGGCGTTCATCCGCGGCTCTTGGGGAGCGCCTCGGCCAGCATCGTCTCGCCCACGCGCTGCGCCTGCCACCAGGCGGCCAGCGCCGGGCCGGGCTGCAGCAGGAAGCGGTCCAGCAGCGGGCGCATGCGCTGGCGCGCCGGATCGATGAGCAGCACGTGGCGCGGCTCTTCGTTTTCGCGCCGCGTGGTGAGCTCGCCGACCCAGTCCATGTCGCGCAGCTCTTCGATGATGGGGCGCAGCTGCAGCGCGTCAACGCCCAGCTGTTGCGTCAGTTGCGGCAGCGTCAGTCCGGCCCGCTCGCCGCCGCGCGTCGCCTCCAGCGCATGCAGCAGCTCCACCGCCAGCTCCAGCTGCCAGCCGGGGTTGCCGCCCAGCCGCGAGACGCCGCCAATCAGCGTGGGCAGGTACGCGGCGATCACCGCGCCAAACAGCACGATCAGCCACGACACGTAGATCCACAGCAGCAGCAGCGGCACCGCGGCAAAGGTGCCGTAGACGTTGGCGTACGTTTGCACGCGCGCCAGATAGATGCCCACGCCCCAGCGCGCCAGCCCCAGCGCGATGCTGACGAAAACGGCGCCAGCCAGCGCATGGCGCCACCGCACCGGCGTGTTGGGGACGAAGCGGTAGAGCAGCGTCAGCCCGGCGCTCAGCAGCGCAAACTGCAGCACGGCCAGCCCGAAGTCGGTGCTGTCGGCCAGGCCACCGGGAAGCCAGCCCTGTGACATGGTCACCGCGTAAGACGTGATGGCGATGCTGGCGCCCAGGATGAGCGGCCCCAGCGTCAGCGCGGCCCAGTACACCAGCACGCGCTGCGCCAGCGGGCGCTTGTCGCTGGCGCGCCAGATCTGGTTCAGCGTCTTGTCTATGGTCAGGACCAGCGACAGCGCGGTGACGGTGAGGCCGGCGATGCCGAGCAGCCCGAGCTGGCTGGCCTTGCTGGCAAACTGCGTCAGGTAGCTCATGACGTTGCCTGCAATGCTGGGCGGAATCAGGCCTTCCAGCAGCCAGTCCTGCAGCGCGCCCTCGACCTCGTCGAAAATGGGGAACAGCGTAAACACCGAGAGCACCACCGTGAACAGCGGCACCAGCGCCAGCACGGTCGTGTAAGTCAAAGAGCTGGCCGTCAGCGCGAGCCGGTCCTCGATCAGGCGCTGCCACAGCGTGGCGGCCGTCTCCAGGATGGGAAAATCGGTCTTGCTGCGTGCCAGTTCACTGGCCCGGTTCTTGATCGTTTCCAGCTTCATTTTCTTATCATGCCACGTGTCCTTCCCGCGCTTCCGTCCGACGCCGTCCGGCGCACGCGATGGCTTGCGCTTGTCAGCGCCGGCGCGCTGGTGCTGCTGTGCCTGCTCTGGGAGCTGTGGCTGGCGCCGCTGCGTCCGGGCGGCTCCTGGCTCGCGCTGAAGGCGCTGCCGCTGCTGCTGGCGCTGCCCGGACTGTGGCGCTACCGCCTGTTCACGTACCGCTGGACCTGCCTGTTGCTGTGGCTCTACGTCACCGAAGGACTGGTGCGCGCCACCAGCGAGCCGGCTCCGGGGGCACTGCTGGCGTGGCTGGAAGTGGCGCTGGCGCTGCTGCTCTTTGGCGCCTGCGTGGCGCATATCCGGTACCGGCAGCGCGCGGGCCAAACCCTGAAGGCACAAGAGACATGACCCTGGAATCCCCCGCCAGCCTGCTGGCGCAACTTGCCCGGATCGCAGGCACCGGCCACGTGCTTGCAGATGGCGACTTGGCCGCCTGGGAGGTGGACTGGCGCCAGCGCACGCGCGGCCGCGCGCTGGCCGTGGTGCTGCCGGCCGATACGGAGCAGGTTGCGGCCGTGGTGCGCGCCTGCGGCCAGGCCGGCACGGCCATCGTCCCGCAAGGCGGCAACACCGGGTTGGCGCTGGGCTCCACCCCCGACGCCACCGCCACGCAGGTCGTCCTCAGCACGCGCCGGCTCAACCGGATACGCGAGCTGGACCCGGCCAACGCCACGCTGACGGCTGAAGCAGGCTGCATCCTGCAACAGGTGCAGGAGCACGCCGCTGCTGCCGGCTTCCTGTTCCCGCTCAGCCTCGCGGCCAAGGGCAGCTGCACGCTGGGCGGCAACCTGGCAACCAACGCGGGCGGCACGCAGGTCCTGCACTACGGCAACACGCGCCAGCTCTGCCTCGGGCTGGAAGTGGTCACGGCGCAGGGCGAGATCTGGAACGGCCTCTCCGGACTGCGCAAGGACAACACCGGCTACGCGCTGCGCGAGCTGCTCATAGGCAGTGAAGGGACGCTGGGCGTCATCACCGCCGCCACCATGAAGCTGGAGCCCATGCCGGCGGCGCGCCTGGCGGCATGGGCCGCCGTGCCATCATTGCAGGCGGCGGTTGATTTGCTGCACCTGGCGCGCCAGCAGCTCGGGCCGGCGCTGACAGGCTTTGAAGCCATGAACCAGTTTGCACTTGGCCTGGTCGCCAGGCACCACCCGCAGCTGCGCATCCCCCTGCTGGGCGAGACGCCATGGTACGTGCTGCTGGAAAACTCCGACCATGAAAGCGAAGAACACGCCATGGCCCGCTTCCAGGCGCTGCTGGAGCTGGCGCTGGAGCACGGGCATGTTGCAAACGTGGCGCTGCCCGAGAACCTGCAGCAATCGGCGCAATTGTGGGAAGTGCGCGAGAGCATCAGTTTGGCGCAGGCGCGCGAGGGCCTGAACATCAAGCACGACATCAGCGTACCCATCTCGCGCATCCCGGCGTTCGTGGCTGAAACCGATGCCCGGCTGCAGCAGGCCGTCCCCGGCATCCGCATGGTCAACTTTGGGCACCTGGGCGACGGCAACCTGCACTACAACGTGCAGGCGCCCGAGGGCGCCGACGGCCCCGCCTTCCTGCGCGAGCAGGAAGCACGCGTCAACACGCTCGTCTTCGACGCGGTTGCCCGCTGCGGCGGCTCGATCAGCGCCGAGCACGGCATAGGCAGCTTCAAGGCAGCAGCGCTGCCCCGCTACAAGTCGGCGGTGGCGCTGGCGCTGATGCGCCGGATCAAGCAGGCGCTGGATCCGGCAGGCGTCATGAATCCGGGACGCATCCTGCAGGTGGATGATCAGTCGACCAGCGCCGAGTAGACCAGCTGCCGGAGCTGGGTGCGCAGGGGCCAGGTGCTCGATGGAAGCAGTTGCGTCATGAAGATGCAGGTGATTTCTTCGCTGGGATCGACCCAGAACGCCGTACTGGCCGCGCCGCCCCAGTTGTATTCGCCGGGCGAACCCGGCGTCATGGCCGTGATCGGGTCGATGAGGATGCCAAAGCCCAGGCCAAAGCCCTGGCCTTCAAACCGCGTCTCGGCAAACAGCGGGATGCCGAACTGCTCCAGGTCCTGACCGCCGGGCAGCGTGTTGGCGGTCATGTAGCGCACGGTGCGGCTGCCCAGCAGGCGCTGGCCGTCCAGCTCGCCGCCGCGCAGCAGCATCTGCGTGAAGCGGTGGTAGTCCTCGGTGGTCGACAGCAGGCCGCCGCCACCCGAGAGAAAGGTCACCTCGCCGCGCGCGGCGTCGCCAAACTCGTCGTTGCGCGTGGCCTTGCCCTGTTCGTTGGGGATGTAGAGTGCGCCCAGGCGGTCGCCCAGGTCGTCGCGCACGACAAACGACGTATCGACCATGCCCAGCGGGTCAAAGATGCGTTCCTGGAAGAACTCGTCCAGGCTCTGGCCGGAGACCACCTCGATGAGACGGCCGAGCACGTCGGTGGCGACCGAGTAGTTCCAGCTGCTGCCCGGGTCAAAGCGCAGCGGCAGCCGCGCCCAGTCATCCGCACACTGCGCCAGCGTGTGGCCCTTGGGCGCGGCCCACTCGTAGCCTGCATTGCGGTAGATTTCGTCCTGCACGTGGACGTGGTGAAAGCCGTAGGTCATGCCCGACGTGTGGTTGAGCAGGTTCCAGATCCGTATCGGCTCGGTTGCCGGCCGCGTAACCGGCTTGAGCGCCGGCCCGCCCGCATACACGCGCATGTCGGCAAACGCCGGCAGGTAGTCGGCCAACGGGTCGGTCAGCTCGAAGCGCCCTTCCTCGTACAGCATCATCGCGGCGACGGAGGTGACCGGCTTGGTCATGGAATAGATGCGAAAGACCGTGTCGTCTTCCACGGGCAGCTGGTTCTCCACGTCGCGCCAGCCATGATTCTCGTGATAGACCACCTCGCCGCGGCGCGTCACGCGCACCTGCCAGCCCGGCAGGCGGCCATCGTCGACGTACGCTGAAAAATGCCGCTTGATCTGCGCCAGGCGGTCTTGGTCAAATCCAGCCAATGCCATGAATCGATTCTCCTGAGTCTGTGTGGCCCGCGCAAAAATGCGCCACGCTTGTACGCAAACGCGCGTCAAAACGCATCCACATGCGCCAATGTAACACCGGCTGCGCGTGCGGGCCCGACCTTGCGGCATGGACGCCGCGCCGCCAAGCGCGCGGCCTGGTCCGCTGCGTTAAGCTTGCGTATTGTGTCTGACACAGCCCGCCGCCGTATCGCCCACCTGGACATGGACGCGTTCTACGCATCCGTCGAGCACCTGCGCTACCCGCAGCTGCGCGGATTGCCCATGGCCATAGGCGCCGGGCACGGACTGCTGCAGGCGCGGCTTGCGCATTTGCGCCGCATGCAGCCCGAGCGGCGCTGGGATGCGGCAGACCGGGCTCATATTCCGGTGGACATGTTTCCGCGCCTGTCCGATTATGTGGGGCGCGGCGTCATCACCACGGCAACCTACGAAGCGCGCGCCTTTGGCATAGGCTCGGCCATGGGCTTGATGAAGGCGGCGCGGCTTTGCCCGCAAGCCATCCTGCTGCCGGCCGACTTTCCCGAATACCGCAGGCACTCGCAGGCGTTCAAGCAGGTCATACGGCAGCACGTGCCCGTGATGGAGAACCGCGGCATAGACGAGGTCTACCTGGACTTCACCACGGCGCCCGACGGCGAGCTGGAGGGCGGGCGCGTCCTGGCCAGGCGCCTGCAGGAGCAGATCCACCGCGCCACGGGCCTGACCTGCTCCATAGGGATCGCGCCCAACAAGCTCATCGCCAAGATGGCCAGCGAGTTCAACAAACCGCGCGGCATCAGCGTGGTCCTGGCGGGCGAGCTGCAGGCGCGCATCTGGCCGCTGCCGTGCAGCAAGATTGGCGGCGTCGGGCCCAAGACCGACGCGCGCCTGAAGGCGCACGGGATTGCCACCATCGCCCAGCTGGCCGCGTGCAGCAGGGACTGGCTGATGCGCGAGTTTGGCGAGAGCCACGGCGCCTGGATGCACGATGCGGCCTGGGGCCGCGACCAGCGCCCCGTGGCCACCCGCAGCGAGCCGGTCAGCCTGAGCCGCGAAACCACGTTTGAACGCGACCTGCACGCGGCAACCGACCGGGCCGAGCTGTCGGCCATTTTCACGAAACTGGTCGAGCAGCTGGCCGCCGACTTGCAGCGCAAGGGCTACGTGGGCCGTACCGTGGGCGTGAAGCTGCGTTTTGATGATTTCCGCATCCAGACGCGGGCGCAGACCATGGCCTTCTACACCAACGATGCCGTGCACATCCGCCAGGTCGCCGGGCGTTGCCTCGCGCGCGTGGACCTGTCACGCAGCCTGCGCCTGCTGGGGGTTCGCATGGGCTCGCTGCAACGCCAGGAGGCACAGGCTGCAGCACCGGCACCTGCCGCACCACAAACGCTGCCACTCTTCCCGGGCGAGCCGCGCTGGAACGCAAGCACGGCGGCGCCGGACAACTAAAAGCCAGCGCGCCGGCGCCCGACAGACTCTGGCCCGTCTTGCCAAGGAGCCCCGTGCAACGGGTAGAATGGCGCACTTCACAACATCCTGCCTCAATGGCATGCCACCGGTGCGCGGACGCCGCCCAATGATCGCGCCAGCGCCGGCACCCGGGAAATCCACGGCCGCCCAGACACCTGGGCGCCGCCGGATCGACCTCCTCCCCCGACTCCCCGCCTGAAACGCCGCGGCCGGTTGCCCGGACGCTTGTTGCCCATGGATTTCGTAATCAATCAGTTTGCCCACCAGTTTCAGCTGCCGCTGCAAAGCCCGGTCCTGATTTTTTCGCTGATCCTGTTCATCATCCTGCTCGCGCCCATCCTGCTGAGCCCGCTCCGGGTTCCGTCCATCGTCGGGCTGATCATGGCGGGCATCCTGATCGGACCGCACGGGCTCAACGTGCTGGAGCAGAGCCTTTTTGTCGATGTCTTTTCGACCATCGGCCTGCTTTACATCATGTTCCTGGCCGGCTTGGACCTCAACCTGATCGAATTCAAGGCCAACCGCAACAAGAGCTATGTGTTTGGTGCGTTCACGTTCCTGATCCCGCTCAGCCTCGGCTTTCCGGTCTGCTACTACCTGCTGGACATGGACGTCTACGCCAGCTTCCTGGTGGCGTCCATTTTTGCCACGCATACGCTGGTCACGTACCCGACCGTGAGCAAGTACGGCATCACCAAGGACCCCAGCGTCGCGATCACCGTGGGCGGGACCATCCTGACCGACACGGCGGTCCTGATCGCGCTGGCGGTCATCCTGGGCTCGCACAGCGGCAGCCTGGATTCGGCGTTCTGGCTGCGGCTGGTTGTCTCGATCGCCCTGTTCTCCGTCTTCCTGTTCGTCGTGGTGCCGCGCTTTGCGCGCTGGTTCTTCCAGAAAATGGAAGACCACAGGCACGCGCACTACATTTTTGTCCTGGCCGTGATGTTTCTGGCGGCCTTCCTGGCCGACATCGCCAGCCTGGAGGGGATCATCGGTGCGTTTGCCGCCGGCCTGGCGCTGAACAAGTTCATCCCCAGCTCGTCCGCGCTGATGAACCGCATCGAGTTCATCGGCAATTCGCTGTTCATCCCGTTCTTTCTCATCAGCGTGGGAATGATCGTTGACGTGCGCGTGCTGTTCAGCGGGTTCACGTCGCTGATGATCGCGCTGGCGCTCACGCTGGTGGCGTTTGCCGGCAAGTACGTGGCCGCGCATGCCACGCAGCTGGTGTTCCGCATGTCCGGGTCGCAGCGGCTGATGATCTTTGGCCTGAGCTCGGCGCACGCAGCCGCGACGCTTGCGGTGATCAAGGTCGGACACAACTTTGGCATCGTCGACGACAGCATCCTGAACGCGGTGGTGGTGATCGTTCTCGTCTCCTGCGTCATCGCGTCGTTTGTCACCGAACACGCAGCCAGACAACTGGGCTTTGACACGGACAAGAACGGCAGGAAGACGGCATCCACCGAGCTGGAAATGGAGCAGATCCTGGTGCCCATCTCCAGCACGACGCCGGTCGTCAACCTGCTGCACCTGGCCATCCTCATCAAGGAGCGGCAGTCGATTCATCCGCTGGCCATCGTCAACGTGGTGCCCAACACGGACGAGGCAGAAGAACAAGTGGCACTGGCCAAGAAGGCCATGAGCGAGCTGAGCGCCGAGATCTCCGGTGCCGACGTGGACCTGAACGTGATGGCGACCATAGATCACAACCCGGCGGTCGGCATCGCCCGGACCGCGCGGGAAATCGCGGCCGACATCATCATCATGAACTGGTCGCAGAAGACCGGCGTGATGCGCAAGATCATCAACAACAGCGTCGACAGCATCCTCTACCACACGAACAAGACGCTGTTCATGTGCAACCTGCAGTTCCCCATCTCCAACCACACCGGGGTTTTCGTGATCCTGCCGCAATTCTCGGAGTTTGAAACGGGATTCAACCTGTCGATTGAAAAAATCGCCCGACTTTCCATCGAGCTCTCGCTGCCGATCACGCTGAACTGCAACGTCAACACCTACAACGCCGTGCAGAAATTCACCAAGGCGCAGGAGCTGACGCTGGACATCAAGTTCCGGGAATTCACGGCGTGGGAAGACTTCTTCATCGTCTTCAGGAAGCTGGGCGAGAAGGACCTGATCATCCTGATGTCGGCGCGCAAGGGCAACATCTCGCACAACATCTACATCGACCAGCTTCCGGAAAAGCTGGAGCGGCACCTGAACAACTTCAGCAAGATCCTGATCTATCCCTGACGGCGCCGCTCAGAACCTGCCGCGCTCGCCGGTCAGCGCTTGTGCAGCAGGATCTTCAGCGCCTTTTGCAGCCGCTCGGACTTGTCAGTGCTGTACCCTGACGCAAGCACGATCTGCACATCCTGCGGCCAGGTTTCGGCTGGAGACGGATCATCCCGCTGCGTCAGCAGCTGCAGCTTGAGCGCGCGTCGCGCGTCGACCTGGTCCGCCGGACTGGGCGCTTCTGCTGCTTCCTCCAGGCGCAGCAGCGCCGTGCCGGCCTGCCCGGGCGTGCCGGTGCCGGTTCCGGCAATCGCCTCGGCCCAGCCGCTGCGGATAGACGGCGTGACGGCTCGGCCGAAGTCGCGGGCGTCGGGCACCTGCCCGGCGTCGCTCTGGCGCCACGCGGACAGCAGCTCGACCAGCGCTTCGCCGTGCGCGCGCGCGGCCAGCTGACGCAGCGCCTGCTGCGCATTCTCTTCCGCCTGCTGCTTGGCTCGCCGTGCCGAATGCCCGATGAAAGGGCCGCGGTGGTCCCGGCCCGGCCCGGCGTCGCGCGGGCGGCGGCTGTCGCCGCGCCGCCGGTCGTCTCGCCGCGGCCTCTCGTCTCTTGCCTTGCGCGGCCGGATGGCGTCCGGCCGGTCGTCGCCGCGGACGGCCAACACGCGTATGGGCTGATCCGCTGGCGTGGGCTCCGACTCGGGTTTCTCGGGCGCGGCCGGCTCGCCCGGGGCAGGCTCGCTGGTGCCGGCAACGCTGGCCGGCGCTGGCTGGTCTGTGGCCACAGGCGCGGCCGGGTCGGCCGTCACGCTTGCGTCGCCGCCCGCGCCCGGATCGGTTGCCACCGGCTGCGCGCGCGTCGCCTGCTCCAGCGCGGCCATGGCGTCGCGAATGCGGGCGGCATCGCCACTGGCGTTGGCCGCCTCCAGGATCCTGGCAGCGGTCAGGACCGCCTGGTCGTGCGCATGGACGGCAGCCTGGTGCCGCTCGCGCTCGGCATCCTTGCGCCGGAACGCATCGTCCAGGGGCTTGCGGAACGCCTCCCACAGTTTTTGCTCGCGCTTGCGGTTCAGCGGCACCGTGCGCGCCTCGGCCTGCCAGCTTGACTGCAAGGCCTTGATGGCGCCAATGCGCAGATCGGGCTCCGCGCCCAGCGCCTGCGCCTGCGCGATCAGCTCCTGGCGCCGCGCGCGGCTGGCCTTTTGTTCCTGCTCCAGCGGCGCGCTGGCGCTGGTCATGGCTTCTTTCCACTGCTGCTGCAATGAGCGGTAGAATTTTTCCGATACATGGCCTGCATCGCGCCAGCGCTGCGAGAACCTGCGCAAGTCCCGGGCCACTTTTTTCCAGTCCGCGCCTGCGCCCCCCGGGTGCGCCGCAGCCCAGTCGCGCAATTGCTGGATGAGCGCACGGCGGTCGCTGGCGTTCTTTTCTTCCTCGGCCCGGACTTGCTCCAGCCACTGCACGACAAAGCCATGCGCGGTGTTGCAGGCCCGGTCAAAACGGCGCCACAGGGCCTGGTTGGGCGCGCCGCCCGTGTCGGCCGTCTTCCATTCCTCGCGCAGCTTGCGCAGCGCATCCTGGAGCTTGCGCCCCGTCAAGACAGGCTCCCATGCGTATCCGGCTTCCAGCGGCATCAGCTCGTCTTGCGCTGCGGGGGCCGCAGCAGCGCCAGGCAGCGGCGTCTCCGCCGCGGCTGGCGTGTCGGCGGCGCGCTGGGCAGCGGCCTCATCCTGTTGGTCTGCGGGCGCAGGCGTTGCATCCACGCTCGCCGGTTCATCCCCGGCAGGTGCTGGCTGCGCTGGCGCGGAGCCTGCCGGCGCCGCGTCGGGCGTGGGGGTCGCAGCCGTCGGCTCGGATGCAAGCGGAGTTGCTGGGGCCTCGCTGGCAGCGAATTCCGGGCTGGCCCCCGCCGCCGCCCCGTGTTCACCATGCAACTTGCGCTTGCGCAGCAGCCCTTCCGCCCGTGCCACCAGCTGTTCACGCGCCTTGTCGGCGCTCCAGCGCTGCCAGCCCTGCAATTCGCCAGCCGAGACCAGCGCCGCGTGCACCCTTGCTTCCAGTGCATCATCGATCCACTGGCCGTGCGCCTTGAGCGTGCGCCGCAGCGCCTGCCTGGCGCTGTTGACGTCCTTGATATTGCCCGCGGCCACTGCATGCTCCAGCAGCTTGGCACCCGCTTGCACGACCTTGGCCGCGGTTTCCCGCCTGGCCTGGTTCTTGTCTTCTTTGGCGCGAGCCGGGCCGGCCGCGGCATCGTCGCCCCGCTGGCGCGCCTTTTGCAGTTGCTCGGCCCATATCTGAACCGGCGGCAACGGTGCCTTGGCGTCCGCGGCGGCCGCCACCGCCTGCTCCAGCGCCGGCACAAAGGCATCCCAGACGGCCTGCAGCTGCTTTTGCGCCGACTCCAGCTGTGGCGCATGGCGCAGGTCCACCGCCGCCCACTGCGGGTCGGACACGATGGCGGAGGCCCGCTCCTGCCAGTCTTTCAAGTCCGTTTCCAGGGCAGGTCGCACATCTGCCGCCTCGTTCCACGCACGCGTCGACAGCAGCTCGATGCGCCGGGTCAGCAGCGTGGCCGCTTCCACCTGCACCATGACCCGCTGCTGCAGGTCCTCGACGGCACGCATGCGCTCGGCCAGGCGCGCGCGCAAGCCAGCCAACGGCTCGCGAGACAGTGGCGCGCCCTCGGCCGCCGCGTCGCGCTCCCACGCCAGTGCGTCCGCTATGTTCAGTCTTTCGGCGTCCAGCAGCCCTTGCGCCTTCTCGCGCCACCGCGCGGTGAGTGCCTCCTGCGCCCGCGTGCGGCGCAGCTCGTCCAGCCTGTCACGCAGGGCCCGCGCCGCCCCCTTGTCCCGGGCAGACAGGTCCTTGTAGACAAGCTGCAGCGTCTCTGCGTCGGGGTTGGTTTGCAGCCAGGCACTCACGCGTTGCACCCGCTGCGCCGAGGTAGTTGCGGAAAAGAGGCCGCCTGTTGCCTCGTCCAGCGGATGCGCCGCTGCGGGCGCAGCCCGATTGGTTTGCCGCGTTGGGTCGGAAGTGGACAAATTTCTTGACTCGCCGTTGAACGGAAACATACTGGATCAACTGATGCGCGCGCTCGCGTGCACAGGAGAAGAAAAATCGGACTGCCCGGGCGTGCCGCGCTGCCACCACGGATGGGACTGGTTGAAAACCAGCCTCCGGTCCCGATATGCTACCGCATGGCATCGGCGGTGCCAACGCTTGGTGTCCATCCACATTGGAGATGAGTCCATGACCCAGAAACTCGCTGCCAAGCAGGTTCGAATCAAGCGCGCCTACGAACCTGCCGCAAAGGAAGACGGCGCGCGCATCCTGATAGACCGGCTGTGGCCCCGCGGCGTCAAGAAAGAAGAGCTGCAACTGAGCGAATGGAACCGCCAGCTGGCGCCCAGCACCGAGTTGCGCAAGTGGTTCAACCACGATCCGGAGCGCTGGGATGAATTCCAGCAACGCTACAAGAGCGAGTTGGCCGAACACGCAGATACCGTGGACGCGCTGCGTGAGCGCGCCGGCAACGAAGTCATCTGCCTGGTCTACGGCGCGCGCGACGAGGAGCACAACAACGCTGTCGTCGTGCGTGACGTGTTGCTCCATTCTGCCGGTTAACCCGCTTGGCGGCGGTGCGAGGCCCGACCGCGCCCGCCACCGTAATCCAGAATCAGAACCCAGCAAAAAGGAAAAATCATGAGCCACGACATGTTCCCGCAATCCGACGCCAACATCGCACGCAAGCGCCGGGAGCTGGCGCCCAAGCAACTGGAGGCGTTCCGGGCGTTCTCCAAGGCCGTCTTTGCCGACGGCGCGTTGCCCGTGAAGACCAAGCAGCTCATTGCCGTTGCGGTCGCGCACACGACGCAGTGCCCGTACTGCATTCACGGGCACACCGAAGGCGCGCTGAAAGCCGGCGCAACCGAGGCCGAAATCATGGAATCCATCTGGGTTGCCGCAGAAATGCGCGCGGGCGGCGCGTACGCGCACTCTGCGCTGGCGCTGGACACCATGGCCAGGCAAGGCGGCAAGGCAAAGAGCGAATAAGCCCTTCAGCTGCCGCGCGCGCGGATGGCTCAGCCGGTGCGATTCACGCGTTTGCCAGACGGGATGCCGGATCAGGTGTGTTGTGCGGCTTTGACCGATTCCTGTCCGACCTTGCAGCCTGGGTCAGATCAGCAATGTGCGCACTGAACGCCCACGGCAATAACGCCCTTTGACCCTGTCCCCCTTGCGCTGAACGTGCGGTGCGCGGCGCCGCACGCGCGTAGGCCCGGTATCAAGAGGTGATGCAAGGATACGGTCAACACGCGTCATTGGAAGCAAGAGACGACCGGCCACGCCGCTTTGCGAGAAAAACCTGCTTCTCTTTTGATTGACATTTTGGTGCTGCCGTCATGCACCAGGTGCCACCTCCAGGTCGCCCTGCGCCACGATATCGGCAAATGGCTCGCCCAGCTGTATGGTCTTCCGTAGCGCGTCGTACAGGGTGCCGTACTGGCTCGACTGCCATGCGCTCATCTGCACATCGCCCAGGAGCTTGGCGGACTTGCCAAACACGATGATCCTTTGCCCGACGGCCACGGCTTCCTCCAGCTGATGTGTAATCAGGATTGCCGTGCTGCCCGATTCTCGTGCCAGGGAGACAAACAGCTCGCGCAGCTCGCGCGCGGTGACCGCGTCCAGCGCACTGAACGACTCGTCTGCTAGGAGCAAGCCAGACTGCAATGCAAACGCGCGTGAAATTGCAACGCGTTGGCGCATGCCTCCAGACAGCTCTCGCGGGTAGGCATTCTTGAATTCCGCCAGGCCCAGGCGATCCAGCCACTTGATGGCACGTTCATGCTGTTCTCGCAAGGGCATGCCCAGCAGTTCCAGCGGCAGGCACACGTTATCCAACGCAGTACGCCATGGAAGCAGGCGATCTTGCTGGAACACCGTCGCGATGCGACCCTTGAACGCGTCAAAATCAGCGTGAGGGGATTTGCCGCCTATGAGCAGCGTCCCCGACGTGGGACTGTCCAGCCCGATGATCAGGTCAAACAGTGTCGATTTTCCGCAGCCGGTCGAACCCACGATGGCAACGATCTCACCTTGGGTTATCTTCAAGTCCAGTGCATTGATCGCAACAATTTCCGACTGGGTCGTTTTTTGCACGAACACTTTGCGCAGTTGTGCGATTTCAATATCGTATGCGTTCATCATCCACTCACCCGCGCCAGCTCAGCTTGTGACGCTCGAGCAAGGTCACCAGGCCTTCGGCGATGAACAGCATCACCACCAGGATGAGCGTCCAGGCAAAGACGTCGGCCACTGAGAACAGCTGCTGCGCCACCGCAAGCTGGTAGCCTATGCCGGTCACGGCGCCCACCAGCTCGGCAATGGTCACCACGCGGATGGACAGGCTCAGGTTGATCTTCCAGCTCGTGAACAGGCCGGGCGTGATCGCCGGCAGCAGCAGCTTCCTGAAATATTGCACGCGTGTCGGGCGAAAGGACAGCACCATCTGGCGCAGGTCCCGGGAAACGTTTTCCATGGTCTCCAGCGCGTCCACCAGAAAGACCGGGGCGCACACGATGACCAGGACAAAGCCGATGCGGAACTCCACCCAGCGGAACCACAGGATGGCAAACAACACCCAGGAAATCACGGGCACGGCCATCAGTATCCGGACCAGCGGGCGCCCATAACGCGCCACCCGAGGCCATTGGTACATGCAGATGGCGCCGAAGACGCCAATGGCAAAGGACAAAAACAGCGCGACGATAACGCGCAGGAACGTGACCGCCGCGTCTGTGGGCGTGACATGGATCAGGCTGTGCCATATCTTCTGCAAGCTGGGCACCGCAAACGGCGGTAGCCCCAACGCTGGTGATGCCGTGGACAGCAGTTGCCAGGCCAGCGCAAAAGCGGTTACCGCGACCAGCGCGTCAAGCAGGTCGCGGCGCGGCTTTCGCGCATGCTCACGGCGCATAGAACAGTCCGTCGTCGCTTGGTTTGCTGATGAAACCCGCCGCTACCGCGCGATCGATCATGTCTTGCATGACCCCCTGCTCGGGCCCCCACGCTGGAAAGACTTCGAATTCCCAGCGCTTGTTTTCAAGGATTTCCTGCATCAGGCCCGGCTGCAGCTTTGCGGTCCTGGCGGCAATCTCGTCGGTTTCCTGCGGGTGCGCGTGCATGAATTGAGCCACCTCGTCCAGCGCCGCAACCCAGCGCGCTACTGACTCCGGCGCAGACTCAATGAACGGCTCGGACATCGCGGTCACCAGTTCCCAGCCGCGTTCACCGGTAATCTCCTGCCACGCCTTGTCCCCGTTGAAAATGATGTGCAGCTTGGGGTTCTCCCTGAGCATTGCGGTTGCGATGGGCTCGATCACCATGGCCGCGTCAACGCGTCCTGCACTGAGCTGGCCACGCGCCAAAGCAAAGTTTGCCTGCATCACCGTGACGTCACGCTTGAGCTCAAACCCAAGCTCATGCGCATAGAGTGCGAGCACCTGGTATTGCTGCGACCCCATGTCGGCAGCCAGGGTCCGGCCCTTGAGATCGGCAACACTTTTTATTTCCGGATCCCCGGTCAGGACGACTAGGTCGGACAGGCGCATCATGGTCGATACGATCTTGACGCGCGCTCCTTCGTTGCGCAGTTTTTGCAGCACGATGGGCCCGCCGATCAGGGTATCCACCTCTCCGGTGGCCAGCCCGGCATAGAACGACGAGATCGAGGGATACGGCCGGATGACCAGGTCCAGCTGATGCCGCTGGTCTATGCCCTGCTCCTTGATGACGTTGACAACCACCGGGTTGACCACGGGCAGCGTCAGGCTGGCCGCGCGGATCTTGAGTGGCGCTGCCGACTGCGCACGAGCCGGTACCTGCGTGGCCACCGCCGCAGCCAGGGCGCTGCCCAGAAATCGTCTTTTGGTCCATGACATGACAAGTCTCCTTTTCGCATGTCTCCATGCGATTCCAATCAAAGAAAATCAACACGATGAAAAAACGGTCGCCAGGCGGTGCGCACAATCGAATGCCAGCGCGTCCCGGCCTGCGGCGGCCATGATCTGCAGGCTCTGCTTCACCGGCTGGCCAGGCGCCGGCAGCAGGGGTGCGCTCAACGCCGGCAGCCCGCACAAATTGGCAAGGCAGGTCTGCTGCACCAGCAGACGGACCACGGACCCTTCGACGCCGCGCACGGTCACGCGGAACTGATTGCGCGCCGGTGGCGGGATCGACAAGGTGGGGGCAAGCAGCACATCCACGTGCTCAAAGACCTGAGCGGCGCGTGTCTTGATGGCACGTGCCTGATCCCAAGCGCCTTGTACGTCGGCTGCGTCCAGAGCCTCTGCCGCGCGCAAGGCGTGGGCCGCGGCCGGACCCAGCCGCGCGGCGTGCTGCGGCCAGACCGAGGAATAAACGTCCCTGCCCTGCGCCAGCACGAGCGTGCCGTGCACGCGGGTCAGGACGTCAGGCGCGGGCAGGTCCACGTTGCGTACGGTGAGACCCGCGTCCCGCAAGCGCTGCAGCGCGCGCTGGAAACCGCCGCGAACAGCGGTGTCGCAGGCATCGATCATCTTGGCATCGACGCCGATAACCGGCGCGGAATGGGCCTGCCCAAATGGCTGCTGCACGAGCACTTCAGCGGCGTGCTGGAGCAGCTCCAGCGTGCGCGCCATGACGCCAACGTGATCCAGCGCCGGCGCCAGGGGCCAGGTGCCATCCAGCGACACCCTGCCCCAGGAGGGCTTGAAACCAAAAATGCCGGTGCATGCTGCCGGAATCCGCACGCTGCCACCGGTATCTGTCCCAAGGCCGAGATTGACCAGGCCGGCTGCAACGGCGGCGGCGGACCCGCCGCTTGAGCCGCCCGCGACGAGGTTCTCCGCCATGGGGTTGACGACTTCCGGCGTTGTCACGCCAAAGCCACCGGAGTCGGTGCGGGTCACGCCCAGGATGCGTCCACCGGCCGCCCGCAGTTGCGTGACGGCGGCGGCGTCCCGTGGCGCGCGCCGCTGCTCGAACAGGGGATGCCCGGCCGTGAACGGCAGCCCGCGCACTTCAATGTTGTCCTTGACGCCGATGGTCAGGCCGGCCAGGGCACCGGGCCCCTGCTCACCGGCGCCTGACGCGGGATCCGGCCGGACCTCGACAAACGCATGAAACCTGTCTGCGGCGCAAAGCGCTGCGCTCTCTTCATTCATGCCTGCATTGCTCCTGCCGCGCCATGGCGGTTCTTCGACGAAAGCAAACCCCCGCCAAGATGGTCATACCTCAAGATAGGCCCGGCGTGCCTGTTCGTCCTGCACCAGGTCGGCCATGGCACCCGCGTACTTGATTTCGCCCTGCTCCAGCACGTAGACCCGGTCGGAGACCAGCCGGGCAAACGGCAGGTTCTGCTCGCTGAGCAGGACGCTGACCCCGCGCTGCTTGAGCTCGATGATCATGTGCGCCATCTGCTCGACGATGAGCGGCGCGACGCCTTCCGAAGGTTCGTCCAGCAGCACCATGTAGGGGTTGCCCATGAGCGTGCGCGCGATGGTCAGCATCTGCTGCTCGCCCCCGCTCATCTGCCCGCCCCGTCGCTCCCGCATGGTCGCGAGATTGGG
Organism: Ottowia sp.; assembly: GCA_023228705.1. GTDB lineage: Bacteria > Pseudomonadota > Gammaproteobacteria > Burkholderiales > Burkholderiaceae_C > Ottowia. The sequence goes on along the minus strand of JALOAS010000029.1, from coordinate 7,006 downwards.
GAAGAGCTCATACAGGTCTTCGGGCGTCCAGTTGCGCGCTTCGTCGCCATTGGGCCAGCGGCGCGGGTCCTGGCGCCCGGCCTCCAGGTTCTCGCGCACGGTCAGGTCGGTGAAAATCCGCCGGTCCTCGGGCACGTAGCCCAGCCCGCGGCGCGCGACCTGGTACGGCCGCATGCCGTCTATGCGCGTGCCCATGAAAGACACCGCGCCCTCGTACTTGCGCAGCAGGCCCATGATGGACTTGAGCGTGGTCGACTTGCCGGCGCCGTTTCGCCCCATGAGCGCTACCACTTCGCCGCGCCGGACCTCCAGCGCTATGCCGAACAGGATGTGCGCCGCACCGTACCAGGCGTTCAGGTTCTGCACGCCCAGCAGCACGTCGCCCGCATCCCATCTCATCGTGCCCTGGCTCACATTGCCTCTCCTCTGCCAAAGTAGACCTCACGCACCCTCTTGTGGTCCCGGATCTGCTCGGCGCTGCCTTCCGCAATGAGCTGGCCCTGCGCCAGCACGATGATCCGGTCCGAAAAACTGAACACCACGTCCATGCTGTGCTCCGTAAACAGCACCGCCATGCTGCGCTGCTTCACCAGCTGCTTGGTCAGTGCCATCAACTCGTTGCGCTCCCTGGGCGACATGCCCGCGGTGGGCTCGTCCATGAGGAACAGCCTCGGGTTGTTGGCCAGGCCTATGGCCAGCTCCACGCGCTTGATGTCGCCGTACGCCAGCTCGCTGCACGGCCGGTCCATCTGGTCCGACATGCCGACCTGCTCCAGAAGTTCAATGGCCTGGTCACGGTACAGCTTTCCGCCGTCCTTGAAGAAGCTGTATGTCTTCCTGTGGTGCGCATGCAGCCCGAGCTGCACGTTCTGCAGCACGGTGAGCGAGCTGAACGTGGCGGCGATCTGGAACGTGCGGCCGACGCCCAGGTGCGCGACCTGGCGCGGCGCCAGTCCCACCAGTTCCCGGCCCGCCAGCTTGACCGACCCCCGGGTCGGGCGCAGCTGGCCGTTGATCATGTTGAACGTGGTCGTCTTGCCCGCGCCGTTGGGCCCGATCAGCGAAAGCAGCTCGCCTTCCTTCAGGTCAAAACTGACGTCCTGCACGGCGGCGAGCCCGCCGAAGTTCTTGCCCAGATCGCGTACCTCAAGCAGCGTCATGATCTCGCCCTCCCTTCCCCGCTTTGGCGCAGGCGCGCCAGCGACGCCCCCACGCCGGCGATCCCGTTGGGCATGAGCAGCACGATGGCGAGGATGACCCCGCCAAAGAGCGCATGCCAGTACCGGGTCGCGCCGATCAGGTAGTCTTCCATGCCCGTGAACGCCACCGCGCCAATCAGCGGGCCGCTCAACGCCTGGACGCCACCCAGCAAAACCATGACCAGCGCGTCGATGGACTTGCTGATGTCCAGCAACTCGGGCGAAGCGCTGCCCTTGGAAAAGACAAACAGGGAACCGGCAACGCCGGCAAATGCGCCGGCCACGACAAACGCAACCCACTGGACCCGCTTGACGTGGATCCCGACTGCTTCTGCGCGCAGTGGCGAATCCCGCGCGCCGCGCAGCGCCACGCCAAAGGGAGAAAACAGCATGCGTCGCATGAGAAAGACGCTGAGGACCACCAGGAGCAGCGCCAGATAGTAAAACACGCGCCCTTCCAGCCACGCCGGCGCCCAGATCCCCACCATTCCATTGGAGCCGCCGGTAAAGCTGTCCCACTGGTAGACCGACGCCCAGACGATCTCGGCAAAGGCCAGCGTCAACATCGCCAGGTGCACGCCGGTGAGCCGGACGCAGAACCAGCCAAAGAACACCGCCGCGGCTGCCACGACAACCCAGGAGCCGACGAATGCGACCCCTATGGGCACGCCCGCGGCCTTGAACAGCAGCGCCGCGGCATACGCGCCCAGGCCGTAATACGCCGCGTGGCCAAACGACGCCATGCCGCCCGGCCCCATCATGAAATGCAGGCTGGCGGCAAACAGCACGGCAATGAGTGCATCGACGATGAGAATTTCCATGTATGGCAGTCCGCGCAGCAGAAAGGGCGCGGCAACCAGACCGGCAACGACGAGCGTGAACAGCGTTCGCAGCGGCAGCCCGGCCTTGTGCAGGGGCTTTTCAACGGGATTGGAGTTCCGGCTGGTATCCTGCGCGCGTCCGAACAGGCCCCATGGCTTGAATACCAGAACCACCGCCATGAAGATGAATTCAACAACGAGCGTCAGCTTTGGAAACGCAAACGCAACGCCGAATATGTCAACGACACCCAGCGCGATGCAGACGGTTTTGAGGAGCGCGATGATGAGTGCGGCCACATAGGCGCCCGGGATGGAACCCAGCCCGCCAACGACGACGATGACAAACGCATCGACGATGACGGTCAGGTCCAGTTCCAGGTTCGCAGGCAGGCGCGGGCTCTGGATGGCGCCGCCCAGCCCGGCCAGCATGGAGCCGATCACGAAGACCATCGTGAAGAGCCAGGCCTGGTTTATCCCCAGCGCGCCAAGCATCTGGCGGTCCTGGGTTGCTGCGCGCACCAGGCTGCCCCAGCGCGTGCGCGCCAGCAGCAGCCACAGCAGCAACAGGACCAATGGCCCGGCCACGATGAGCGCCAGGTCGTACTTGGGAAAGAAATTGCCAAAAATCTGGATCGACCCGTTCAGCCCCGGCGCCGGCGGCGCGAGCAGGTCCTGCGCGCCCCAGATCCACAGGGCGCCGTCGTTGAACACCAGCACGAGCGCAAACGTGGCCAGCAACTGGAACAGCTCGGGGGCATGGTAGATGCGCCGCAGCAGCAGGACCTCGACCACCAGGCCGAGCAGCCCGATGGCCAGCGCCGACACGAGCAGCGCCAGCCAGAACCCGAGCACCGTCTGCCCCATGAAGTTGACGACCGTGTACGCCACGTAGAGCCCGAGCATGTAGAACGAGCCGTGCGCCACGTTGACGACCCGGGTCACGCCAAAGATCAGCGATAGCCCGGCCGCGACGAGAAAGAGCGACGACGCCTCGGCGAGGCCAGCCATCAGCTGTATTGCAATACTGTTGAGCATTTGGTTGCCTGGTCTGGTCTGGCCTCATGTGCAAGCCGCCGGATCCCGGCCGCGGGGTGCGGCGGGGCATGCGGCGGCAGCGACTCCGCTGCCCGCCCTGCACGGTCGCCATGAATCAGGCGCGGCCGCTGGCCCAGGGGCGAGCAGCGCGCGCCGGCTGCCGCTCAGTCCGCTGCCGGACGCAGCTTGCGGACCTCCGCGTCGGTGGGCTGGTAGTCGGCGCCATCGGCGTAGTGGAAATCAACCATGATGCCCTTGCCGTCCTTCTTGGCCAGCTTGCCGACGTACGCGCCCATGGTCGACTTGTGGTCGATGTCGCGGTAGTGGATCGGCCCCATGGGCGTATCGACTTCAAGACCCTTGAATGCGGCAATCAGCGCCTCGGTGTCGGTGCTGCCGGCCTTCTTGATTCCGGCAGCCAGCGACTTGATCGCCACGTAGCCCACGATGGTCCCGAGCCTGGGGTAGTCGTTGAACCTGGCCTGGTACGCCTCGAGGAAGGCGTTGTGCTCGGGCGTGTCTATGGCATACCACGGGTAGCCGGTCACGATCCAGCCCTCGGGCGTTTCCGCGCCTATGGGGTCCAGGTACTCGGGCTCGCCCGTGAGCAGGCTGACCACTGGCAGGTCGTCAAAAAAGTTGCGCTGGTTGCCCGCGCGCACGAACTTGGCCACGTCGGCGGCGAACAGCACGTTGAACAGCGCGTCCGGCTTGGCGTCAGCCAGCGCCTGGATGACGTTGGCGGCGTCCACCTTGCCCAGGGGGCTGGCCTGCTCGGCCACGAACTCGACGTCCGGCTGCGCCTTTTTCATCAGTTCCTTGAACGTGCTGACCGCGGACTGGCCGTATTCGTAGTTGGGATACACGATGGCCCAGCGTTTCTTGTTCAGCTTGACGGCTTCCGGGATCAGCATCGCCACCTGCATGTACGTCGATGGCCGCAAGCTGAAAGTGTAGCGGTTGCCATGCTCCCAGACGATGGCGTTGGTCAGGGGCTCGCTGGCCAGATAAAAGCGCTTTCTGTGCCCGGCCCAATCGGTCAGGGCAATTCCTATGTTGGACAGGAACGCGCCGGTGAGCACGTCGACCTTGTCCTTGACGTAGAGCTCTTCGGCCACGCGAACCGCGTCGCCGGGGTTGGAGTTGTCGTCCTTGACGATGAGTTCCAGTTGCTTGCCGTTGACGCCGCCGCCGGCATTGATCTGCTCAACCGCCAGCTCCATTCCGTTCTTGTACGGTTCCAGAAATGCAGCCTGCGTCTTGTAGCTGTTGAGTTCTCCGATTTTTATGGTATCGGCGGCCTGCGCGGGAAGGCACATGGCGGCCCCGGCAAAGACGGCAAGTGAGGCAAGTCGCTTCCATTGAATGGGCATGATCGTCTCCGTTTCTTCCAATTGGGCTTTTCTGATCGGCGGTCCACAGGGACCGCTTGCGCTGGACATGTTGCAATCCATGCGCGATGGTGAGTGCGTGCAGACACGGCTGTGGGCGTGTGCAACCGCTCATGAAAATGGTCTGGTTGGGCAGGTACTCCTGTAGAAATGACGCAAGGCTTGCCTTGTTGCGGACCCGCCAGATTTGCTGGCGGGTCCGCGGCAAGAACTTCGGAATCTGCTGCTGCCGCAGCGCATCAGCGGTCCCTGGACCGGTCCATCAGCGCCTTTTCCTGGCCGCCGTCTATCTCTATCATGGTGCCGGTGACGTAATGCATGAGCGGCGACGCCATCATGGCAACGAGGTTGGCGACCTCGGACGGCTCCGCGATACGTCCCATGGGGATGGACGACGGGGCAAGCTGGTCCGCTTCCTCGTACGGCAGATTCATGTCGCGTGACATGGCGCTGACCAGGCCCTCCCAGCGCTCGGTGTTCACGGGCCCCGGGTTGACGGCAACAAAGCTGATGTTGTGCTTGCCGTATTGGCCGGCCAGCGACTTGGTCAGGTTTTGCCCGGCGGCGTTGGCGGCGCCCGGTGCAATTTCCCAGTACGAAGGCTTCACGCCATCGTTGCCGATGAGGTTGACGACGCGGCCGCCGCCCTGCTTGACCATGATGGGCAGCGTGTACCGTATGCAGCGCACGTAACCCATGAACTTCAGTTGAAGCGCCCGCTCCCAGTCGTCTTCGGTCAAGGTCTCTATGACGCCGCCGGGTGCGGACCCCGCGTTGTTGACCAGGATGTCAATCCCGCCCAGGGCGGTGTTGGCTTCCCGGACCAACCGCTCGGCGTCGTCTGACGATGTCAGGTCTGCCGGGATGGCGACGACCTTGCTGCCGGTGGCCGTGCTGATCTGCTCTGCGGCCTCCTTCAGCGGTCCCTCGCTGCGCGCGCAAATGGCGACGTCTGCGCCTTCCTGCGCCAGCGCGAGCGCAATGGCCCGGCCAATGCCCTGGCTGCCGCCTGTGACCAGCGCTTTCTTTCCTTTGAGTTGCAAATCCATCAGATTCTCCAGTAGGTTGATGATCTCGGTTACTTGAGTGATCCCCAAATCCACTCGGTCAGGGGTTGGTGCGACGCAGTCTGGGGGTCACGCGTCACCCGGTTCATGAAAGAGGTGCGTGGCCAAACGCCTTGCCATCCTGCGGACTGGTCATGCACTGATGTGTTCGTGTTTCGCCATCATTCGGACAAGTAACGTTTGAACGTGAGCCAGTGGCCAGATTCGGTGTCCTGGAACAGCCGCCCGACTTCCCGGTTGAATGCCTCCGGTTCTTCGCTGGTGATGGTGTGCCCCGCTCGGGGAACGACAAACAGCGCGGCGGTAGGCACGGTCTTTTTCAGGAAGACGCTGCCGTCCAGACACGGCCCATCTTCGTCGCCGACAACAACGAGCAGCGGCACCGCGAACTGGCGCAACTGGGGTTCCAGGTCACCCAGCGTCGGGCGCTCCATCTGTAGGTTCAACATGGTCATGGCAGCGCCCGGGCCGGAATGCCCGGCCAGCATGGCGGCAAACTCGGCAAAGCCGCGCGGATCCTTGGCCTTGTACGTCAGGCGCATGGCGGCGTTGGCATATTGCTCGGCGGCCACTTCAATGGGCTGCTCGCGAAAGAGCCTGGCGATGTCCTGGCAAGCTTGCCGCGCCGCCTCCCGTTCACCGGGGTTGGAACCCCAGCCGCAGCCTGCGGCAACGACCGAGATGCAGCGCTCCGCGTGGCGTATGCCCATGTGCAGCGCGGTGTATGCCCCCATGGAATGGCCGACGATGTGCGCCTTGGGCAGGTCCAGCGCGTCCATGAGCTCGACCACGTCTTCGCAGGCGCGGTCCTGGCTGTACGCGTCCGGGTTGTCGGGCACGTCCGACGGCGGATAACCGCGCGCACTGAAAGTCACGCAGCGCCGCGTGCGCCCAAAGTAGCGCATCTGCGGCTCCCAGGTCCGGTAGTTGCCGGCAAACTCATGCACGAAGACGACCGGCGTTCCCGTGCCCGTCTCCTCGTAGTAAAGCGCGACGCCGTCGCTGGTGGTGAATCGTGCCATGGTGCTTTCTGGAAAAATCGTGGGAAGCGGCCGCTGCTGGTCTCTCAGGCAGAGGTTTTTTCCGTGTCTGCAAGCTGCGCGGTGGCGGTGCCGGCGGCTTCCCGCGCCTGCCGCAGCCGCTGGGCCGCGTCCAGCACGGCGGTCACGATGGGCTGGTAGCCGGTGCAGCGGCACTGGTTGCCGGACAGCGCCCGCCTCACCTCTTCTTCGCTGGGGTCCGGGCTGCGCGCCAGGAAATCGGTGGCCGTGATCAGCATGCCCGAGGTGCAGAAGCCGCATTGCAGCGCGCCGTGCTCCCAGAACGTCTGCTGCACGACGCTGAGCTCGTCCTCGCCAGTGGCCAGGCCTTCCACGGTGGTGATGCTGTGACCATCCAATTGCGCGGCGTACATGATGCACGAGCGCGCGGGCGCTCCGTCGAGCAGGATGGTGCAGGCGCCGCAAACGCCGTGCTCGCATCCCAGATGCGTT
>JALOAS010000028.1 GCA_023228705.1 Ottowia sp. | reverse complement strand
ATCCTGATCGGCGACCGCGTTTTCGTGCACGCCCCATCCAGCGGCGGCCGCGTGCACACGACGTCGCTGTCCAACCCGTACTTTTCCAGGCGCTATCTGGGCGCACGGCGCGTTTTCAGCGCGTAAACAGGCGCAGGCTCCCGGAGTGCAGCCGCCACGCCTGCCGCTGCGTGCACGAAACGCAGGCTACGCCAGCCCTGCTGCCGCGCGCAGGGCCGCGGCCTTGTCGGTGGCTTCCCAGGTGAATTCCGGCTCGTCGCGGCCAAAATGCCCGTAGGCTGCCGTCTTGCCGTAGATGGGTTGCTGCAGCTGCAGCATTTCAACGATGCCCTTGGGGCGCAGGTCAAAGTGCGCGCGCACCAGTTCCGCAATTCGTTCGTCGGGAATGACGCCGGTGCCCTCGGAGTAGATCGTGATGTTCATGGGCTCGGCAACGCCTATGGCGTACGCCAGCTGGATCTGGCACTGGCGCGCCAGCCCCGCCGCCACGATGTTCTTGGCCACGTAGCGTGCCGCGTACGCGGCCGAGCGGTCGACCTTGGTGGGATCCTTGCCGCTGAACGCGCCGCCGCCGTGCGGGCAGCTGCCGCCGTACGTGTCGACGATGATCTTGCGACCGGTCAGGCCGGCGTCGCCCTGTGGCCCGCCGGTGACAAAGCGGCCGGTGGGGTTGATCAGGTAGCGCGTATTCTTCAGCCACTCGGCGGGCAGCACGGGCTTGATGATCTGCTCGACCACGGCCTCGACGAAGCTGGCCTTCATCTTGTTGGCCGTCTCGCTTTGATCCGGGCTGTGCTGCGTTGACAGGACCACCGTCTCTATTGAGTTCGGCTGCCCGTCCACGTAGCGCATGGTGACCTGGCTCTTGGCATCCGGGCGCAGGAACGGCAGCGCGCCGCTCTTGCGCTGCTGCGCCTGCCGCTCGACCAGCCGGTGCGCGTAGTAGATGGGCGCCGGCATCAGCGTGTCGGTTTCGTCGCAGGCGTAGCCAAACATGAGCCCCTGGTCGCCGGCGCCGGTGTTCAGGTGGTCGTCGCTGGCTTGGTCTACGCCCTGGGCAATGTCGTTGCTCTGCTTGTCGTACGCGACCAGCACCGCGCAGCCGCGGTAGTCCATGCCGTATTCGGTGTTGTCGTAGCCTATGCGCTGGAGCGTGTCGCGCGCAATTTGGATGTAGTCCGGCGTGGGCGCGTCCGAGCGGATGCTGATCTCGCCGGCCAGTACCACCAGACCGGTGTTGACCAGCGTCTCGGCGGCAACCCGGGCGCGGCTGTCGACGCTCAGCACGGCGTCGAGGACGGCGTCGGAAATCTGGTCTGCCACCTTGTCGGGATGCCCTTCGGACACCGACTCCGACGTAAAGAGAAAACTGCTTGCCATTGCTAAACTCCGGAAGTTTGAACACTTGCGTTGCCAAACTTCGGGAGCACTGGCGAACGCTTTAGCAGATCCTTGTTTAACGTCGCCCTGCAAGTGGTTCATAACTCGGCGACCGGCTCATTTTAATCACACACTTCATGCTTGCATTGTTCCGATGGGTTTCGCGCCTGCCGCTGGGCCTGCTCCATGCGCTGGGCGCGGCCAGCGGCTGGCTGACCTGGCTGCTCTCGCCCACGTACCGGCGCCGCATCCGCGACAACTCGGCACAGGCCGGATTTGCCTTTGCGCGGATCCGGGGCTGCATCGCGCATGCCGGCCGCATGGTGCTGGAGACGCCCCGGCTGTGGTTTGGTCCGCCGGTTCCCGTCCAGTGGGGGCCGGGTCTCGTGCTGCTGGAGCGCAGCTTCGCGCGCGGCAAGGGGGTCGTCCTCCTCACGCCGCACCTGGGCTGCTTCGAGATCACGGCCCAGGGCGTGAGCCAGCATTTCTCGGCACGATACGGGCCCCTGACCGTGCTGTACCGCCGGGCCCGGCAACCCGCGCTTGCGCGCGTGATCGAGCACGCGCGCAAGCGCGATGGGCTGGACACGGCGCCGGCAACGCTGTCCGGCGTGCGCCAGCTCATCCGTGCGCTGCGCAAGGGGCAGGCCGTGGGCTTGTTGCCGGACCAGGTGCCGCCACAGGGCCAGGGCGTATGGTCTCCCGTGTTTGGCAAGCCGGCGTATTCCATGACACTGGCCGCGCGGCTGGTGCAGAAGACCGGCGCCGACCCGCTGCTGATCTGGGGTGAGCGGCTGGCGCATGCGCGCGGGTTTTACCTGCATGTCGAGCCATTTGACGGCGAACTCAGCCCGGACCTGGAAACTGCCGTGGGCCAGATCAACGGGGCCATGGAAGCCTTGATCCGCCAGCGTCCGGAGCAGTACCTGTGGGGTTACGGGCGCTACAAGACACCCCGGTCGCAGGCATGATCCATCCCGGCGTTGCCTTCATGCGCATGCTGGCGCTGCTGCCGCTGCCGGCGGTGCGCGGGCTGGGCGCGGCTCTTGGGCATCTGCTCTACTGGGTTCTGCGGTCACGCCGGCGGGTGGCACTGGTCAACCTGCGGCTCTGCTTTCCCGAGCTGGGCGAGCGGGCCCGCCGGCGCCTGGTCCACCGCAACTTTGTCGTTTTTTGCCAGGCGGCGCTGGACCGGTCCTGGGTCTGGCACGCTCCTGCGGACGTCCTGCGCAAGCGCATCCGCATTGAGGGCAACGTCGATGACCTGACGCGCGAGGGCGCGGTCGTCCTGTTTGCGCCGCATTTCTACGGCATGGACGCGGGCGGCAGCGCCATCATGCTGCAGGTGGACCGCCCGGGCTGCACCATTTATTCCAGCCAGCCCAGCCGGGTGCTGGACGCGTGGATACGCGCGGGCCGCTCGCGCTTTGGCGACATCACGCTGGTCTCGCGCCAGGATGGCGTGCGCGCCGCCGTGCGCGCGCTGCGGCAGGGCCGCATGCTCTACCTCCTGCCCGACATGGACCTGGGCCGCCCGGAATCGGTCTTTGTCCCGTTCTTTGGCGTGCCGGCGGCCACGGTCCCTGTACTGCCGCGGCTCGCCCGGCTGGGCAACGCGCGCGTGGTCCCGGTGATCACCCGGATGACGCGCGACGGGTACGCGGTGCGCATCCACCCGGCCTGGCAGGATTACCCCACCGACGACGCCACGGCCGACACCGCCCGCATGAACCTGGAGCTGCAACGCTACATCGAGGCCATGCCCGAGCAGTACTACTGGGTGCACCGGCGCTTCAAGACGCGGCCGGAGGGGGAGCCGCCGGTCTATTGACGCTTGACGCGATGCGACCGGGCGTGGACGACCAGGAGATCCCCAGCACGGCGAAGTGCTCGGCCCTCAGGTGCCGGCGATGAACTGCTGGATGTACGCGGCGACCCGGTCGGGCTGCTCATGGACGACCCAGTGTGTCGCGCCAGGGATTTTCTCCACGGTCAGTTGCGGCACCCAGGCGTCCAGCCCGTCCAGCAACGCCGGCAGCAGGGCAGTGTCTTGCAGCGCCCACAGCACCAGCGTGGGCACGCTGATGTGCGCTTGCGCGGCGCCGGGTTGCGGGATGTCGTCTGCGGTTGTCTTGCCGGCAAGCGGCGGTTTCAGCGGCGTGACGCGGTACAGGTTGCAGGCGCCGGTGAGGCCGTGCTGCCACAGCTCGCGGTAGCGCTGGCGCATGGCCCCGGTCAGCCAGCCAAGTCCGTCCGGCCCGGCGTTCATGCGCGTGAAGAAGGGCCACAGGCGCCGGTAGTCGTCTTCAGCCAGCAGCGCTTCGGCGTCGGGGCGCGCCAGGAAGTGCATGTACGCGCTGGCGCGCTGCTGCGCCGGGTTGCCGCGCAGCTCGCGCGCAAATGTGGCCGGGTGCGGCGCGTTGATGATGACCAGCCGGCTGATGTGCGCTGGCTGCGCGTTGGCGGCGGCCCAGGCCAGCGCGCCACCCCAGTCGTGGCCGACCAGCGTGGCAATGCGGCCCTCCGGGTGCTCGCTGGCAGCCAGCGCCAGGATGTCCTGGATGAGCAGCGCGGGCTTGTAAGCGGCAACTTCGGCCGGTGCGCTGGAGCGCCCGAAGCCGCGCAGGTTGGGTGCAACGCAGCGGAAGCCGCCGTTCTCCGGCCGGGCAAAATGCGCAAGCAGCGCATCCCAGGCAAAGGCGCCTTCCGGAAAGCCGTGCAGGAACAGCATCAGCGGCCGGCCGCGCGCGCCGGCAGAGCGGCAGCTCAGGCGGATGCCATGCGGCAGTTCTGCGGTCCATGTTTCAATCATGGCAGCCTAACGTGCGCCAACCGGGGCGCTACTCCTGCTCCAGCGCCGGCGCCACCGGCTCGCTCGCCCCCGGTTCTGCCCCGTACAGGGCGTCGATTTCTGCGGCATATTCCTCATAGATATTGGCGCGGCGCACCTTCATGGTGGCTGTGACCTCGCCGTCGTCGTGGTCCAGTTCCTTGGTCAGCAGGTGGAACTTGCGGATGCGCTCCACGCGCGCCAGTTGCGCGTTGCCCCGGTTGATTTCTTCCTCGATCAGCGTGCGCACCCGCGGTGTCTCGACCAGCGAGCGGAAATGCGTGAACGCGATGCGCTGCGCCTCGGCCCACTTGCCGACGGTTTCAAAATCAATCTGTACCAGCGCGCTGACGAACCTGCGGCCTTCGGCAACCACCATGCATTCCTTGATGTAGGGGCTGGCCTTCATGGTGTTCTCGATCTCGGACGGGGTGATGTTCTTGCCGCCGGCGGTGATCATGATGTCCTTGAGCCGGTCGATGATCTTGATGTGCCGGCCCACCTCGGTCGCCACGTCGCCGGTGTGCAGCCAGCCGTCCCGGACCGCCTCGGCCGTGGCTTCCGGGTTCTTGTAGTAGCCGGCAAAGACGATGTCGCCGCGCACCTGCAGCTCGCCGTTGTCGGCAATGCGGTATTCGACGCCCTGGCAGATGGGCCCCACGGTGCCCACCTTCACGTCATCAACGGAGTTGCCGGTGATCATGCCGCTGGACTCGGTGAGTCCATAGACCTCGACCAGCGGCACGCCCAGCGTGCGGAAGAACCGCTGCACGCCCGGTGCCAGCGACGCCGCGCCGGTGATGGCAACCCGTGCCTTGCGCAGTCCCACGTAGTTTTGCAGCGCGCGGAAGATGAGCCCGTACGCCACGGCAAAGCGCAGGCGCTCGCCTGCGCGCCACTGGCTGCGCGGCTTGTCGGCAAACGGCGCGCAGGTGATCATGGCCCGGTCAAACAGCCAGCGCCGCAGGCGCCCGGTTTCCATCATCTTGATGGTGATGGACGAATGCAGCTTTTCCCAGATTCGCGGCACGCCCAGGAACATGCTCGGCGCCAACTCGCGCAGGTCTTCCTGCACGGTGCGGATCGATTCGCCAAAGTTGACCAGCGACCCCAGGTAGATGGGGCAGAAGGTGGTGAGCATCTGCTCGGCCACGTGGCACAGCGGCAGGTACGACAGGTGCGTGGTGCTGGCGTCCATGCCCAGCCGCTCCTGCACGCAGGGCACCTGCGCGCGGATGTTGCGCCATGAGATCATGGCACCCTTGGGCCTGCCGGTGGAACCGGAGGTGTAGATGATGAGGGCTGTGTCATCCAGCGTCTGGCGCGCCAGAACGTCGTCGACGATGCCCTGCCGCCCGCTGTCGGCTCCCAGCGCTTCCACTTCGGCATAGGTGGCGATGAACCTGCGCTCGGCAGTCGAGTAGCTGCGCAGGCCCTTGGTCTCCACCGTGATGATCTTCTTCAGGCGGGGCAACTGCTCCAGCGTTTCCAGGATCTTGTCGGTCTGCTCCTGGTCCTCGCAGACCATGATTTCCACGTCGGCATGGCCCACGACGTACGCCACCTCGGCAGCTGGACTGGTAGGGTAGACGCCCACCGTGACGCCGCCAACCAGGCCAGTCCCCAGCTGCGCCAGCACCCATTCGATGCGGTTTTCCGACAGCACGCCCACGTGCCCGCCTTCGGGCAGGCCCAGTTGGCGCAGGCCCAGGCCAAAGTGACAGGCACGGCTGTAGTAGCTGGCCCAGGTGCAGGGCTTCCAGATGCCGAAGTCCTTTTGCCGGATGGCCACGCGCTGCGCGTCGCTTTTGGCGCGCTGGCGCAGCATCTGGGGCAGGGTGAACTTGGGCAGGGTCATGACAGCCACCGCTTGCGCCGCTTGTAGTGCTTGAGGTCGCGGAAGCTGCGCGCCTCGCCGCTGCTGCCGGTGCCCAGGTAGAACTCGCGCACGTCCGGATCGGCGGCCAGGTGCTCGCTGCTGCCGTCGATGACGATCTTGCCGTTTTCCATGATGTAGCCGCTGTGCGCCACCGCCAGCGCGACCGTGGCGTTTTGCTCCACCAGCAGCATGCTGGTGCCGCGCTCGGCGTTGATGCGCACGATGATGGCAAAAATGTCTTCCACCAGCCTGGGCGCCAGCCCCAGCGACGGTTCGTCCAGCAGCATGAGCGTGGGCTGTGCAATCAGCGCACGGCCTATGGCCAGCATCTGCTGCTCGCCCCCGGACAGGTAGCCGGCCAGCCCCTTGCGGCGCTCGTGCAGGCGCGGGAAATAGCTGTAGACGGCGTCAAAGTCGGGCCGGGACACACCCGGGCGCCCGCTCAGGGCATAGGTGGAGGCCACCAGGTTTTCCTCCACCGTCAGGTCCTCAAAGACGCGGCGGCCCTCCAGCACGTGCGAGAGGCCGCGGCGCACCAGCTCCTGTGGTGCGCTGCCGCGCGTGTCCTGCCCGTCAAAGCGGATGCTGCCGGTTTCCATCGCGCCGTCTTCCAGCTCCAGCAGGTTGGAGATGGCCTTGAGCGTGGTGCTCTTGCCCGCGCCATTGCTGCCCAGCAACGCCACGATCTGGCCGCGCGGCACGGCCAGCGACAGGCCACGCAGCGCCTGCACCGCGTGGTTGTAGACGACCTCGATGTTGTTGACTTCGAGGACCCGGTCGCTGGCGGCTGCAGTCATCGCGCGATCAGAGCTGGATCCAGTCGGATGCCGGCACCATCTTCTGCGCTCCCATGTCGGCCTTGTACACGCGGCCCACCGGGATGGAGTTGCCCGGGATGCTGATCGGCACGCCGATGAGTCCGCCGGTGTCAAAGTCCTTGAGGCTGTTGAGCGCCGCCTTCAGGTTGTCGCCGGTAAGCGCCTTGTCCGCCTCCAGGCAGCGCTTGGCCGACTCCAGCAGCAGCATGGCCGCGAGCCAGCCCTGCAGGTACGCCGTGCTCTGGTACTCGGGGCGGAGCTCGCGGATCTTGTCCAGCGTCGGTGCCGACTCCGTGTCGTAATAGTAGCGGTACGGCATCACGCCCATGAAGCCGTCGCCGTCCGGACCCATCTTCATGACGGTGGAGCTGTCCATGGTCCAGAACGTGCCCATCCACTTGCTGGTCATGCCCTGCTGCTTGCCCTGCGTGATGAACTCGGGGATGGGCGCCAGGATGTAGCCGTGGAAGATGGTGTAGTCGGGTTTGGCGCGCCGCAGCTTGATGACTTCGGTGGAGACGTCCACGCTGCCGGGCGGCGTCATGATCGTCACGGGAACGCTCAGCCCCAGTTCCTTGGCGGCGGCCTCGCTCTTCTTGATCGGGTCGCGGCCGAATTCCGAATCGGAGTACACGAAGGCCACCCGGGCGCCGGGCTTTTCCTCGGCAATGTGCTTGAGCAGGATGCCGAACTGCTCGGTGTAGTCGGGGCCCACCAGGAACTGGTGCGGGTATTTCTCGGGGTCGTTCAGCTCGCTGGCAAAGGAAGCGCCGCACATGAGGATGTTGCCGTTGCGCTCCAGCTCGGGGTTGATGGTCTTGGAAAACGCGGTCGAGTCGCCGTAGTACAGGTTGACCGTGTTGGCGCCGGTGATCTTCTTGTACGCCGCCACCGAAACGTCCACCTTGTACGCGGTGTCCTCGGGCACATAGCGGACCTTGCGCCCGGCGATGCCGCCGCCGTCGTTGATCATTTTCACGTAGTCCTGGAACGCGTCGTTGATGCCCACGCCGGCAAAGGCAAAGACGCCCGTGATGGGGATGGAGCCGCCGATGACGATCTCATCGGCGCTTTGTGCCAGCACGGAAAAAGGCCGCATCAGCGCTGTCGTGCCGGCGGCTGCCGCAGCGCCCAGCATCAGCTGGCGGCGGCGCGTGGAAAACGTCTGCTTGGTCATGGTGAGTCTCCTTGGATGAGGGTGATGTCGAAACGGGACGGCCGGTGCTTCTCAGTTGCGAAACGGCCACAGATGGAAGAAGCGGCGCGTGCGACGCCAAAGCTCGGCCAGGCCCAGTGGCTCGAAGATCAAAAACCCGACGATGAGCGTGCCAAAGAGCACCAGCCGGATGGGCGAGATCAGCGAGATCAGGTCCGCCGCGCCGGGCAGCAGGCCAAAGACCAGCCGCAGCACTTCGGGAACCATGGTCATGAACGCGGCGCCCAGGATGCCGCCCAGGATCGATCCCATGCCGCCCACGATGACCGCTGCCAGAAAGAAGATGGACATGGTCAGCGGAAAGCTCTCGGGCGTGACCACGCGGTAGAAATAGGCAAAGAGGCCACCGGCCACGCCGGCGTAGAACGACGACAGGCCAAACGACAGCAGCTTGTAGCGCAGCAGCGGGATGCCCAGCACCTCGGCCGAGATGTCGCGGTCGCGGATGGCTATGAACGCGCGCCCGATCCGGGTGCGGAACAGGTTGGCCGCGCCCAGCAGCATGAGCAGCGTCACCGGCACGATGAGCCAGTACAGCCGGAACGACGTATCCAGCGGCACGCCAAGAACCTGCGCCGGCTGCATGGTGATGCCGGCGGTGCCGCCGGTGAATTCAAAGTTGGCAAAAATGAACTGGGCAATGAACGACGCGGCCAGCGTGACGATGGCCAGGTACAGGCCCTTGACGCGCAGCGACGGGATGCCGACCAGGATGCCGCCGGCCATGGCCACGGCGCCCGCGGCCAGCAGGTTGAGGACCAGCGGCAGGTTGAAGTGCAACTGCAGCAGCGCCACCGTGTACGCACCCAGCCCCATGAACGCCGCCTGCCCCAGGCTGATCAGGCCCGTGTAGCCGGTCAGGATGTTGAGCCCGGTGGTGCTGGCGATGTTGATCGCCACCAGGCAGCCCAGGTAGAGCCAGTACTCGTTGGCGGTGAACGGGAACAGGATGAGCAGCAGCCCGGCAATGGCCAGCCACACGTGCTGCGTGCGCGAATCGAACAGCGCCGCGTCAGCCACGTAGCTCTGCTTGAAGGTTCCTATGCGCATCAGAGTCTCTCGATCTCGCGGGTGCCAAAGAGTCCGTAAGGGCGCACCAGCAGGATGACCACCAGCACCAGGAAGGTTGCCACCAGCTTGTACTCGCCGCCCAGGTAGGTGCTGGCCAGCGCCTCGATCAGGCCGATCAGCAGGCCGGCCACCAGCGCGCCCAGCACGCTGTCCAGGCCGCCCACGATGACGACCACCAGCACCGAGATGCCGAACACGCCCATGCTGGTCGAGGAGACGCCGCCTATGGAGCCGACGATGATTCCGGACACCGCGGCCAGCATGGCCGAGCCCACCCACGCCAGCGAGAACACGCGCGGCACGTTGATTCCCATGGCGTACGCTGCGCCCTGGTCGCTGGCCGTGGCGCGCAGCGCGACGCCGCCGCGCCAGAAGCGGAACAGCAGCAGCGCGGCAGCGATGAAGACAACCGCTGTCATCGCGCCCCAGAACACCTTGGGCGACAGGAAGGCCTCGCCCACCATGATCGGCTGCGTGGGCATGAAATCAGGCAGCCGGTGCTGCTCCGGGTCCCAGATCAGCTCGGCCAGGCCCACCAGGATGGAGCTGAGTCCTATGGTCACCATGAACGCCGAGAATTCCGGCTCGCCAATGAGCGGCCGGATCATGCTGCGTTCAATGACCGCGCCCAGCAGCCCGCAGGCCAGCACGGCGGCCGGAATGGCCACCCACAGCGGCATGGACCACATGGCGGCAAAGGTCATGAACAGGAACGCCCCGGCCATGAGGAATTCACCGATGGCCAGGTTGACCACGCGCGTGGCCTTGAAGACCAGCACAAAGGCCAGCGCGGCCAGCGCGTACAGGCCGCCGCTGGCAATGCCGGTCAGGCTCACTTCAAAGAGGTAGCCCCAGTCCATCGCCATCATGCGGCCCTGCGCACCGTCGCGGCCGCCTGCAGCCTGGCGCGCAGCTCGCGGACGTCGCCGGAGCCGAGGTAGGCACGGCTGACTTCCGGATCGTTTTGCACGCTTTGGGGCGTGCCCTGGGCAATAACCTGTCCAAAATTGAGCACCACCACATGGTCGGAGAGGTCCATGACCATGCCCATGTCGTGCTCGACCATGAGCACCGTCACGCCCCATTCGGAGCGCACGTCCAGGATGAACCGCGCCATGTCTTCGGTTTCCTCTCGGTTCATGCCGGCCACCGGCTCGTCCAGCATCAGCACGCTGGGCTGCATGGCCAGCGCGCGTGCCATTTCCACCCGCTTCTGCAGCCCGTACGGCAACGCCGACACCGGCGCGTGGCGGATGTGGTCTATCTCCAGGAAATCAATGATGTTTTCTTCTATGTCGCGCCGCAGAGCGGCTTCTTCACGCCGCGCGCGGCCCAGGTACAGCAGCGCATCCAGCACGTGCGTCTTCAGGTGTGCATGGCGCCCCAGCTTGATGTTGTCCAGCACCGTCAGGCCGCGAAACAGCGCAATGTTCTGGAAGCTGCGCCCCAGCCCCATCCGGGCGCGCCGCGGCGCTGGCGTGCGGGTGATGTCCTGCCCCTTGAACTGGACGCTGCCGCTGTCGGGCCGGTAAAACCCCGACAGCGTGTTGAACAGCGATGTTTTTCCGGCGCCGTTGGGGCCGATCACGGCGGTGATGGACCCGGCCTGCACGTCAAAGCCCACGTCGGTCAGCGCGCGGATGCCGCCAAACGAGAGGTTGATTCCCCGGATCTGCAGCAGGGGCGTTGTAGGCTCGGTACGGTTTGCGGTCATGCGAGGCTTGTCGGGCAACGCCAGCTGGTGGCAGGCTTCCTGCCGGGTTTTGTGTTACTGTCGCGTAAGGTGGTTACTGCGGAGTAGATTGTTGATGTTCCGAGCTGCTTTTGGTATCGGGGTTTACCCTGTGTTTTCATGACAGCCAAGAAAAACACCTCAGCCCGTGCCACGCGTGCCGCAGTGCAAGTTCCATCGTCACCCTGGACACGCTCGCGCAGCCGCGGCGGCGAGCATGAGGAAAAGCGCAACGCCGTGCTGTTCGTTGCCGCAGACCTGTTCAACCATCAGGGCTACCACGCCACGTCGCTGGATGAAATCGCGGCACGGCTGCACGTCACCAAGCCCACGCTTTATTATTATTTCAAGAGCAAGGACGACATCCTCATGGGTTGCGTGCGCAAGGGGCTGGACCGCATGCTGCAGGGCATAGAGCAGACGCGGGCAGCGGGCGGCAACTCGCTGGAGCAGCTGCGTGCCTGCATGCAGGTCTACGCGGACATCGTGATGCAGCCGTTTGGCATGTGCCTGATCCGCATTGGTGACCAGGATCTCCCGGCAGCCAGCCGCAAGAAGCTCAGGCAGGTCAAGTCGGACATAGACCAAGCCTTTCGCGGGCTGGTGATCCGGGGCGTCCAGGACGGGTTCCTGGCGCCGTGCGACCCGCGGATCACGGCGTTTGCCATCGCAGGCGCGCTGAGCTGGATCGGGCGCTGGTACCGGCCCGACGGGCCCAACACAAGCGAGCAGATCGCCAACCAGACCATTGATCTCCTGCTGGGCGGCCTGCTGGCGGCCCAGCAGGAGCAGGTGGCAGCGCCGGACGCGGCCAGCCAGGCGGCGCGGATCGCCGGCGCCACGGGCAAGCGCTGATTGCGCCCCGGCCGGCGCCGGCCGGCATGGCCCTGCGGCAGGGGCAGCCGCCCGGATGGTGGCGCCGGCGGATGACCCGAGGCCCAACAAACTCCAGCTCAGTCGGCTGCCGACACTGGCTGGCCCGCCGCAGTGGCCACTTCGTACAGCCAGCGCGCCGCTTCGGCCACACCCTGGCGCCTGGGCGCGGAAAACAGCAGCGCCTGGCCACCGCCCACCTGCAGCCTGGCAATGGACAGCGCCTTGTTCTGCTCGGCCCGGTTCAGCTTGTCCGCCTTGGTCAGCAGCAGCAGGAACGGCATGCCTGCCTCGACGCGCGGGCGGATCAACTCAAGCAGGACGTCGTCCAGCGCGTGCAGCCCGCGCCGGGCGTCGCAGAGCAAGACCACCGCCGCCAACTGCGCGCGCTGCACCAGATAGCTGGCCATCACGCGCTGCCAGCGCTCCTTGTCGGCCCGCGGCACGGCAGCATAGCCATAGCCGGGCAGGTCGGCAAAGACCGTATCCGTGGCCCCGGCGCGACCCAGCGCAAACAGGTTGATGTGCTGCGTGCGGCCCGGCGTGCGCGAGGCAAACGCCAGCCGGGTTTGCTGCGTCAGCGTGTTGATCGCGGTGGACTTGCCGGCGTTGGAGCGGCCGACAAAGGCAATTTCCGGCACGCCAGGATCGGGGAGCTGGTCCAGCTGGCTCGCGGTGGTCAGGAACCGCGCCGTGTGCAGCCAGCCCAGCGCCTGGCGCTCGGCGTCGCCGTGCTGCGGGTTGCGGGAAGGGGAGGTGGTTGACACATCAGGATCCGGTGGACAAGGCGGGAGCGCAAGCGGCTGCGGCCCCGCTGGCACTGGCATCTGCGGCGCGCCGGGCCGCGGTTCACCGGCACCTGTCGCTTGTCTGCCACGTCTGCGGCAGGCCGCCGCCGTTGCCAGGGGGCATTGTAGAATGCACCCGTTTGGCGCCGCCCGGCGCGCTTTTTTTAGAAGACGCACTCCCATGAAGTCGCTGCTTGCATTTTTTGCTGCCTCTGTGCTGGCCGTTTCAGCCGTTGCTGCCGATGCCCCGGAACCCGACCTGGAGGCAGGCGCCGAACTGTACAAGCAGAGCTGCGCCGCCTGTCATGCATCCGGCGTGGCCGGCGCGCCCAAGTTGGGCGACAAGGCTGCCTGGGACCCGCGTATCGCCGAAGGCATGGGCGTGATGATGCACATTGCCATCAATGGCAAGGGCGCCATGCCGCCGCGCGGCGCATCATCGGCCAGCGACGAAGAACTGCGCGACGCCGTGCTGTATATGGTCAGCGAGACCGATCCCGAGGCGCTCAAGACGCTGGACGTGGGTGCTGCTCCGCAGGCCGCTGCTCCCGCTGCTCCAGCTGCTCCCGCTGCTCCCGCTGCTCCCGCTGCTCCCGCTGCTCCCGCTGCTCCACAGGCCGCTGCAGGTGCTGCTGAAGAGCCGGCGGATGACAAGGCCGACGCTGCCGCTGCCGCTGCCGCTGCAGTTGCCGATGACGGCAAGGTGGATCTGGCCGCAGGCGAGAAAACTTACCAGGCCACCTGCGCCGCCTGTCATGGTGAAGATGGCAACTCGACGGTTCCCACGCAGCCCACGCTGGCGCAGCAGCATCCGGCCTACATCGCCAAGCAACTGCATGACTTCAAGGACGGCAAGCGCACCGATGCCATCATGCAGGGCATGGTTGTCCCCCTGTCCGATGCCGATATCCGCAACATCTCGGCCTGGCTGGGCGGGCAGAAGGCCAAGCCCGGCTTTGCCAAGGACGCCGAGCTGGCCCAGGCCGGGCAGAAGATCTACAGCGGTGGCCTGGCCAATCGCAGCATTCCGGCCTGCGCTGGCTGCCACAGCCCCAATGGTGCGGGCATTCCGTCGCAATATCCGCGCCTGGCCGGGCAGTTTGCCGAATACACGGTCAAGCAGCTCAAGACCTTTGGCGACAACTCGCGCGCCAACAACGTGGTCATGCACGACATTGCCATCTACATGACCGCAAGCGAGATCGAGGCGGTTTCCGACTACATCGCTGGCCTGCGCTGAGCGTTCCTTGCCCGCGGTCCGGCCCGGAACACGCGTGATCGCCAGGCCCTGACGCCCGCAGGTGCTGCGGCGCCAGGAGACGGGCCACACGCCAAGGCAACGCATCTTTCCCCCGGCGCGCAGAACTTTCTGCCGCCTCGGCAGTCTCACGGCTATCTTGCTCGACGGGAGCGGGCTGAACCCGGGCTGCAACACTTCGCTCTGCTTGGAGTGGCCCGTGGCCCGCCAATCAGCGCATCGCCTTTGTGGGCAGCGCAGGCGGAACGGCGACCCGGCGCGGTCGGTTCGGTGTCCCCGTGACCGAAGCCGTTTTGGCGTCCGCCACGCCGGTCCGCTCATTGAAACAGGCCATGGGCTGGCATGCCGCAAGTCGGTTCCGGCGTTGTACTCCGAAACGACGGTGCGTATCCGCGCGAGCATTTGATTGGTCCGATTCTTGAAAAAGGCACGACACACGCCGGCCGCGCGCTGGTCGCCACATGTGTTGCCGGGAGAACCCCATGGCGATGAATTCAAGCGGTAAAAATGGTTTTGTGCTGCCGGGTGAGCCGGTCACGCCGCGCCATGTCCATGCCAGCCGGCGCGACTGGCTGCGCTGGACCGCCGCTGCCGGCACGGCAGCACTGGCGGGCCCCTTTCCGGCGCTTGCTTCTGAGCAGACGGTGACGCCCCCGGGCGAACTCGCGCCACTGGCCAGCCAGCCGTCGCAGGTGGCGGGCGCGCAGGCCCGTGACGCGCTCACGGCCTGGGAGCACGTCACCCAATACAACAACTTCTATGAGTTTGGCGCCGGCAAGACCGACCCGTTTGACAACGCGCACGCGCTGCAGACATCGCCCTGGGAAGTCAAGGTGGAGGGGCTGGTCAACAAGCCGCGCACCTGGGCGCTGGAAGACCTGCTCAAGCTGGCACCCATGGAAGAGCGCATCTACCGCCTGCGCTGCGTGGAGGGCTGGTCCATGGTCATCCCGTGGATAGGCTATTCGCTGACTGCGCTCATCAAGGCCTCGCAGCCGCAGGGCAGTGCGAAGTACGTGCAGTTCGTCACGCTGGCCGACCCCGAGACCATGCCCGGCGTGCGCAGCAGCCGCATCCTGGACTGGCCCTACACCGAGGGCCTGCGCATGGACGAGGCGCTGCACCCGCTCACGCTGCTTGCCTTCGGCCTCTACGGCGAGGTGCTGCCCAATCAGAACGGCGCGCCGCTGCGCGTGGTCGTGCCGTGGAAGTACGGGTTCAAGAGCGCCAAGAGCATCGTGCGCATCCGCTTTGTAGAAGACCAGCCGGCCACCGCCTGGAACAAGGCCGCGCCGCGCGAGTATGGCTTTTACTCCAACGTCAACCCCGACGTGCCGCACCCGCGCTGGAGCCAGGCCAGCGAACGCCGCATAGGCGAGGGCGGCCTGTTTGCCAAAAAGCGCAAGACGCTGCCGTTCAATGGCTACGCGGAGCAGGTGGGCCAGCTCTATGCCGGCATGGACCTGCGCAAGAACTACTGATGGCGATGGACGGCGGCATGCCGTTGGCTGACCGTCTGCCAGCGCACGGCACCATCCGCTCGCGCAAGAAGACCGGCTTGCGGCGCCTGCTGCTGCACCCGGTCGCCAAGCCGCTGCTCTTTGCCGCCTGCCTGCTGCCGTTTGCCTGGCTCGTGCTGGCGCTGTTCACGCAGCAGCTGGGCGCCAACCCGGCCGAGGCGCTGCAGCACGCCACCGGCATCTGGGCGCTGCGCTTTTTGTGCCTGGCGCTGGCGGTCACGCCGCTGCGCGTGCGCACCGGTACGCCGCAGCTGGCCCGATTCCGGCGCATGCTCGGGCTGTTTGTCTTCTTCTACGCCTGCCTGCACCTGCTCACCTATCTCTGGTTTGACATGTGGTTTGCCTGGGCAGACATTGCGGCAGACATTCCGCAGCGCCCGTTCATCCTGGCCGGATTTGCCACCTGGCTTGCCTTGCTGCCGCTTGCGCTGACGTCGACCAACAAAATGATCAGGCGTCTGGGCGCGCGCCGCTGGAAGCGGCTGCATCGCCTGGTCTACGCAGTGGCCGCACTCGCGCTGCTGCATTTCTTCTGGATGCGCTCGGGCAAGCACAATTACGCCGAAGTCTGGTTTTACGCGGCGATCATCGGTTTGTTGCTGCTCGAGCGCGTGCTCCGCAGCTACCAGCGCAAAAGGCAGGCGCGCGTGGGTGCGCTGCGCTGATGGCCCGGCGCCCTTGTGCGGGCGCTTTCAAGGCGCTTACAAGCCAAAGGGATACGTATCGGGCATGCCCGCGAGCTCGCGGCTGTCGAGCGTGGTCACTGCGCGGCTGTGGTCGACCCAGATGTACTCGTCGAACTGGCGCGCAAGCTCTGCCTCGAAATAGTGGCTGGCGCGCTCGGTGTCCGGCCGGTAGATGACCCCGATGGCGCGCTGAAGACGCGGCTTGGACAAGCCCTGGCGTACCTCCGGGTCCCCGGCCTGGCCCAGCGGCAGCAAAAAGCCTGCAAGTCCTGTTTCGTGGCAAAGGCGCTCGCAGCTCCCGGGCAGCGCGGGGCGCAGGGTCTTGACCTGCATCGGCGCACCCCAGTCCGACGCGGCCGCGACCGTCCCCGTGTTGGTGCCAAAACCGATCAGGTAGGCGGCATCGCCGAACCGCTCGCGGCAGAGCTGGCCGATATTGATCTCGCCACGCCGCGACATGCTGGTTGCCCGCGCATCACCGATGTGCGAGTTGTGCGCCCAGACCACGCCCCGGCTGCCCTCGCCATGATGCGCCAGCAGCGCCTCGAGGGTCTCGAACATGTGCGTGTCGCGCAGGTTCCACGAGTTGTGCGCGTCGTCGTGCATCAAGCGGTAGTACGCCTCGGCGCTGACCACCAGGCGCGCGTTGTGCACCGCGTCCAGAAAGCGCTCGCCATCGTGCCCTGCGTACGCATGCTGGCGCGCCTGCAGGTCGTGGAGCACGGCAGCGACCGCGGCCTCGCAGCTGGCAAAACCGGCACGCCGCGCCCTGCGGCCGTAGGCGGCCGGATCTGACTCGAAGGGGGCCAGGCACTCGTAGCGCGCGCGCGCAACGGCCGCTGCTGCCGGGTCGACGTCGTCGAGATAGTCCACCACAGCCGCAATGGACTGTTCCAGGCTGTAGAGATCGAGCCCATGGAACGCGACGCGTGCGCCCGGCTTGCGGGCCGCATTGTGCGCGCGCAGCCAGTCGACAAATCCGCGCACCTCTTCATTGCGCCACATCCAGGTCGGGAAGTGGGCAAAGGCGGTCCACTCCGATGGCGGGTACTCGGCATGCCGCAGGTAGTGGTCAATGCGGGCCACATCCGGCCAGTCGCCCTCTATCGCAACAAAATCAAAGCCCTTTTCCTCGATGAGCGCACGCGTGATTCGTTGCCGTGCCCGGTAAAACTCGGAGGTGCCATGCGAGGCTTCGCCCAGCAGCACCAGCCGGCTATCAGCTATCCGCGCCAGGAGCGCTTCCAGCGGCAGCTCATCGACCGAATCGAAGGGCTCAGCGACCTGGGCCATGCGGTTGACCAGACGCTGATCGCCCTCGGACACGGAGCGGCGGCCCAAGCGGCGCCTGGGGCGTGGATCCGACGCAGTCCAGCCGGCCGCGCCGACCAGCGGCACGAAACGGACGTCGCCAAGATTCTCGGTCCTGAATTCGTCGTCGCTGGTGCGCGTCACGCGCAGCAGTTGCTGCTCGGTCTGGTCGGAGCCCACCGGCAACACCAGGCGCCCGCCGATGGCCAACTGCCGTTTCAGCGCTTCGGGCACCTGCGGCGCGCCCGCCGCCACGACGATCGCATCAAACGGCGCAGCCTCCGGCCACCCGAGCGAGCCGTCGCCAACGCGCACCTCAACATTGGCAAACCCCTCGGCCCGCAATGTCTCTTGCGCCAGCGTCGCCAGCTCGTCGATGCGCTCGATGGAATACACCTGCCCGGCGATGCAAGCGAGCACCGCAGCCGCATAGCCCGACCCGGTACCCACGTCCAGCACCCGCTCGCCGCCCTGCAGGTCAAGTGCCTCGACCATCATGGCAACGATCATGGGCTGCGAGATCGTCTGGCCGGCAGCGATCGGCAGGGGCGAGTCGTCGTAGGCAAAGTCGCGCAGGTGACCCGGCACAAATGCCTCGCGCGCAACACGCCGCATCGCATCAAGCACGGCAGGCGAACGTATGCCGCGGCCGCGGATCTGGCGGTCGACCATCGCCTCGCGGCGGGCGGTCAGGTCAGGTTCGGTCATTTCTCACCTCATCGCATGTCGCAGCTGGGTACATGGGCGTCCTTCATCTGCTTCTCTTGTCTGCGCTCATCCACTCGCCGCCTCATTGTCGGCGTATCCCGCGCTCCCGGGCCGGCGGCAGGCTCAAAAGCCGGGCGTGTGTGCGGCGTGGCGGCAATCACGGCCAGTGCCCAGATGCGCAGGATGCGCGCGAGGCCATCCAGCGGCGCATGCGGGCCGCGGCCCAGGTCGCGCTGGCCAATCAGGCGGACCAAGATGACGTGCCCGTTGAAGGCGGTCCAGAACAGGGAGGGCCGGCCGATTTGCGCGGACAACGCCGGGTCGATGCGCTCCAGCAACAGGTGCAGGCGATACAACAGGAAGATCCAGCCGGCCCAGAGCACCCCGGCCAGCATGAGCGTGACTTCAAGTGACGAGGCTGCCATGGTTCTCCTTGCATGGACTGCGCGTGGCCTTCTGACGCCGCCGCTCGCAGGTAGCGTGCCCGGGGGCTTGCCGCCGTATCATTCTTGCGGGTGGTCGTCGCGGGAAAGCGCCCATTCTTCCATCATGGGCCCGTCCGGCATGTGACCTCACCCCACCGCGCCATTGTCACCGCTTGCGACCTGCAGCCGGTTGTCCGGTCCGTGGACGGGATGCGGGCGCCAGGTTTCCCTTCCCGTGCCCCGGCCGTTTGCATGCAGGGGCCTGGAGCGCAGATAATATCCCGCCCCTGCCGGCTGGGGTACGATTTTGGCCGGCCTCGTGGCCTGCTGCAGTGCAGGCCGCGTGCTTTGAGCTTGAGCTTCGGAGATGCTTGACATGGTGGCAGCGCAACAGATACGGGATGTCAATGGCCGGTCGTCCGATGCCGTCGCGCGGCAGCGTGCCTCTTCCATAGAACTGCGGGGGTTGAGCAAATCCTATGACGACGTGGAGGTGCTCAAGAACCTGGACCTGCACATCAACGCCGGTGAGTTCTTCACGCTGCTTGGCCCTTCGGGCAGCGGCAAGAGCACCATCCTGCGGCTGGTGGCGGGCTTTGAGCGGCCCGACACCGGCAGCATCCGCATCGGCGGCACCGAAGTGGTCGAGCTGCCGCCCAACCGGCGCAACGTCAACACCGTGTTCCAGTCGTACGCGCTGTTTGCGCACCTGTCGGTGCGCGACAACATGGCCTTTGGCCCGCGCATGCTGGGCTGGAAGAAGGATCGCATCGGGCAGCGCGTGCAGGAGATGGCCGCGTTCATCAACATCGCCGAGCTGCTGGGCCGGCGCATAGACCAGCTCTCCGGCGGCCAGCGCCAGCGCGTGGCACTGGCGCGCGCGCTCATCAACGAGCCGGACGTGCTGCTGCTTGACGAACCGCTGTCGGCGCTGGACGCCGGGCTGCGCTCGCAGTTGCAGGTGGAGCTGCGGCGCATCCAGCGCCGGCTTGGCATGACCTTTGTCTTTGTCACGCACGACCAGGAAGAAGCGCTGGTCATGAGCGACCGCATCGCGGTCCTGAACGACGGCCACCTGCAGCAGGTGTCCGCGCCGCAGGCGCTGTACGAGCGGCCGCAGAACCTGTTCGTGGCGCGCTTCATGGGGCACAGCAACGTGTTCCCGATCAGCGCGCGCGCAAGCGACCACCTGCTGACGCCGCTGGGGCGCATCAGCGGGCAGTTTGGCGCCGGCTCGCACGTGCTGGTGCGCCCGGAGGCCATCACGGTGCGCGCGCAGCCGCAGGGCGATGCCAACCATTTCCCGGCCACGGTCAGCGAATGCATCTACCGTGGCGACTTCGTCGAGTACCGCATGCAGTGCGGCGCGGCAAGGCTGACCGCCAAGCGCGCCAACCGGGGCGAGCCGCTGTTTGAGGTGGGCGCGCAGGTGTCGGCCTCCGTGGCGTCCGCCGCCGTGGTGCTGCTCGATGGCTGAGGCCGTCGCCAGCCGGCAGGCCACCGGCTACCAGGGGCGCTTCCTCGGGCTGGGCAGCGATGCCTGGCACATCCTGGGCGTGATCATGCCCGGCGTGTTGTGGATCGTCGTGTTCCTGGTGGTGCCCATGCTGCTGTTGGTCGGCATTGCCTTCATGACCAACGGCCCCTACGGCCTGCCCGAGCAGCCGTTCACGCTGGATGCGTTCCGGCAACTGGCCGGCTTTGGCCTGCTGGGCTGGGGCCCGGGCAACCTGCTGGTCATCCTGCGCACCCTGTGGCAGACCGCGCTGGCCACCTTGCTGGTGACGCTGATTTCCTACCCCGTGGCCTACTACGTCACGACCCGGCCCCCTGCGCTGCAGCCCATCCTGCTGCTGCTGGTGGTGGCGCCATCCTGGTCCAACCAGGTGATCCGCGCCATGGGCTGGATGAACCTGCTGGCGCCCGGAACGCCGCTGAGCACGCTGGCGGCCAAGCTGGGCCTGATCGCGCCCGAGCTGGGCCTGTTCCCGTCCGCCTTTGCCGTGACGCTGGGGCTGGTGTACGACTTTTTGCCGTTCATGGTGCTGCCGCTGTACGCGTCGTTCGAGCGGCTGGACCACGCCCAGGTGGAGGCCGCGTACGATCTGCACGCCGGGCCGGTGCGCGCCTTCTTGCACGCCGTGCTGCCGCAGACGCTGCCCGGCCTGCTGGCCGGCATCATGCTGGTGGGCATCCCGGCGTTTGGCATGTACGTGGTGCCCGAGTTGCTGGGCGGCGGCAAGTCGCTCATGCTCGGCAACCTGATCGCGCGCCAGTTCCAGGATGCGTCCAACTGGCCCTACGGCGCCGCCGCTTCCATCGTCATGATCGCGGTGACGCTCGTGGGCCTGGTGGTGTTGCGGCGGCTCAGCCGCAGGGCCGCCGGCGGCGTGGAGGTGGTGCTGTGAAAAGCCGCAGGCTGGGCGTTTCCTTGCGCATCATCTGGTACCTGGTGCTGTTCTTCCTGTACGCGCCGCTGTTCGTCGTGGTGTTGTACTCGTTCAACGACGCCAACACCACCACGCACATCACGCACTTTTCGCTGCGCTGGTATCGCCGGCTGTTTGGCAACGCACAGGTGCTCGACGCGCTCAAGCTCAGCATCTGGCTGGGGCTGGGTTCTTCCGTCATTTCAGCCGTCCTGGGCACCATGCTCGGCTACGGCATGTACATCCACCGGGGCGCGCGGCGCCTGGCCTGGCTGGTCTGGATCGTCTACCTGCCCGTTGCCACGCCAGACATCCTCTACGGCATCTCCGAGCTCGGATTCTTCACCGACGTGCACGCCAGGTTCGGCATCTTGCGGCCCGGCTTCCTGACCATGCTGATCGCGCACGTCAGCTTCCAGCTTCCGTTCGTCGCGCTGGTCGTCTACTCGCGCCTGGTGGGGCTGGACCCGGAGCTGTTCAATGCCTGCAGGGACCTGTACGCCAACGGCTGGCAACGCGCGCGCTTCTTCATCGTCCCCACGCTGTCGCCGGCCATCCTGGCCGGGTTTTTCCTGTCGTTCACGCTCTCCATCGACGACTTGGTGATCAGCTTCTTCACCACCGGGCCGGGCAACACCACGCTGCCCATCTACATCTGGAGCGCCATCAGGAAGGGCGTCACGCCCGAAGTCAATGCCGCTGCCGCCATCCTTATCGGCGGGGTGTTTGCCGCCGCCACGGTTGCCATGGTGGTGCAATACATGAAAGCGCTGACCCGGCGCCAGCGCAACGCGCTTTTGTGAGATGATGCGCCGCTGGGCAAAAGAGCAACCCTCTCTTTACCCCCTCGACCACCCTTTGCGGAGGACACCCATGCAAGGCAACAAGATCAGGAACCTGGGCCGGCGCACGCTGCTGGCGCTCATGGGCAGTGCGGCAGCCGTGTCGCTCATGGGCCCCGCCGCTGCGCAGGACAAGCCCACGCTCAACCTCTTCATCTGGGGTCAGTACACCGACGCGGACCTGGTGAAGAAGTTCGAGGACCAGTACAACGCCAGGGTCGTGGAGACCAACTACAACAGCCTGGGCGAGATGTTTGCCAAGCTGCAGGCCGGTGGAGACCGCCAGTACGACATCGTCGTGCCCACCAACTACTACGTCCCGCGGCTGGTGCACGCGGGCCTGCTGCAGCCGCTGGACAAAGCCAAGCTGCCCAACATGAAGTACCTCATGGACCAGTTTGTCGACCCGCCCTTTGACCCGGGCAACCAGTACGTTGCACCGTACCAGTGGGGCACCACCGGAATCGCGTACGACAAGACCAAGATCCCCGATCCGCCGCAATCGTGGGCAGCGCTGTTTGACCCCAAGGCCAACCCCAACCAGCCGTTCTCCATCAGCACGGACCCGCAGGTCATGCTGGGCGGCGCCTGCGCCTACCTGGGCAAGGACTACACCTGCTCGTCGCAGGAAGACCTGATCGCCGCCGGCAAGGAACTGGCCAAGGTCAAGAAGCGCGCCAACTTCCAGGGCTTCATGGACGGCACCCCCATGCTCAAGGCACTGGCGCGCGGCAACATCGCCATGGGCGTGGCGTACAACGGCGACCTGGCGTTCAACAAGCTGGAAGACCCCGAGGGCAACGCCAACATAGCGTTCTTCATCCCCAAGGAGGGCGGCGAGATCTGGCTGGACTCCATGGGCATCCCGGCCAACGCGCCCCACGCCGACCTGGCGCACAAGTGGATCAACTTCCTGCTCGAGCCGGAGAACGGCGCGCAGCTGTCCAACTACAACAACTTTGGCACCCCGAACAAGGAATCGGTGCAGTACCTTGACGAGAACATGAAGGATCCGCTGGTGCTGCCAGACGCAGAAACGCTGCAGCGCCTGCACTACACGCCGTCGCTGTCGGGCAAGGAGCAGCAGTTCGTGCAGCAGCTGTGGGACAGCATCCAGTCGCGTTGAGTGCGGCGCTCGTGGTTGACCTGCGTTACCTGAGCCGGAACACCAGTCCCACCACAATCAGCACAAACGCCAGCGTGTAAAGTCCACTGGCCACCGGATGCTGCTTGCGATCCTGGGCGCTGGGCACCAGGTACGAGAGCGGAACCAGCAGCGCCAGCCCGGCAAAGCTCAGGCTGTAGGGCAGCCACTGCTCCGGCGCACGGGACAGCAGGAACAACTGGTACCCCGCCAGCAGCGCCGCCAGGATGGGCACAACGACGCTGCGCCTGCCTTGCTGCCCGGATGATTCAGTATCCATGTTCTTGACCGGTTGAACCTAGATTCAGTAGTTGGATGCGTTCGAGCGTGCTGCGATGGGCGTGCCAGGCAAGACGCGACAACGCCGCAGACTACTGTCTGCAAGGCGGAGCAACGCAGCATGGCGCGTCCAGCGCAGTGCGATCGAGTGCATAGCGTGGTCACCATAATGGTGTGCTCGTGCAAACTGGGCTTTTCCTTTGCTCACAATAATATATGCACACCAAGCAGCGTTCGACTGCTGAATCTGGGTTGAATTCGTTGGCGGGCTGCCCACGTTGGCCACCCGGCCCGTCAAGCGTACCTCAAGGCCAGGCCCGGCGTCCGGACTCGCTGGGCGGCTCACCATGCCTGCCCGCGAGAATGCGGGTCAGCCCGGTCCTATCGCAGCTCCAGTGATCCTCCCTGATCACCGTCAAACCATTTGAGCTCTATCTCCAGGCTGTGCTGTATCCCCCTTCGTCCCTTGTCTTCGTCCTCCACCTGCACCTCGAGGACCAGGCGCTCGGGGAGCTGCAGCGCAATCTCCTGCTGGCCCTGGCCGAACACCACCTGCCCCTCCGCAACCCGGGTCGCGAGCTGCTGCAGGAATTCACTCACCTCCGACCGGCTCTTCTGCTCTTCGCTCTTGAACAGCTTTTTTTCATCACTCATCGTGGATCTCCGTAAAAAATATCTTCAATTCTCGAGAACGCGGCTGACGCGCAAGGTCGCAAGCCGACGGCGTGCACTGAAGGCGAACCTTCCCCACCCAACCGATCCAGTCATCGTCATCTTGCCCGACGATAGCCGCATGTTTTTGCTTCGTCGCCATGGCCGCCAGACGGCTCATGTTAGCTGATTTTCGGACCAGAAAAGTAGAACGGTAACAGAAAAGTGAATGTCCTTTATCTTTTTGCGTTGAACACCGGCCCATGGGTGCGGTGGCGCTGAACTCCACAGGGAATGTCTCGCCGTTCATTTACGACAAATCCATCCCTGGCAAGATTCGACTCACGCCTTCCTTGTCCATGTGATCCTTTCAACTTGTCGGCGCTAACGCTGAAAGTAACCAGCAGCGCATGGAGCCAAAAGCAGTACGCTCTTGGTGTCCAGTCAACTGCCTGTTTATACCTGATCCAGGACACAATCCATTTCCGTCTCAACAAGCCATGCTGGATCTATGAAACGACTCACTTCAACGAAAGTACATGCTGGCTTTATTGCAGAGAACAGCTCTCCATGTGCCTTTGCTGCTTCTTCCCAACGAGATATATCAGTAAGCATAATACGAGTTCTGATCACGTCGGTCGGGTTCCCGCCCGCTTCTTTGATAGATTGAATGGACAACTCCAAGCAGTACCTGGTCTGCCCGTAAACATCATTGATGCAAGTGGCTTCACCATTTTTTATAGGAGCTGTGCCGGAGACGGAAATCACGTTTCCGACCCTGCATGCTCTCGAAAAACCAATCAGCTCTTCCAAATGAGATTTTGAACCTACGAGCTTTCTCATCAGCACCCCCATCAGATATAGCACTTTAACACTCGGGCTCAGCCGCCGGCAGCCGGCGCCAGCGGGTTGACGATTGGCTGCAGCGCCTTGCTTGGCGCCATCTCGGCACGCTTGTTCATTCTACTCAAGGTCCGGAAGTTCCGAACGATCAAGCAGCAGTCGAATGGAGCGACCCTTGCCAGGCGTTCTTGCAATAAGACCTTTGGACTCTAGGAGTCTGTCGGGCTTTGGCGATCGTAGCGAGCCGAGTGGGAAAGCGAGGACAGTTTTGTTTGATTTTGAGGCGCATAGCCCAGCTATGTAACGAAACAGCGGGCAAAAATGGACCGCTTGTCCCACCGGCGCAGTAGATTGGACCAAAGTCCGACAGGCTCCTAGGGCCAGCACCATTTGATGCACAGATGGCGGCGTGACCTGAAAATAGCGCTGCATCTCCGCCTCCGGTGGCGGCTGACCATGAATTTTCATGAAGTGGTAGACGAACGCCAGATATTGCCCTTGCTTTGCTGTGTACGGCGTAGCCATATTTATCTCGGGACGCGGGCAAATCGGTCCGGCCTGAATTTCAACCTGTGTGTACTCGCTGTCCTTCCAAGGATGGATCGGGTACGTATACATGCCGAGCCTGAATTCCACAACATATTCGCCTGGTAAGGGGTTCGTATCCGGAGTGCCGCATTCCTTGTGTACAAGGTGGTCATCATCATCATCCGCAAGCCAAACGTCCGTACCTGGAGATGTCATGATGATAGCGAATTGCTGTGGTCTTGCTCATGGAAAAGGGGCGTTGTCATCTTTGCTTTCCTGCTCCTTGTCGTGCCTGTTCCCCATGTTGCCAAAGGTTGAGCTGTGCGGAAGAGCCTTCAAAAAGGATGGAAAAGTGGGTGTTCCTTATCTGCCTTATTTATATTCTAAAGGCGCTCATGAGCCACGTTATTCTCATTATCGGATTGATGGATTTGTAGCCAAAGGTGGATGTCCTTTATCTCCCCCGTACCTGTACTTACGCCCATGAGCCACACACTGCAGTTGAAGGCAGCCGAGCTGAAATGAAGGTCTGTCCATACAGTCAGCGAACAGAGTCAATAATCAAGCTAGGCAAATACCCGATCCATCTGGCTGACAATCTGCAAGCATTTGCATAAACTCCAAAACCAAATCTTTCACGCCTTTGCGGATAGCAAAACCCCTATCCGCAAATCCAGTCAATCAAATTCTCCTTTGATATGCGCATAACGCAGAAGCTCAGCCGCGATAAAACAGTGTAGCATTTCTGATGTCGCCCGAAGCGCGTTGTTAGGTGCTTTCGACCTTACGCCCAACCTCTGAACTTGGCTGCGACGTATGGCGCAACAATTATGATAAATAGAACAATAGACCAAATGTTTCCATCTTTGAAGGTATACGCCTCAAGAACCTGTGACCAAGGCTTAATTTGGATAAGACGTCCAAACGTCAGCTCAAACGTCAAGGTAAGACACAACCAGCCAAAACCAATGGCGAAGTACCCTGTAACCGGTGCCCGCCCAAGCCACGGCAGTGCAAAGTACGCAACTGCAAGAATAGCTACGGACAGGAGAACGCCGCTAAGGATGAGTCCTGGTGCTTTTCCCAGCACTGGAATAAATACGGCTTCTCGAATCGTACCATTTATGATGGCAAGCATGAGGATTCCAGACCACACCGCTAATGCCTTAGCTGTAATTTCGAAAACCAGAAAGCTCTCCTGTGGCGCTTAACGCTTGAGTTCAGCCGACGGCAGACCGCGTAGCGGGATGACGGTCGGCTGCTAGAAGAGTGAAGATCCTTTGTCTTGTTATCTTGACGGAATGACCTCCGTAACGCTCCACTCTCTATTGAACATAACTTTTCGATTTAACCAAACAACGAGAACCGCGGCGGCTACGAAAAAGATCGTGTCGTAAGGTTGTGCATCAGGCCAGAGGGGGTTGATAAGTTGAAAATGCAATAGTGCGGGGAGTAATATGCTGCCGCGGGAAAGATTGAATAGTGGAGTCACGATCACGCTGACGGCTATCGAACCGATAAAAAACGGAGTGAACGTCCAGGTACTTTGCGGCGTACCGCTCAACAGGAATGCTGGAAAGTGCCATAAGCCCCAAATAATTCCAAGAATCAGCCCGGCCCAGAACGGGTTAAACTTGGTTTGTAGCAAAGGAAGGGCCAGACCACGCCAGCCAAATTCTTCAACTGGTCCTTTGATGGCCATAAATAGTAATGCAACAACAAATGTCTGAAACGATGGGAACGGAAATGGTTCAGAGAAAAGGTTTCCCTTTAACACAGATCCACCGAAGAAAAGCATCGGAATTCCGAAAATCAAAAAGGCATACCAAGCCCAAGAGCAGCGCCATAGGAGCAACCTGGTCAGGTAAGAACGAAAGCCTCCAGCGCCACCGTAGTAGGTGACAACGATGAAAGCAGCGATTGCTGGTGCATACACTGCCAAAAAGAAGAGTGGGTTCTGGCCGGTCAATTCACCAAATAGCGAAGTTATCTGGTCCGGGAGAAAAATGAATAGCGCTAAGATTCCCCAAGCCAAGCCGAAAGCAATAAGCAGAAATGGCAACAAAGAGAGAAAAGGAACCTGATGACTGTCGCCAGCTGATGAGGCTGTAATCACGACAGGTGCCTTCTGACATGTGAATCTGAGGGGGCCAACCGGGGCCATATATTTTCACCTCCAACGCCGGAGCAAACAACATCATGGTCAAGAAGTGGGCGTCGTCAAGAAGTGGGTGACCCTTATCTTCCTTCTTCGAGATCAACAGCACTCAATGTGACCGCCCCATTTAAACGAGGTGGTTCAGACGCTCCATCCAATGAGCGTAGCAGGCGAAGTAATTGAATGCTATGAATGTCTACTTCGGACAGCAAACTGTTATCCTGTCTGCAGAGAATTTTTTGAAGTTGTAAAATTTATGCTTATCTTGCGAAGATTAGATCCTTTGCTCCACCTGTCGCTGCGGACATAGATAAAATTCTGCTCGAAAGCACTTTTGGGAGACCAGTGCTCGCGCGACATCCCCCCGCCGCAATCATCGCGCCTCTGGGCCCAGCATTCTCTTGTTGTGGTCATAGTGGATTATTTCGCCCAACGCTAAAGCTCAGCCGCCGACAGCCCGCGCCAGCGAGTTGGCGGTCGGCTGCAGCGCCTTGTTAGGTTGCTGGCTTTTTCGCCACAAAAACAAAAAAAGGCCATAGCGGTATGCCGAGATTCTTTGTAAATATGATTTCACAACCAACCTGTTCCAGCGAAGGCAAAACAGACACTGACCGACATCCGAGGGAAATTGATGGAATATGCCATACCAAGCTTTCAACTCCGTCTGCCATCCACTTCATGGCTGGATTTTTGGGATCGGTTGAATGCGCGACACCGATAAGGCCGCCGAGCTTGGTCACTCGATAAAGCTCTCTTGCGCCTGCGGCAGGGTCATACAACGGACACATACTGTATGTGGATAGAACAACATCGAAGCAATTGTCCTTGAACGGTAACGAGAGCATGTCACCCGACTTGAACTCGACCTGATTGCTCACACCAGCCTCAGCGATCCGCTTTTTTGCAACGGCCAGCATTCCGTCACTCATGTCGAAAAGCACGGCGCTGCCGGATGGCCCGGCCTTTTCCAAGGCGAGCAAAGCAGTCGAGCCGGTGCCGGATCCACAATCAAGAATTCTATTGCCGAGACTGACCGCCTTATCCACCAACATGCGTCGCCCGCGCTGATCCGATCCGGCGGTGAAGAAAGCGTGTTGGAAGTCGTATCGGTTGGCGACGCGGTCATAGACAGATCTCAACGCCCCCCTGTCCATCGCATTTCGCATGAGCTACCTCGCTTGTGGCTTGTTTGCAACCTAACACCTGAGTTAATTAAACCGCGCCGCTAAGCGGCCCCGACGCGATAGTGCCGGGTGTTGCAGGGTCAGGCGCCGGGGGGGCCGGACGATGACCGCGAGCATGACCGGAGCTTCCATGAGTTCGGCGGTGCGGATCCCAAACCTGGGCACGATGAGAGGGATGCGAACGAATGCCAGCGCGAAGCCCGCACCGAACACGAGCACGAAGTAGACGAGGCCGACCTTCAAGATGCGCACGACTCTTCCTGCGGGGCCGACTCTTCAAGAAGTGGGTGTCCTTAATTTTCTTAATCTTATTATGAATCTCCGTAAAAAACATCTTGAACTCCCGGGAAGGCGGCTGACGCGCAAGGTCGCATGCTGACAGCGTGCACCGAAGGCGCACCTTCCCCACCCAAACGATCCAGACGCCGTCATCCTACCTGACGATAGCCGCAATTTTTGCTTCGTCGCCCCTGACCTCCAGACCGCTCATGTTAGCTGATTTGCGATGCGGCAAAGTGGGTGTCCTTCGACGGGGTTCTTCAACGGGGTTCACGCCACCTTTTTCCAGGGGATCATCGCGACGACCCGCTGCCAGACCGGAGTGAGCACCTTCGTTGCCACGGGAATCAGCGCCAGCCCCAGGGCGACGCCAAGCAATCCGTCCATCGCTGCGGTAGTCAGCCACCGGACCGCGCCGCGTAGCGGGTCTGGCACGGTCCCTGCAACCGCAACCGCCAGATCGTGGATCCTGTGGGCGGGCCAACCAAACCCCAACTGATCCAATCCGTGAACCACGATGGATCCACCAACCCACAGCATCGCCGCCGTGCCGACGATCACCAGCAGTTTCAACACGCCGGGCATCGCCTTGACCACGCCCCGCCCCAGCCGCCGCGTCAACGCAAACTGCCCGCGCTCGGCCAGCAGCAACCCCACATCGTCGGCCTTCACGATCAGCGCCACACTGCCATAGACCAGCACCGTGATGCCGATAGCCACCACCGCCAGCGTGGCTGCATCGATCCAGATCGTGCTGTGCGGGATCTCGGACAGCGCAATGGTCATGATCTCTGCAGACAGGATGAAATCGGTCTTGATCGCGCCCGAGGCTTTCTGTTCTTCCAGATGGGTCGCATTCTGCGGCACCGCCTGCGCCTCTTGCGGGTCCGGCGGATGGGGAAACAGCCAGTGGGCGATCTTTTCTGCCCCCTCAAAAGACAGATAGGCCCCGCCCAGCATCAACAGCGGCGCAATTGCCCAGGGTGCGAAAGACGACAGCAACAGCGCCACCGGCAACAGGTAGAGCAGCTTGTTCTTGAATGATCCCTTGGCAATGCGCCAGATGATCGGCAGTTCGCGCGCGGGCGCAAAGCCCTGAACATATTTCGGCGTCACCGCGGCGTCGTCGATCACCGCGCCCGCGGCCTTGGCGCCCGCCTTGGCCGCCTGCCCCGCCACATCATCAATCGACGCCGCCGCCACCTTGGCAATACCCGCCACGTCGTCCAGCAAGGCCAGTAAACCGCTCATCCTGCATCCATTCTGGTATTCATCACGAAAGACTCAGGGCGCATTCGGATTCAAGACGTGGCTGTCCTTCATCTCCTTCAGTGTCAAGGCTTTTTTTGAAAAACGGAACTAGCAGACCTTTGAAGAATTCTCCCTGGTGAAACCGTCTGCGGTCCGAGTTAAGCGGCTCCAGCCGAAATTTGTGCTCACCCGTGAATACCCATGGGGCCACCAATGTACCCCGCCATGATAACTAGCGAATCTGCTCTACTCTCGTTACGATCGGCCTGAAAGTCATTAACCTTCCCTCTGGAGGGCCGAGCCGGACTTGAAGCCTGGCCCCTTCCGAACCTCTCCTCTAATCTCGCGAATAAACGGATTCCAGTCTGGGTAGCGCTCGAAGTCTGTGAGCACGGGCCACACGCGCTCCGGGGTAGCGTCGATTTCGATTTGTGTCTGGATCTCCATATCTAAATGCTGAAAGAGCTATGGAAAGTAGCCGTATAACTAGAATCAGGGGACGGTTGGGGAGTAGAAAAATGGGTGTCTTTTGCCCAGCAATGCGGGCCAGCCCAGTCCGTGGAGCAAGAAGTCAATGACCGCCAAACACCCGTCTTGCCGCCCGCTGCCCATGCAAAAACCGCCGCTGCTGCCGCGCACACAGCCGCGCCATCGCCCGCGGCGTCCCCACCGCCACGCCAAAGCGCTCCAGCAGATTGCACGCCATGTCGGCAAACGCGTCGCCCTGCAATCCCAGCCGCTGCAGGATGGCCGGTTGTGCAGCTTCAATATGCCCGCGCTTGTCGGATCGCACCTGCCTTCCCGTCCAGTCCACCAGCTCGGCATACTCCTGCCAGCCAAACGGAATCGCCCACGGCACCTCGCCCCGCGCATCAAACGGCATCAGCGCCGCCTGCGCTGGTGCCTCAGATCCCTTGCCTGCTGCAACCACCGGGCGCGCATCGGCTTCTGCCGCCTGCACCGCAGCCCCGTCTGCCTGCACCTGCCGCAGCCGCTCCTGGATCGACGTGTGGTCTGATTCCTCTGGCGTCCCGGCCATTCCCGCGCGCACCGGGTTCAGGTCCACGTACGCCATGGCGGCCAGCACCGCTTTTTCATCCAGCAGCGCCTGGCTCTTGAAGCGCCCCTCCCAGAATCGCCCCGTGCAGCCGTCCTCGGCATTGGCCATGCGCGCCACCGTCTCGTTGAGCCGGCGCATGAACCAGGACAGATCGGCCAGCCGCTCCCGGTAGGTCGCGGCCATCTGCGCCACCATCGCCAACTCGGAATCACCCATCCTGGCGCGCGCCTGCGGCAGGAGATACCTCTGCACCAGCAGCGGCCCGGCAAAGATCTGCGTCCAGCGCAGCAGCACCTCCTCGTCACTCCAGCCCATGGCCCGGTCCAGATCAACGCGCACGACCAGGTGGTAGTGGTTGCTCATCACCGCATAGGCAGCCACGTCTATGGCAAAGACAGCGGCCAGCTCCTTGATGCGAGAGGCAATCCAGCCG
>JALOAS010000142.1 GCA_023228705.1 Ottowia sp. | reverse complement strand
AACGATGGTTGAACGTCCCGTTCATGTCCGGTTCATGTACGCCAGCGCAGCTCCTGCACACAGACCCTTGGGACTGCACCACATGCGCAGGAGGGCGTTGGGCGTTGGGCGTTGGGCGTTGGGCGTTGGGCGTTGGGCGTGGTGGACATACGCTGTACGCTGGACGCAATACGCTCAACCTCTTCAAGGCGCCAGCGAGGTCATCCGTCATGCGCCGCGATGATTCGCTGTTCGCTGGACGGCCTGTTCGCTGGACGCTGGACGGTCTCATCCGCTGGACGCAATTCGCTCAACCTCTTCATCAAAGCGTCCGCCCACCTGCCTTCAGGCCAGCACGAAGACCGTGATCACCGCCAGCATGGCCAGCGGGTAGAGGCTGGAGTAGTCGAACAGCCGCGCTGCCTGCCGGCCATCGAGCGTGCGCGCCAGGCGCAGCGCCGGCCACAGCAGCAGCACGCCGCCGGCAGCCAGCGCCGCCACGGCATAGGGCCAGCCCAGCGCCAGCGGCGACATCATGGGCAGCAGCAGGCTGAGCGCGACGACCCCGGCGAGCAGCACGACCACGGCCCGGCCCGCCAGCGGCAGGCCAAAGACCAGCGGAATGGTGCGCCCGCCCACGCGCTGGTCTTCTTCAATGTCGTTCCAGTCCGCGAGGATGTTCTGCCCCCCGATCTCCCACAGCATGAGCCACGCCAGCATCAGCAGCAGCCAGGGCCAGTGCGGCTGCTCGATGACCGCGTACACCGCGGCCACGGGGCCAGCGGACTTGACCAGGCCGCTGATGAACGTGCGCCACCAGGTGACCTTGAACAGCCTGACGTAGACGATCTCGAGCAGGACGGCGGCAGCCAGGATGAGCAGGATGCGCGGGTTCAGGAACCAGATGCAGACGATGCTGACCGCCATCCAGAAGCCGAACCAGGCCAGCGCGCCCTTCATGCTGATGATCTTTTGCGCAATGGGGTAGCGCAGGGCCGAAGCTTCGACGGCGTAGCCGGGGGTGAGGCCGCCAGCGACCTTTTCCGCATCGTCGCGCACGCCCATGATGTCGTTGAGCGCGTAGATGGCGGTGTAGCCGGCCACCGCGGCAAGCAGGCTCAGTGCCAGCACCGGCCAGCTCGGAAAACGCCCCAGCCACAGCAGCGCCGCAAAGCCGGGCATGGCGATGTCGAGCACGCCGTGCGTGGAACGCGAGAGGGCCAGGAAGCGCTGCACGGGGCTACCGCGGCTTGCTGAAGCAGGCCATGTAGTTGATGTCCTCGCGCCCCGGCGCCACGCGGAACTTGCGCGTCAGCGGGTTGTACATGAGGCTGGAGGAGGCCTGGAACGCAAGTCCTGCCGCGCCGGCCCACTGGCGCATTTCATCCGGGCGGATGAGCTTGCTGTAGGTGTGCGTGCCGCGCGGCAGCAGGCCCAGGATGTATTCGCCGGCGATGATGGCAAAGGCCCAGGCCTTGAACGTGCGGTTGATGGTGGAGAACACGGCCACGCCACCGGGCTTGAGCAACTGCGCGCAGTGGCCGATGATCCGGTCCGGATGCGGCACGTGCTCGAGCATTTCCATGCAGGTGACCACATCGTACTGGCCGGCTTCTTCGGCGACCAGCGCTTCCACGCCCATGAGGCGGTAGTCGATCTGCAGCCCGCTCTCTTGCGCATGCTGGCGGGCAATCTCGATGGACAACTCCGACAGGTCGACGCCGGTGACGCGGGCTCCGGCCCTGGCCAGCGCCTCGGCCAGGATGCCGCCGCCGCAGCCGACATCGGCCACGCGCGGGCTGGCGCCCTGGAAGCGGTCGGTGATGAAGGCCAGGCGCAGGTCGTTGATGGCGTGCAGCTGGCCCATTTTGCCGTGCGGGTCCCACCACAGCTTGGCCATGCGGTTGAAGTGCGCGATCTCGGCGGCATCGACGTTGGGCGTGGTCTCAGGTTTCGGCGATGGGTTCATGTGCGGGCGTCCGTTGCTGCAGGGCGTCGGTGGCGGCGCGGATTTCTGCGCGCGTGATGTCGTCGACAAAGGTGCACTGGCCTATGGCCGTTGGCAGGGGCACGCGCTGACGGCCGTTGCGGTGCTCGATGCGATCGGCCAGCGCCTGCCACATGCGCTCGGGATCAAGCAGCCGGGCCTCAGGCGCGAGCCCGAGCCGCTGCACCAGCGCCAGCACGCGCTCGGCGTCGGCAGCCGGCAGCAGGCCGCGCGCGCGTGCCATCAGGGTCGAGGCCAGGATGTCGAGCAGCACCGCCTCGCCATGCAGCAGGCGGTCGCCGTGCAGCGTCTCCAGGCCGTAGCTGAAAGTGTGGCCAAAATCCACCTTGCGTGCCAGCTCGTCCTCGTGGAGGTTGGGCGCCAGCTCGGCCAGCATGCCGGCAATCGCCCGGTCCAGGATCTCGCGGCCCGGCGCGTCCTGGAACGCGGCGGCCAGGCTGGCCGCGCCGCGGCGCTCGAGCAGCTCGAACAGGCCGGCGTCGCAGACGACCGCCAGCTTGACGATCTCGCACAGGCCGTTGCGCAGGTGCCGCGGCGCCAGCGTGACCAGCAGGCTGCGGTCCAGCAGCACCGCGCGCGGCGGCTCGAAGCTGCCCAGCCGGTTCTTGTACCCGTTGAAGTTGACGCCGGTCTTGATGCCGACCGCGGCATCGACATAGCCCATGAGCGTGGTCGGCACCTTGATGTGCGGCACGCCGCGCCGGTAGCTGGACGCGACAAACCCGACCACGTCGGTGAGTACGCCGCCGCCGATGGCGATGACGGGTTCGTCGCGCCGGTGCACGGGAAAGGCGTCGAGCGCGCGCAGCACGTCCTGCCAGGCGTCCACGGTCTTGGCTGCCTCGCCGCCCGGAAAGACAAGGATGCGGGCCTGCACGCCGTGGGCACGGAAGTAGTCGCGGATGCGCGCGCCGTGGTGGCGGTGCACGCATTCATCAACCACCACGAAGCGGCGCCCGTGCTGCCGGCGCCCGAAACCCAGCAGGGCATCGCCGCGTGCGTCAAAGACATCGTCCACGTTGCGCAGCTCGTAGGCGACAGGGCGCGTGGCGCGCACCAGCCAGTGCCCCGGCGCGACGGTGGCGCAATGGCCCGTCATGCAACGTCCTGCCATTGGCTGCGCCGTGCCAGCACGTCACGTGCCACCGCCTGCGCGCGCGCCAGGTCGTGGTTCTGCCAGCGCCCGCACTGGTCCACGCGCGCGTACGGCACCGCGCTGGCCGTGAGCACGCCGCGCAGCACCTGCTCCAGCGCGTCTTCTATGACCAGGCGCCGGCCCTCGCCCAGCAGCGTCAGGTAAAAGCCGGTCTGGCAGCCCATGACGCCAACGCCCAGGAAGTGCTCCGGCATGAGCCGGCTGAAGCCCTCGAGCAGGAAATGCTCGGTGGAATGCGCTTCGGTGCTGCTCAGGTATTCATCGGCATTGGGGTGGCGGAAACGCAGGTCCACGCAGTAGACGGTGTCGCCGCGCGGGCCCGGGTGCGCGCCGCGCAGCTTGACGCTGGGCGCCTTGAGCCGCCGGTGGTCGAGCTCGCCCACGGTATCGGGCTGCCACCCCAGTTGCCGGTAGTCCATGGTTGCAGCTTCCATTGATCCTAGATTCCGCAGTTGGATGCGCCTGAGCGTGCAGCGATGGGCGTGTCAGGCAAGACGCGACAACGCCGCAGACTACTGTCTGCAAGGTGGAGCAACGCAGCATGGCGCGTCCAGTGCTGTGCGATCAGGCGCATAGCGTCTTCACCTGATGGGTGTTCATTGAAAAACGCAAAACTTCGAGCAATAACAAATAGTTGTCAAAGAAAATAAGCGGTCAACTTCGGATTCTAGGTTCAGGCGCCCTGGTCTATTGCGGCCAGGTGCCGGTAGCTGTCCTCCAGCGCCTGCTGCCACGACGCCACGTGGTGGTAGAGCTCGACCGCGCCAAATCCGTTGAAGCCATGGTCGTTGAGCGCCTTGAAGCTGGCCGCCAGGTCCAGCGTGCCCTCGCCCGGTATCTCATGGAAATGGACCATGCCGGTGCGCGTGTTGGCCACCATCTTGTCGATGCGTACCGGGCTGCGCGCGCCGCGCATGTACGCCACCACCGGCCTGGCGCGCTCGAGCACGTCAAATGACAACCGCGGCACCGAGATCAGGTAGGTGAAGATCTCGTCGTCCAGCGGCGAGGCGCCAGCGTAGAGGCTGGGGTAATCAACCTGCTGCCAGTCCTGCTCCACGCCAGCGGCTGCCAGCAGCGTGGCGATGCGCTGGCGCCGTGCCGCGCCCGGCGCCGCATCGCAGAAATAGAAGGGATGGCGGCGGTCGACCAGCAGGAAGTCGGCCGTGTCCGGGAAGTAGACCAGCGTGCTGGCAA
The DNA here is from genome assembly GCA_023228705.1 of Ottowia sp. GTDB lineage: Bacteria > Pseudomonadota > Gammaproteobacteria > Burkholderiales > Burkholderiaceae_C > Ottowia. The sequence goes on along the minus strand of JALOAS010000142.1, from coordinate 1,263 downwards.
AGTCCAGGTCAAATGCAAGATCTTCTGCATCCGCAACGATCTTCAGGTTCCAGCCGGCACGCGCGTCCGAGATGTGCAGGTAGCGCGCATGCGGCGCCGCGCGCGCGAGCGCGGCGATGTAGTCCACGTCCGAGCAGTAGGCGTGGCAGATGTCGATGTGCAGGGCAAAGCGCGCCGAGCCCACCGCATCGATCAGTGCCAGGCCGTCGTCCAGCGTCTCTATCACCATGCCCGGCTCGGGCTCGATGAGCAGCGTGATGTCTTCACCGTCGCGGATCTCGCGCAGGCACTCGTGGATGGAGTCGGCCAGCACCTCCAGCGGATCGACCGCCGGATTGCGCACATGCTCCGGGCGCAAAAAGCCGCTGCCAAAGGTCACGAGGTTGACGTCCAGGTGGCGCGCCACGCGTATGCCCCGCTTGATGAGGTCGATGCGGCGCTTGCGGCCGGCCACGTCCAGCGCCATGAGCGAGGGCTCGTGCGGCCTGGACGGCGTGAAGAAGTGAGACGCGGTGGCCACGCAGGCCGGCTGGATGCCGGCCTTCTGCAGCCGCGCCCTGACGGCGTCCAGGTCGGCGCCCTGCAGGTTGAACGGGTTGAAATGATCGCGGTGAAACGAGATCTCGACCCCGCTGTAGCCCGCCTTGGCCACGGCGTCCAGCGCGTCAAGAAAAGGCAGCCGGGTCAGCCCGAAGGTGCTGTAGGCCAGTTGGATCACAGAAAAAAACAGGGTTGTTGGATGAATCGGTGAATCGGCGCAACATGTTAACATCGCGCTGATCGCCCAGCAGGAGACGGGAAATAACTTCCCGTGCAGCACCCTGGACGTTGAGCGTGGCGCATGACGGATGACAGATGACCGCGCCGCTGCGCGGCGGCAATGACTGCGGCTGCGCCGCCATGATGGGGAGGTTGAGCGTTGAGCGTGGCGGGCACACGCTGGACGCTTGACGCCAAACCTTCATCAGCCGCCGCAGGCGGCTTTCATGCAAGGCCCGCAAGGGCCGAGGTCATCGGTCATCCGGAGCGGGGAATCGCGGCGAGGGCGCCATGGGGAGGTTGAGCGTTTGGCGTGGTGTACATACGCTGGACGCTGGACGCAATTCGCTCAACCTCATCATCGCTCAACCTCTTCTGCGAAGCGCCAGGTCCAGCTAGCCCTTGATGACCGCCAGCGGCTGCAACTCGATTTGCACGTCGACCAGGTCAGCCTGGTTGCTCATGACTTCGTCTATGTCCTTGTAGGACCCGGGCGCTTCATCC
>JALOAS010000141.1 GCA_023228705.1 Ottowia sp. | reverse complement strand
GCTATTTCTAGAAATAGAAAAGATCCATTAGGTCAACAAAGTCTTATAAACACAGAAGTAGTTCAAACTCTATATATCAATGTAGAAATTTTAAGAAATCTTTTGATTAACAATATATGGCTTTTGAGCGTTTACATTGTACTTATGTACTTCCATGAAACTCAATTGCATAAGTCTTTAATTCCAGCAAAGACTAACAAATCTGAAACACATAAATAATACCAGAGGTATCTCATGAAAACCAAACAAGGTTCTATGTTCGAAAAGCTTCAACCTATCCGTCGTCAGTTTAAACCTAATCGTTCTGAGGATTTCCGTCAACCTGCACCTTCTCCCATGAAGTGGATTGGTGATGGTGAAGATCACATCAACATCTGGGAACATGGTGAAACTGAATTAGGTTGCATTCTTAGTCCTAACTATGATCTAGGTTTGAATCATAGTATTTTTGGTAGGTTTGCTAACATGGAGGCTTTCTGGCACTATATTCAATCTGAAGAACGTGACGATCGTATCCGTTCTATGAGTGGTCAGACTCTTAAGAAATTCTCTAAGATGTTGACTAATACTCGTGTGACTAACTTCCGTGCCATCATCATGGATAGTCATTATCAACGTATCAAAGCTTACAAAGTACTCGTAAAGAGTATGAAGGAATCCACGCTACCTTTCGATTGTTATTACATCAATGACAAATCAGGTATCCGTATGCGTCCTGTATACTTTAAGTGGTTTCTTCGTGGTATGGAAGAGATTCGTACTGCACTTAAAGAAGATCGTGAACCTAACTTTAGTTTCCTGTTAGATCGCCCTGCTACTGACATCTATGAGTTTGTAGTACCTAAGACTGAGAAAGCTGTTGTAATTAAGGAAGAAAAACCTCAACAAACTGCTAGTCTACTTTCTAGCGTAAAGCAAGAAGTCGCTGAGCAGGAAAAAGCTAATGAGGAAGAACAGGATAAGGGTCTTGAAGAAGATACTGAAGCCGCTAAGAATGAGCGTTTTGAGCTGAAAGCTTAATAAAGCTATAGTTTAATAGTTGGACAGCAAGTACCCACTACAGCCTTAATATAGGCTGTAGTGGGTATATGTTCTTTTTCTTTTAGTTATTTATATCAGCTATTCTATGACAAGATATAATTTCCTAAAAGGTGTAATATGACTATAGCGGCTAAAAGGTTCAAGTTTCTAGATCAAGAAACTAACGTAGCTATTGCTGATCTAGTAAACAATAGAACTAGTGAGATATTTAACTCTCCTAATGTAGTAGTAAATAGCGTAAGTACTGAGTTACAAAGCTTTGTTAATACAGGTAAGCAAGCTATATCGCCTATAGTTGATACTATACAATCTCTTCAAGCTACAGCTAGTGGATTGATAAGAGATATTAAAGGTATGGTAGGATCTTTAAAGGATATATTAGATCTACCTATGACAGAAATAGATAGACTAGTAGCAGATCTATTTCCTGATGATAAAGCTAGTCAAACTTCCTTTAGTAAAGCTATAGAGAAGTGTAAGTCAGATGCCCTTAAGATGGGTGGTATAGGTAAACCTTACGATAGGACTATCAACTGTAATGGTAATAGTAGAGTAGCTAGTAATAATGGTTGTGATAGCGCTCAGTTTAATAATATATTAAACAAGATTACTGGTGGTCAGTATAACTCTAAGGTAAATGATTTAAATGGTGTATTAGCTAAGCTTATGTCATTAAGTAAGTTTGGTTATGACATGAATATGTGTGGTGTATTCAGTGCTGTTAGTCAAGGTGTAGGTAATAGAAATGTATTATCTAGAGCTTCAGGTGCTTTAGTAGGTAATTTAGCTGCTAGTAAAAATACATCCGGTATATTAGATGTTGTTAATTCATCAGTAGGTTTAGATACCATGCTTGAGAATCCTAATAGCATAGTTGCTATGTTAGAAACATTTACTATACCTAAGGAAATTAAGGAAGCTGAATATAGTAACTATGCTGATAGAACTATAGCTGCTGCTGAAATCCTTTCTGATGATTGGGATACTAGTAGTGTAGATGATAATCTTTCTATCTCTAATATAGTAGTTAGCAATACTGATCTTGATCAAGTATTCACTAGTAAGGTAATGGATAAAGCTTTTGATGAAGATTCTCTATCTACTGTAATAGATGATGAATTTGACTTTATACATACTGCTAATAGGACTAGTAGATTAAGTGGTTTAAGTAGAATGGATTTTGATTTAGGAAGATCTACTGGTATGGTACTTAGGTAACAGACAGCATATACCTCTAGGAGCCCTGTATAGGCTCCTAGAGGCTTTATTTTCTTTTTTACTGTGTAGTACTGGCAGCGATAGTATTACCTCTGCTAGTGCCTTCTATAGCGTTAAAAGCACCCAACGTTACGTATTTAAATAAACCGCTAGTACTTTCTTCATGAAATAAACTAGCCCAATATGCTGTAGATGTTAATTTTCTAGTTTGAGCTATACGCTTAGCTGCTGCTAACTTAGCTTTAGGTATAGCGTAAATCTGACTATAGATATCTTGACCTGCTAATACAGCTAGATAATCCATCAATACATTATCTTCATCCAAAGTCATATCTGCATCAAATATCCTACCTGGTGAAATAGGCATATGCATGATAGATGACATATCTACTACTTGGAATGTTACATCTAAAGCTAAAGCATTTCCTTTAGTATTAAATCCCAATGTAGAAGTACCTCTAGTAATAGATAAAGATTCAATCATACCTAATCTAACTTGACATCTACCTCTATCGTATAACTGACATAGGAAAGGACTAGTATAAGATTGTTTACCCGTAGATAATGGTAAAGCTCCAGCTAATAGCATAGCTAATGGTATATCTATGTTCATGATCTGAGACATAGCGTTACCATATGGACTTATAAGCTTCATAGTGTAGCTTGTTCTAGGCAGGTTAGCTGTAGAACTTTGCCAATGTTTAGGTATATCTATATATCCACTACCACCTAGTACAGGTAATAGTTTAGAAAATCCCATAGTTACACCATCTAGAGCACCAATAGCTAAATCAGAAATACTACCTATAGCGCTTTGTATAACGTCACCTATACCATTTCCACCTATGATATTACCTTCAGAGAAAGCAAACCTAGCTTGTCTAGATTGAGAAGACATGCTATTTAGTTTCTGCGATAGATCTGACTCTACTACAGAGTTACTAAAGGATTCAGATACAGATCCAGTATAGTTTACTTTAAATGTAGCAAACATACTACCGTTATCGAATTCAGCATCTAGATTCTCAGCTATGCTTTGAAAGAATCCAGGATCTTGCTTTTGACCGCTCTTAGGATCATCCGGATTTATAGTAGTTCCATCTACTCTCGGATCTACTTCTATCTGAGAAGTTGTATCATCCTGGTAGTATAGGAATGAAGCTACTTTATCTAACCAAACGCCTAATTTCATATCACCATTTTCATTGGTAAGATATGTAGCGCTACTGTTATTACCTAAATATTCCTTTCTTAAATAACCAGTATAAGTATCGAAGTTACCACTCTCTAAAGCAGCTGTATCAGCTCTTAACATTCTGTTAGCTAATCTTTGAGTTCTATTAGCTATTGAGAATACATCTATATAACTACCTTCCTTAAATAGATCAGGCATAAGACTACTTAACTGATTCATATATTCAGCATCTAGTTCAAAAGGTTTACCTAACCTTTGTTGAGATGGTGTTGCTAGTACCTTAGGCATCACACCTCTGTTTACAGCTAGTGTGTTTACTAGAGTGTTAACAGTGAGCCAGTATAGATGCATAGTAGGTTTCATGGTATAAAACTTACTAGTAGGTCTCATGAAGAAACTACTTATAGCTTGCATACTTAATATACCAACAGATAAAGCTGGAAAAGCCGCTATAGTTACAGCAGATCCTGCTACTTTACCTAGTGAATATAATACACTTTTACCTCTACCTGTTTTAGCCATAGAGGATAGATTAGGATCAAAGGCTCTAGCTATAAAGTTAGTCAATGAGTTAAACTGTGGTACACCAAATCTAAGATAGATAGTTTGTGCAGGATCATCTATAGCTTCACTATAGTACCTACCCATACCGTGATTACCTGAGATATTAGATAATGAAACAGGAGATCTACTCCTAAGTCTACCTATTGAACGTATATCACTATACCTGGTAAATTGAGGTCTTGCATTTATACCTAAATTACCACCCATTCTAGTATCAGTAAATTTAGCAGAAGCTGATGACCAATATCTATTTTGTACATCTACATCGTTATCTAGATTGTTATCTGCTATAAGAAAAGCACTCTTAGCCCAATCTCTATCTAATTGTTGATCTACTGGAGCTGCTGAGATAGATGGTGATCCAGAAGCTATCCTTTTACCATTTATCTCTATGATTCTAGTGTCCATCGTTGTACTAGTTGCCATTTTACCTTCATCCTTTTAATAAGACTAGCAGTGGAGCAGATGCTCCACTGCTTTAGCCCTTAAGCTGTTTTTCTAGCTAAGTCTACAATAGAATTAAAACTAGTAGATGCTGATCTTGCAGCTTGGTTAACTTTACCGCTAACCTCTTGCATACCACCACCTGTAACAGCTTTATCTATCATACCTTTCAAATCATTAAAATTTTCAGGATTTATTTTACCTGCTATATCTTGAAGTACAGCAAGCATCTGTGTTTGTATATCCACAGATTTATTCATAGCTGTAGCTACAGTGTCTAGACTACTACCGCCTGAATCAGGAGAGTAACCTACACCACTGCCGTCATATGTACCTATAGGGTTAGTATTTTGAGGAGATAGTAATCCCTTCATACTAGATGATGCCGATGGTGCTGTAGGACTAGGTTGACCACCTAGCATACTACCAGCATCTCCAAAGCTAACTAAACTAGAGCTAGAAGCTACTGGATCATTAGCAGCACCTTGACCACTATAGTTACTATCATTAGAAGCAGTTGGAGTCCCACTTATAGAAGGTAGAGAAATACCAAAGTCTTTAGCAGCTTTAGTTACCTTATTTTTCATAACTTCATAGATCTGTGCAGCTGTTCTAGGTCTTCCAGATTTATCAAAGAAGATAGATCTATTAGCTCTAGCAGCAGCTTGCATAGTTCTAGCAGGTATATCATTAGGTCCCATCTTCAAGAAAGTTCTAGCTCCGCCTAAACCTAAGAAGTGTGCTAAGTAAGCATGTACTATATTAGGATTAGATACTACTTTCTTAAGTCCATTTATGTTTTCTTTAATGAACTCAGAAGCCATTAGAGTACTAGCTTTAACATCAAAGGGACTAGCATTACTATCTAAACCGTATTTCTTACCGTACTTAGATAGCATACTACGCCATGTACTATTGATAAACTGGAATGGTCCTGCCGCTGAACTAGTACTAGCTTTAGCATTAGGATTAAGACTAGATTCCATAGCTGCAAATGTAGTAGCCATGCTAGGATCTATACCAGCTTTTCTAGCATAAGTAGCTATAGTAGATTTAATATCGCCAGATCCACCTGCTGTCTCAGTAACCTCACTTCCAGTGATAGAAGGTTGAGATTCTAAATCTGGTAACATTTCACTCTTACTATACTTATCTGACTGATTATAAGAAGGAGCAGCATTACCTGTAGACATAGGGCTATTAGCAGC
>JALOAS010000140.1 GCA_023228705.1 Ottowia sp. | reverse complement strand
TGAAAAGTGGATATAGTCTCAACCCCCTAAGTCGGGTCAAATAGATTCTTACAAAATAACTGACCCCGAGTTGCAAGAGATTGCAAAAGCGTCTCAACCCCCTAAGTCGGGTCAAATAGATTCTTACACAGAGACTTACAAGTCTCTGCTAAAGATAATTAAAAAGTCTCAACCCCCTAAGTCGGGTCAAATAGATTCTTACGTTCGAATAAAAAGCGTTTCCATTTTTCACGAAATTAGTCTCAACCCCCTAAGTCGGGTCAAATAGATTCTTACAGTACATATTATGAAAAAGAAAGACAGAATGGTTAAACTAATGTCTCAACCCCCTAAGTCGGGTCAAATAGATTCTTACAAGTTATCTTACAATGATGATATTAGTCCGGAAACAAAGGTCTCAACCCCCTAAGTCGGGTCAAATAGATTCTTACAATATATAACGTATTAGATGAAGATTGCGGTTCAAACTTGTCTCAACCCCCTAAGTCGGGTCAAATAGATTCTTACACAGAATTAGATTACCAGAACGACGGCGAGCTTGAGTCTCAACCCCCTAAGTCGGGTCAAATAGATTCTTACTTAGATAGAGTGAAAAAAGAAACAAGCTTGCAATTAAGTCTCAACCCCCTAAGTCGGGTCAAATAGATTCTTACTGCAACAAGTCCAAGCGGCTGGGCACATTGTGCAAAGCGTCTCAACCCCCTAAGTCGGGTCAAATAGATTCTTACGTAGATATGAATATTTCAAGCTGGGATTATTCCAGTGAGTCTCAACCCCCTAAGTCGGGTCAAATAGATTCTTACGAACCTGAAATAGTCATTGCCTGCGTCTTTGAAGACGGGTCTCAACCCCCTAAGTCGGGTCAAATAGATTCTTACGAAAGCTTTGAATGCTTTCATTGTAAACAGGAATTTGGTCTCAACCCCCTAAGTCGGGTCAAATAGATTCTTACTTGTGTACAGTGTCAGATAATGAAAACAACTATCACGTCTCAACCCCCTAAGTCGGGTCAAATAGATTCTTACTTATTTACAGAAGTTCTGACATTGTGTACAGTGTCAGTCTCAACCCCCTAAGTCGGGTCAAATAGATTCTTACAGTGGCAAGTAATTAGAGTGCAAACATTCGATATATGTCTCAACCCCCTAAGTCGGGTCAAATAGATTCTTACACATGGTTGTTTTTGCTGTCCATGTTTTGTTGTGTCTACTGTAGTCTCAACCCCCTAAGTCGGGTCAAATAGATTCTTACTCAAGAATTGCAGGCCTTAGAAAATGACATAAACGGTCTCAACCCCCTAAGTCGGGTCAAATAGATTCTTACCTTGGCTTGAAATAAGCCAGGATGAATATAACAAATTGTCTCAACCCCCTAAGTCGGGTCAAATAGATTCTTACTTTTTCAATTGCGTGGCTCTTGCAGGTTGCATTTAGTCTCAACCCCCTAAGTCGGGTCAAATAGATTCTTACGACCAGACACACAAGAAGCCGATGAGTACACATTAGGGGTGGTCTCAACCCCCTAAGTCGGGTCAAATAGATTCTTACATAGGGACAAAGAAGCTCTTTTTTTACCTCTTAGAGGGCTTCTGTCTCAACCCCCTAAGTCGGGTCAAATAGATTCTTACAATAACTTAGGTTTCAATCAAGAACGAAGTCTTGGAATGAGTCTCAACCCCCTAAGTCGGGTCAAATAGATTCTTACCAGACTGGCTTGAAGGAGGAACTGGACATTATATTTTGTCTCAACCCCCTAAGTCGGGTCAAATAGATTCTTACTCCCTGATATCCTGTGTAGGATAGGAATACACTATAAGTCTCAACCCCCTAAGTCGGGTCAAATAGATTCTTACGAAAGATGAAACATGATTACAGAAAAGCTATGTATTTGTGTCTCAACCCCCTAAGTCGGGTCAAATAGATTCTTACAAATGAATTATGGGAATCTCAAGGAAAATGTGTCTTAAGTCTCAACCCCCTAAGTCGGGTCAAATAGATTCTTACAAAATCAAGTTGGATGGTTAATTGAAGGAGTTCAGAATTAGTCTCAACCCCCTAAGTCGGGTCAAATAGATTCTTACGAAGAGAGTTAAAAATGAAAAAAATAAACAAGATAGGTCTCAACCCCCTAAGTCGGGTCAAATAGATTCTTACTATGCAGACATGAGCAATATATGCTCATCTATAATGGTTGTCTCAACCCCCTAAGTCGGGTCAAATAGATTCTTACATATCGATGAGAGATAAGGAGAGAAAAATGGAAAAAATTATGTCTCAACCCCCTAAGTCGGGTCAAATAGATTCTTACGGACTCTATTTAGAGCACTGGGATGAAGAGTTAAAAAGTCTCAACCCCCTAAGTCGGGTCAAATAGATTCTTACGGAGGCAACATTTGACGGAACAATGAGTTCCGTCTGTCTCAACCCCCTAAGTCGGGTCAAATAGATTCTTACTGGGTTAGAGTTGGTGGTGGCTGGATGGAGTATTGTCTCAACCCCCTAAGTCGGGTCAAATAGATTCTTACGGGGGGTAGACTTATTACTTCTTTAGTAAAGAAGAAATAAGTCTCAACCCCCTAAGTCGGGTCAAATAGATTCTTACTATAATGGTGTTGAAAAAGAACAAGTGATTAAATTATTGTCTCAACCCCCTAAGTCGGGTCAAATAGATTCTTACGTTTCATCGAATGATGAAACATATTGTTAGGTTAAAACGTCTCAACCCCCTAAGTCGGGTCAAATAGATTCTTACTCCACCATTACAGTAATTGATAATAACGGGAAAAAAGTCTCAACCCCCTAAGTCGGGTCAAATAGATTCTTACCCAAAGGGCACTAAAGAGTTTTATACTCTGATGGATGTCTCAACCCCCTAAGTCGGGTCAAATAGATTCTTACTATATGGGACTACTATATTGTGAGTGGTTATACTTACGTCTCAACCCCCTAAGTCGGGTCAAATAGATTCTTACCCAGAACGACGGCGAGCTTGACGACTTTGACGACTACGTCTCAACCCCCTAAGTCGGGTCAAATAGATTCTTACACCTAGATTCAAAAATTCAGATTGTTGGAAATATTTTGTCTCAACCCCCTAAGTCGGGTCAAATAGATTCTTACCGAAAGACTATTTGTAGAAATTCTGGCATTGTTTAGTCTCAACCCCCTAAGTCGGGTCAAATAGATTCTTACATTGATAAAAAGTTTGAAATCGTTTAATGAAAATAAGTCTCAACCCCCTAAGTCGGGTCAAATAGATTCTTACAGAGACAAGCTTGCAATTAAGCAGGCTTGAAAAAATAGTCTCAACCCCCTAAGTCGGGTCAAATAGATTCTTACGCATACTATGCAGCGCGCTTTATATGGTTGCAACTATGTCTCAACCCCCTAAGTCGGGTCAAATAGATTCTTACAATATAAAGAACGATTTTGATTTATTTATAGGTGATAGGTCTCAACCCCCTAAGTCGGGTCAAATAGATTCTTACCAGGTCAACATGGACATTTCAAGCTGGGAATATTCGTCTCAACCCCCTAAGTCGGGTCAAATAGATTCTTACATTTGAGGAAATTATGAAACATTGCCAAGTCAACATGTCTCAACCCCCTAAGTCGGGTCAAATAGATTCTTACAACTTCAGTTTTCAAGACTGATGAAAATGGAGAATTGGGTCTCAACCCCCTAAGTCGGGTCAAATAGATTCTTACCTTGAGATTGGAAAGAAGGAATTACCTCCAAAATATAGTCTCAACCCCCTAAGTCGGGTCAAATAGATTCTTACGAAGATGAGAGATTTAGAGAGCATAATTCAATCAATAGGTCTCAACCCCCTAAGTCGGGTCAAATAGATTCTTACTTCAACACTCAAGAAGAGTTTATTGATATCCTCAATGAGTCTCAACCCCCTAAGTCGGGTCAAATAGATTCTTACAGAATTGTTAAAAAGTTTGAAATCCTTTAATGAAAATGAGTCTCAACCCCCTAAGTCGGGTCAAATAGATTCTTACACCGAAGGAGTTGGGAACCAAGTCTTGATCGAAATGGTGTCTCAACCCCCTAAGTCGGGTCAAATAGATTCTTACAGATATTTATCATGTCATTTAACAATGAATTTGACTTAGTCTCAACCCCCTAAGTCGGGTCAAATAGATTCTTACATTGCCTGCGTCTTTGAGGACGGAGAGGCAATAGGTCTCAACCCCCTAAGTCGGGTCAAATAGATTCTTACTTCATCAATTCCATCATTCGAGGATTTAACCCTCCATTGTCTCAACCCCCTAAGTCGGGTCAAATAGATTCTTACTTAAAAGAGTGCAAAAGAATAGAGGATGAGGAAACGTCTCAACCCCCTAAGTCGGGTCAAATAGATTCTTACGAAACCATAAGAAAACCCTTGCTATCTGCAGAAACAAGGTCTCAACCCCCTAAGTCGGGTCAAATAGATTCTTACATAGCAATCTCCGAATACAGGGTAACAAGTATTGTTCCTGTCTCAACCCCCTAAGTCGGGTCAAATAGATTCTTACAGGTGTGAGTATGAGATACTCACCACAAGCAACTATTAGTCTCAACCCCCTAAGTCGGGTCAAATAGATTCTTACTCAAGAAAGGAGGAGATATGGAAGTTAAAAAGATAGAAAGTCTCAACCCCCTAAGTCGGGTCAAATAGATTCTTACGTTAAACATGAAAAAAGAACAACAACAAGAGGCAATTTGTCTCAACCCCCTAAGTCGGGTCAAATAGATTCTTACTGATCTAGAATTTTTCGGAGGAGGTCGATTCAAAAAGTCTCAACCCCCTAAGTCGGGTCAAATAGATTCTTACTTTTTCGGAGGAGGTCGATTCAAAAATATTGAAAAAGTCTCAACCCCCTAAGTCGGGTCAAATAGATTCTTACCATGATCGAAATGGTCAAGACTGGTGGAGCCCTAATGTCTCAACCCCCTAAGTCGGGTCAAATAGATTCTTACTGTATACCTAACTTTAGAGTATGCAGGCTACTATATTGTGGTCTCAACCCCCTAAGTCGGGTCAAATAGATTCTTACCATAGCTATAAAAGAAGAGGAACTTGATGAAAATTAATGTCTCAACCCCCTAAGTCGGGTCAAATAGATTCTTACCATTTAACGGAACAATGGAGTCCGTTATCGAAATGACAGTCTCAACCCCCTAAGTCGGGTCAAATAGATTCTTACAATAAAAAAAAAGAAAAAAAATAAACAGTATCTTGAGTCTCAACCCCCTAAGTCGGGTCAAATAGATTCTTACATCCGAAAGGTGATGGGCTTGGTAGAAGGGGCTATTTAAGTCTCAACCCCCTAAGTCGGGTCAAATAGATTCTTACATCCCAAACGATGGCTCCATGAGCGAAGCTGCATGTAAGTCTCAACCCCCTAAGTCGGGTCAAATAGATTCTTACGGATATAATGGCGAAATCACTCATGACCAAAGATTGGTGTCTCAACCCCCTAAGTCGGGTCAAATAGATTCTTACGGTATAATGGCGAAATCACTCATGACCAAAGATTGGTCAGTCTCAACCCCCTAAGTCGGGTCAAATAGATTCTTACGGATATCCAATAATTATCAATGAGGGGGATGATTTATTCGTCTCAACCCCCTAAGTCGGGTCAAATAGATTCTTACCCCTACCTTTTTATCTGGCTCTGGGAGCGGGCTAAAAGTGGGGTTTTTCACAATGATTGGTTTTCGGGCAGGTGTACTATATAGGTATAA